>JAPKHL010000054.1 GCA_026646875.1 Rhodocyclaceae bacterium | reverse complement strand
GAGACCTCGCCGGAGGCATGGCTGATGTGCTCGGCGTTATCGACGAGACGCAGGGCGTCCTCGTTGATCTCGCGCACCATCCGGCGCAGCGTCTCGACCATGCCGCCAAGGGTATGCAGGAGGCTGCCGGCGGGCGGCGAGCCGACCGAGGCGGTGAGGTCGCCGGCGGCGACCTGCTGCATCACCGCGGCGGCCTGAGTGGGTTCACCGCCCAGCTGGCGCAGCACGCTGGAGGCGATGCGCCAGCCGAAGAAGCTCAGCAGCGCCAGCAGGCCGAGCGAGATGCCGCCGAGCAGGGTGGCGTTGCGGCGGAACTCGGTATCGACGTCGTCGATGTAGATGCCGGTGCCGATCACCCAGTTCCACGGTTCGAAGAGCGTGGCGTAGGAGAGCTTCGGTTCGGGCGTCTGCTGGCCGGCCTTGGGGAACCAGTATTCGACGAAACCGCCGCCGGCCCGCCCGGCGCGCACCAGTTCCTGGATCAGGAAGGTGCCGCGCGCGTCCTTCATTTCGCGGAAGTCCTTGCCCTCGTTCTCGGGCTTGGGCGGCATGAGCACATAGCGGTGCCCGGTGTCGAGGATGAAGTAGTAGTCGTTGCCGCCGTAGCGCAGGCCGCGCAGGCTCTCGCGCGCCGCGGCGCGGGCCTCGTCGGCGCTCAGGCGCCCTTCCTGGGCCAGGCGGTGGTGATGCGCGAGCACGCCCACGCCGACCTCGATCAGGTTCTTCGTCTTCGCCTTGCGGTCCTCGAGCATGCTGTCGCGCAGCTGCGCCAGCGCGACCACGCAGAGCGCCAGCAGGCCGAGCAGCATCAGACCGACGAGGAGCTGAATGCGCGTGGAGACGCGCCACGAATCGAGCCTTCCCATCTCACCCTCCTTGACGTTGCGCCGGCACGGGCTGCGCGGGGGCGCCCGCCGGTCACGGTTCTTTTCCTGTCGAGCCCCCTCTCCGCCCATCTAACGCCAATCCGGCGCCGGAGGCAAGCGGGCGGCGGGCCGCTCAGCGCGGCAGGGCGAGATACAGCGCCAGCGGCACGAAAAGCAGCGCGGCGACGTTGCCGATCATCACGATCGAGGCGACACGCTCGGGCTCCTGGCGGTAGCGTTCGGCGAAGATGTAGTTGAGGACGGCCGGCGGCAGCGCGCCGAAGATCAGCAGCATGGCGGCCTGCGTTTCGGCCAGTCCGAGCAGCGGCGCGACGGTCCACGCAACGGCCATGCCGGCGAGCGGACAGAGGGCGGCGCCGACGAGGCCGAGGCGGAGGTCGCGCGCAGCCGAGTCGGTGAGGCGGACGCCGAGGGAGAACAGGAGCAGCGGGATGGAAACGTCCCCGAGCATGCGGATGCCGGTATGGAGCGGCGTCCACAGCGGGATCCCGAGCAGGCTGACGGCCAGCCCGGCGAGCGCGGCGGCGATCACCGGCACGCGCCAGAGGTTCCACAGCCGGGCGCGGTGATCGAGCATCCAGGTTCCGAGCGAGTAGTGCAGCACGTTCTCGACGAAGAACAGCACCACCGCCAGCGGCAAGGCCGCTTCGCCGAAGGCCAGCACCAGCAGCGGCAGGCCCATGTTGCCGGAATTGTTGAACATCATCGGCGGCAGCAGGGTGTTCACCGGCACCTTCATCATCCGGGCCACCGGCCAGGCGAGCAGGCCCGAGCCGAGCACCACCAGCGTGCCGCCGACGGCCAGCTTCCAGTTGGCCAGCAGGTCGAAATCGCGGCCGGCGAGCGCGGCGAACACCAGCGCGGGGACGAAGACGTCCATGTTGAGCTGGTTGGCGAAGGCCATGTCGGGCTTCCTCACCCGTGCGTAGGCATAGCCCGCCGCGACGATGGCGAAGATCGGGAAGATGATGGCGACGATGCGCAGCAGCATTGGGGGAAACCGGAAAGGGGCAGGCCGGCCGGGGGCCGGGAACGACGGCCTGCCGGAGCGCCGCTAGAGGACGTAGCGCGAGAGATCCTCGTTCTGCGCCAGCTCGCCGAGGCGTTCGTCGACGTAGGCGGCGTCGATGAGCAGCGTGCCGGGGCCCTTGTTGCCGGCGGAGAAGGAAACCTCCTCGAGCAGGCGCTCCATCACGGTGTACAGGCGGCGGGCACCGATATTCTCGGTCTTCTCGTTGACCGACCAGGCGATCTCGGCGAGGCGCTGGATGCCGCTCTCGGCGAAGCTCAGGGCGACGCCCTCGGTGGCGAGCAGGGCCTGATACTGCATGGTCAGGCAGGCATCGGTCTGCGTGAGGATGTGCTCGAAGTCGGTGACCGAGAGCGATTCGAGCTCGACGCGGATCGGGAAGCGCCCCTGCAGCTCGGGAATCAGGTCGGACGGCTTGGCCAGATGGAAGGCGCCGCTGGCGATGAACAGGATGTGGTCGGTCTTGATCATCCCGTACTTGGTCGATACCGTGGTGCCCTCGACCAGCGGCAGCAGGTCGCGCTGCACCCCCTGGCGGGAGACGTCGGCGCCCTGCATTTCGGAGCGCGCGGCGATCTTGTCGATCTCGTCGAGGAAGACGATGCCGTTCTGCTCGACGTTGCGCACCGCCTCGACCTTGACCTCCTCGTCATTGACCAGCCGCGCCGCCTCCTCGTCGATCAGCAGCTTGCGCGCCTCGGCGATCTTCAGCTTGCGCGACTTCTTGCGGCCGCCGCCCATGTTCTGGAACATCCCCTGGATCTGCGAGGTCAGCTCCTCCATGCCGGGCGGCGCGAAGATTTCGGCCTGCATCGCCGGCGCGGCGAGCTCGATCTCGATTTCCTTGTCGTCGAGTTCGCCCTCGCGCAGCTTCTTGCGGAATTTCTGGCGCGTCCCGCTCTCGTCGCCGGCCGGCTGCTCGGCAAAGAAATTGCCGCGCGCCGACGGCAGCAGGGCGTCGAGGATGCGCTCCTCGGCGGCATCCTCGGCGCGCACGCGCACCCCCTTCATGGCCAGCTCGCGACCGCGCTTGATGGCGATCTCGACGAGATCGCGGATGATCGTGTCGACATCGCGCCCGACATAGCCGACCTCGGTGAACTTGGTCGCCTCGATCTTGATGAACGGCGCGTTGGCCAGCCGTGCCAGCCGCCGCGCGATCTCGGTCTTGCCGACGCCGGTCGGGCCGATCATCAGGATGTTCTTCGGGGTGATCTCCTGGCGCAGCGGCTCGGCCACCTGTGCCCGCCGCCAGCGGTTGCGCAGCGCGATGGCCACGGCCTTCTTGGCCTTGCCCTGGCCGACGATGTGCTTGTCGAGTTCGTGAACGATTTCCTGCGGGGTCATTTGCGTCATGGCGGCATCCCGGTCCTGCTGATAACGGGGAACGGCACGGGGCCGGCGGGGGCGGCGCCCCCGCCGCTCACTCGAGCGTCTCGATGGTGAAGCTGTGGTTGGTGTAGATGCACAGGTCGCCGGCGATCTCCAGCGACTTGCGGATCACCTCGGCCGGATCGAGCTCGGTGTTCTCGATCAGCGCGCGTGCCGCCGACTGGGCGTAGGCGCCGCCCGAACCGATGGCGACGATGCCCTGCTCGGGCTCCAGCACGTCGCCGTTGCCGGTGATGATCAGCGAATTCTCGCGATCGGCCACCGCCAGCATCGCCTCCAGGCGCCGCAGGGCGCGGTCGCTGCGCCAGTCCTTGGCGAGCTCGACGGCCGAGCGCAGCAGGTTGCCCTGGTGCTTGTCGAGCTTGGCCTCGAAGCGCTCGAACAGCGTGAAGGCGTCGGCCGTGCCGCCGGCAAAGCCTGCGAGGATGCGCCCGTGATGAATGCGCCGGACCTTGCGCGCGCTGGCCTTGACGACGATGTTGCCGAGCGTGACCTGCCCGTCGCCGCCCATGGCGACGCGATTGCCGCGGCGCACCGACAGGATCGTGGTGCCGTGGTATTGCTCCATGGGGAAGTTCCTAGTGTCTGGCCGGAATCACTTCGGCCACGGCCTTCAGGCCGACGACGCCGAACAGTTCGGCCACGAGATGGTTGGGGTGGCGGAAGACGATCTGCTTGCCGCTGCGCCGCACCGTGGTCAGCGCATTGAGCAGCGCCCCGGCGCTGACGAAATCGATGCGTGTCACCGCCGCGCAGTCGATGACGACGAAGTCGTGCTGCTCGGCGAAGGCCGGCAGGTCGGCGAAGCGCGCGCCCTTGATGTCGCCGTGCAGCGGGTAGGCCTCGCCGGCTTCTTCCTCGTCGGGGCCGGCGGCCGGGGCCGGCGCCGGCTCGGCGGCGGCGACCCGTTTCGGCTCCCACGACGGTGGCGACACCTCGAAGGTCACGGCGTAATTGATCGCCACCTCGTCGAAGGCCTCCTGCTGCCCCTGCAGCTGCAGCAGTTCGAGCAGCAGCAGCCAGCAGTCCGGCGCCTCGGCGTGGCCGGCCTGAACACAGGGTTCGAGCAGCGCGCCGAGGTGTTCGCGCCCGAGCAGCTCGAGCTCGCGCCGCGTCTTGCGGGCCTTCTGCAGCAGGGCCAGCAGGCCGCTGCAGCCGCCCGCGTCGAGAGCCTTCACGCGCGACAGGTCGAGGCGCAGGCGGGGGGACTTCTCCAGCGCCTGCGCGGCGGCCTCGAAGCCGGTGGCATTGTCGCCGGTCAGCTCGCCCTTGAAGGCCACGCTGCCGGCCGCCGCCGGGGCCGGGCGGGAAGCGGCGGCGGGCGCCGCCGAACGGTCGCGCCAGGTCGGCGGGGATTTCTCGAAGGCCCGCGCATACTCGATCTCGAGCGACTCGAAGGCGGCCTTTTCTCCGGTCAGCCGGTACAGATCGAAGAGCATCAGCCAGAGGCGCTCGCCGGGGCCGAAGTTATGCACGCGCACCGCGTCCTCGAGGATCGCGCGGGCCGGCGCATTCTGGCCGTTGGCGTAGAGCACGGCGGCCTGTTCGACGTCGGAGTCGATCGGATCGACGTCGGCCTCGACGTGGAAATCGGGCGGGCTCTCGCTGAATTCGAAATCGGAAAACTCGAGCGGCGTATCGAGGTCGGGCGCCGGTGCGGCGGCAGAGGCCGGAGCAGCCGCAGCCGCCGGAGCCGGCGCGGCAGCCGGCTCGACGGGCGGTGCGCCGGCTTCGGGCGCGCGCGGACGCGGCGCGGCAGCAGGCCGTGCGACCATTTTTTCCGGAGGTTTTTTGAAAAACGAGAAGACCATGAGCGAACCGAAATACCCGCGAAGCATCGATGGCGAATGTTTGTTTTAACACATCGCCCGACAGGCCGCAATTTGGCGGGCCGCCATTTTACCGGCTTTTGCGCCCTCCGTCGCTGCGCAGGATGCGCCGGGCGACGACGCTCGCCGCGCCGCTGGCGACCAGCAGGAGGGCCAGCAGCGGCGCGAAGGGCTGATCGAACAGCAGGGCCAGCGCGAAGGCCGCGAGATAGGCGCCGACTCCGTGCGCCACGCTGAGCAACAAGCCCTGCCGCCAGCTGCCGGCCCAGCCGAAGGCGGCAAGCGGCGGAACGAAGACCAGCGCGAAGGCGCCCATCACGCCGAGGCTCATGGTGGCAAGGGCCAGTGCCACGGCAACCGCGAGATCGAAGACAAGATGGATGCGCGCGCCGGAGCGGCCGCGCGCGCGCAGGAAATCCGGAAAGAAGTGCGCCTGCAGGAGGCGCGGCGAGAGCACGCGCAGCAGCGGCAGCAGGGCGGCGGCGAAGACGAGGGCCGAGAGCAGGTGCGAACGGTCGGTGAAATAGAGCTGACCGTCGAAGAGCGCCTGACCCATGCGCTCGGCCAGCGGCTGGTTGGCGACCAGCAGCACCGACAGCCCCCAGCCGAGCAGCAGCAGCATGGCGTAGGCGGCGCCCTGGGCGCCGCGCGCCGCGCCCTCGAAAAGGTGCTTGAGCAGGGCGGCCAGTGCGGCGGCGGCAAGCCCGCCGACGGCCAGCGGCCAGCCGGCGGAAAGGGCCAGCAGCGAACCGGCGGCGGCCGTCTGGGCGAAGGCGAGTGCCGCCAGCCACTCGTCGCGCAGACGCAGCCAGGTACCGAGCAGCGGCAGCAGGACGGCGTAGACGAGGCCGGTGAAGAAGGGTCCGGCGAAGAGCGGATCGAAGAGCAGCGCGCCGTTCATAGCGCCACCTGCCGGTCGCAGACGCTCGCCATGAAGCGCTCGTCGTGGCTGACCACGAGCAGGCCGGCGCCGGACTGCGCGCGACGGCGCAAGGCGCCGGCGAGGAAGGCGATGCCGGCCGGATCGAGATTGTTGGTCGGTTCGTCGAGCAGCACGGCGTCGGCCGGCGCCTGCAGGCAGGCCCACAGGGCGAGGAACTGGGCCTGGCCGCCGGAGAGCCGGTCGAGCCGCTCGGCGAGGCAGGGGCGCAGCCACTCCGGCAAGCCATCCGCGCCGGCTCCGGTCAGCGCCAGCAGTTCGCGGCCGCTGAGCGGAATCCCTTCGCCCGCGGGCAGCTGTTGTTGCTGCAGCGACAGGCGCAGCCCGGGGGCGCGGACGATCCGGCCGGAAAACACCCGGGCGCCGCCGCACAGGGCGGCGAGCAGGGTCGACTTGCCGGCGCCGTTGGGGCCGGCCAGGCCGACGATCTCGCCCCGCGCCAGCGTCAGCGACAACGGCCCGAACACCGGCTGCGCATAGCCGGCGCACAGGGCCTCGGTGCGCAGCAGGACGGTCTGCCGCACTGCGCTGTCGGCGCCCCCGCTCACTCGCCCAGCGCCTGGCGCAGACGGCGCACGGTGTCGCCGTAGAGCGCGAAGAGATCGGTGGCTTCCGGCGTGCCGCCCACCGTGAACGGCAGGACGACCGCCGGCATTCCCGTCCGCTCGGCGATCCAGCGCGACGGCCCGTCGTTCTGGTAGGCCGCGCGCAGGACCATGCGTGCGGGCTGCGCGGCCTGCCGCGCGACGATGCCGGCAAGGTGCGCGCTACCCGGCTCGACGCCCGGCTTGGCCTCCAGTGCGCCGACCTCGCGCAGGCCGAGCCAGGCCTGCAAGTAGGGGAAAGCCCGATGCTGGACGAGGACGGGCACGCCGCGCAGCGGCGCCGCGATCCTTTCCCACTCCGCCAGGGAGGCGCGCAGGCGCTCGGCAAAACGCCGCTGGTTGTCGCGGTAGGCGCCGGCATGGGCCGGATCGAGCTCGGCCATGCGCGCCGCCAGCGCCTCGCCGATCGGCAGGAGGTTGCGCGGATCGGTCTGCACGTGCGGATTGCCGGCAGCGTGCACGTCGCCGTGCGCACGGTCGAGCACCACCGGCACCTCGAGCAGGCGAACCTGCGCGGCGGCCTCGAAGTAGCCGGGCTGACCGGGCTGGATGCGCGCATTGCCCGACTCGCGCAGCACCACCGGCAGCCAGCCGACTTCCAGTTCGGCGCCGGTGGCCACCACCAGCCGCGCCGAGCGGGCACGGGCGATCAGCGAGGGCTTGGCCTCGATGCGATGCGGGTCCTGCAGGGCGTGCGTGGCGCTGTACACGCGCACGTGCTCGCCGCCCAGCGCCTGCGCCAGCGCCGCCCACTCGGGCACCGTGGCAAGGATATCCAGCGCCGCCCGCGCCGGCGACGCGCCGAGCGCGAGAAGCAGCAACGGCAGCAGCAGGAGGGAACGCAGTGTACGCATCTCCGTCCGCCTCAGAATTTATGCGCGCCGTGCGCGCCGAGACTCATGATGTACTGCAGGGTCACCTGGTTGTCGGTGACGCCCAGCATCGAACGGTCGCGGGCGAACTGCAGGCGCAGGCGGGAGAACTCGCTCCAGCGGTAATCGACCATCGCGCTGTCGCGACGCGGACGATGCTGTTCGACCGCCAGATTGGCGGCGTTGTCGCCGAAATCGCGCCGACCGGAGTCGAGCCGGTCGTGGCGCAGGCCGATCCGCCAGTTGGAGGTAAACTGATAAACCCCTTGCAGATAGCCGCCGGACTGGCGCGTCGCATAGTCGCTGCGGACGCCGCCGGCGCAGGCATTGCCAAGCGCTTCCTCGTCCAGGCAGTCGAGCGTGCCGCTTTCGCTGCGCCGGAACCATTCGGCCTGCAGCTTGAAGTTGCGGTATTGCGGGTTGCCGTCGGGCGCCCACTTCCAGACGGCGTCGACGCCCACGGTGCGCGAGCGGCCGGCGAAGACGCCCTGCGCCTCGAGCCCGCCGACATCCTCGAAATGGGCCTCGCGCCCTTCGGCGCGGGTGCGCAGGTAGGACAGTCCGGCGCGCCAGCTGTGGCTGCTGCCGAGATCGCCGCCGAGATGCGCGAAGAGCGCGCCGGCACCGCTGCCGTTCTTGTTGCGCTCGCTGCCGGGGAAGGCCGCGCCGCGACCGAATTCGGCGCCCAGTTCAAGGAAGAAGGGCGTCGGCGCCAGCCACTTGAGCTGCACGCCATCTTGCGCATAGCTGGCGTGCTCGCCGAACAGGGCGGTGTAGATCAGCGGCGCGTCGGCGAAATCCCACGCGTGGGCGTGCTGCTCGTTGAGGTAGCCCAGCCCGGAACGGAAGCGCCCGCCCTTCAGGTTCATCCCCTGCCCGAGCGCCAGCGACTGGACCCAGGCTTCCTCGACCTCCACTTCGCCGTCGAGCAGGCCGAGCATCAGCTGGCCGCGCCAGAACGGATCGATGTTGGCGGCGAAGACCAGCTCGCTGTGATCGAGCGAGAAGCCGCGCTTGCCGCCGCCGTGCCCGCCTTCGTCGTGGTCATGATCGTGGCCGGCGGCCGGCCAGAAGCCGCTGATCGTGCGCCCGGGCACGTCCTTCGCCCGCAGGTAGCGTCCCTGCAGGATCAGCGAAGTTTCCGGATTGAACCCGCTGGCCGGCGCGGCAACGGGGGCCGGCGCAGCGGCAACCCGGGCGGCGCTGGCCTCGGCGGTGCGGACGGCCTCGCCCGCCCGGCTCTCGGCCTGGGCGAGGCGGCTTTCGAGCGCGGCGATGCGTTGCTCGTAGGCCTGTTTGATCTGTTCGAGCTGCGCGCGGATCTGCGCGATATCGCTGTCGGCGGCATGCGCCGGCAGCGCGAGGGAGAGCGCCGCGGCCAGCGCGGTAAGGGCGGGGAAACGCATGGAAAACTCCTGAAGGACACGGAAAGCCGCGCGGGGGCGGCGGGACGACCGGATCGTTTCAGGCGTGGGGCGGTGCACGCGCGCTGCGTGCCGGGAATGCCTCCGGGGGCAGGAGGTCCGGGGGGCGGAAGGCGGTCGCGGAAACCGGCAGGACGTCCGCCGGCATTGCCGCCAAGACCGGCAGGGCGGCATCGACGCCGTGCACGGCGAGGCAGAGGGTGCAGGCATGCGCGGCGGCGCCGCCCTCGTCCTCCCCCGCGTCGCCCCCGTGATCGCCCCCGTGATCGCCCCCGTGATCGCCCCCGTGATCGCCCCCGTGATCGTGCCCGTGATCGTGCCCGTGATCGTGCCCGTGAACAGCGGCGTGCCCGGCAGCGCCGGCGGCGTGGACGTGTGTGTAGCCATGCCCCTGCGCGAGGGTCTGCGCGCACAGCAGCAGCGCGGCGAGCAGCACGCCCTGCCAGCGGCTCATTCGCTCGCTCCGCTGGCACAGAACATGACGAAGGCGCGATCGACGATTTCGCGGGACAGGCCGCGCACGATGAAGACCAGGCGCGAGGCGCGGTCGCCGTCCGGCCACTCGGGCAGGGCGGCCTCGGGATAGCGGATGTGCTGCACGCAGTGGATGACGCGCGGCGCGGGCTCGCCGTCCACGTGGACGAGGCCCTTGACGCGCAGGATGCGGTCGCCGCAGGTGGCGAGCAGCACGTCGATGGCCTCGGCGAACTCGGGCCAGCGGAAGGGCTGCGCGAAGCGCAGGACGAAGGCGTGCACCAGGGCGTCGTGGCGGTTCGGGTCGTGCGCGTGCGCGGCGTGGCCGGCGGCCTCGGCGGCGGCCGCGCGCACCTTCTCCTCGGCCAGCCAGCGGGCCACGTCGGGCGGTTTGCCCTGCGGGTCGTAGAGACCGCAGCCGAGCAGCTGCCCGGCATCGATCTCGCCGTGACGCACCTCGGTCTGCGGCGCACCGGGATTGGCGCGGGCGAGCCGGCGGGAGACGCGGGCGATCTCCTCGGGGGTGGCGAGATCGCACTTGGTGAGCAGCAGCCGGTCGGCCATCGTCACCTGCTTGACCGCCTCGAAATGGCGCGAGAGCTGGCCGCCGGCGTGCGTCACATCGACCGCGGTGACGACGCCGTCGATGCGGTAGCGCTCGGCGATGAAAAAATCCTCGAGCAGGGTATGCAGCACCGGGGCCGGGTCGGCCAGGCCGGTGGTCTCGATCAGCACGCGCGAGAAGGGCGGAATCTCGCGGCGCAGCCGGCGCATGAACAGATCGCGCAGGGCACGCGCGAGATCGCCGCGCACGCTGCAGCACAGGCAGCCGGAATCGAGCAGGACGAGATTCTCGTCGACGCGCTCGACCAGGTGGTGGTCGAGACCGGCCTCGCCGAACTCGTTGATCAGCACCGCCGCGTCGGCCAGCGCCGGCTGGCGCAGCAGGCGGTTGAGCAGGGTCGTCTTGCCGGCGCCGAGAAAACCGGTGAGCACCGTCACCGGGATGGCGCGCTGCCGGTCTAGCGACGCAGGCACTGGCGCAGGCCCTGTTCGAAGATGTCGCGCGGCAGCTCGCGCCCGATGAAGACCATGAGGCTGTGCCTTTCGGCATCCTCCCAGGGAGCGCCGGGGCTGCCGCCCATCAGGTCGTGCACGCCCTGGATGATGACCCGGTTCGGCAGGTCGTCGATCGCCAGCACCCCTTTGTAGCGCAGCATCTCGGCACCGTAGATGCGGACCACGGCGCCGAGGAAATCCTGCAGGCGGGTACCGTCGAAGGGCTGCTCGGCGCGAAAGACGAAGGAAGAGATGCGGTCGTCGTGGCGGTGGTGGTGGTGGCCGGCCAGGAAGCCCGGCTCGATCTCGAGCACGGCGTTGAGGTTGAAGCCGCGGATATCGAGAATCTCGGCCAGCGGCATCTGGCCGAAATGCACCGGCTGGATGGCGGCGCGCGGATTGATCGCGTTCAGCCGCAGCGACAACGCCTCGATGGCCTCTGCGTCGACCAGGTCGGTCTTCGAGAGCAGCAGGCGATCGGCGAAGCCGACCTGCTCCTGCGCCTGCTCGTTCTCGTCCAGCTGGCGCATCGCGTGCACGGCATCGACGACGGTGAGCACGGCATCGAGCAGATAGCGCCGCGCCACCGTATCGTCCAGGAAGAAGGTCTGCGCCACCGGCGCCGGATCGGCCAGCCCGGTGGTCTCGATGATCACCCGGTCGAAGCGCAGCGTGCCGGCGTCGCGGCGCTCCGCCAGATCGCCGAGGATGCGCACGAGGTCGCCGCGCACCGAGCAGCAGATGCAGCCGTTGTTCATTTCGACGATGGGTTCGTCGCCGTCGGCCGGAAAGAGCAGTTCGTTGTCGATGCCGACCTCGCCGAACTCGTTCTCGATCACCGCGATGCGCTCGCCGTGCCGCTCGGAGAGGATGCGGTTGAGCAGCGTCGTCTTGCCGCTGCCGAGGAAGCCGGTGAGGATGGTGACCGGAATCGGCGCTTCGGGAGCGTTCATGCAATCACTCCCCGGCGCAGGCAGCGCAGTGGCCGCGCAGGTCGATGTCCATGCGCGAGAGCTGGAAGCCTTCGGGCAGGGCGGGCGGCGGAGGCGGGGCGGCGTCGAGGCAGAAGACGCGACCGCAGGCTTCGCAGCGCGGTGTGTTCGCCGGGCGCCGCCAGCGAGAAGCGGTAAACCCGGCTGGCGTCGGCGCTCTTGTGCGCGAGCCCGGATTCGACCAGCCAGTCGAGCACGCGGTAGAGGGTGACGCGGTCGAGCATGGCGTCGCCGAGCGCCGCCTCGATGTCGTGGTGGGTCAGCGCGGCCGGCGCGTCGCGCAGCAGCTGCAGGACACGGATGCGCGCCGGCGTGGCGCGCGCGCCGGTGGCGCGGATCTGCGCCGCAACGGCGTCGTTGTCGGCCTGGCGACGGGAAATCTGGCTGGGAGACACGATGACGGTCGTCCGGAAGGAACGGGACGCCGATTAGAGCATAACAGGGTTGCACATGCAACCCTGTTGCAGATAAGCCGGGACTCAGTCGGCCTGCACCAGCAGGCCCTTGAGGTATTCGCCCTCGCCGAAATGCAGCGCCACCGGATGGTCGGGCGCGGCGGCCAGACGGCGCAGGATGCGCGCGTCGCGTGCGGCGTCGACGGCGGCGCCGGCGACGATGTCCTGAAACAGCTCGAGACCAATGCCGCCGGAGCAGGAATAGGTCATCAGCAGGCCGCCGGGGTTGAGCAGGCGGAAGCCCAGCACGTTGATGTCCTTGTAGGCGCGGGCGGCACGCTCGGCGTGCGCGGCCGAGGGGGCGAACTTGGGCGGATCGAGGATAACCAGGTCGAAGCGGCGACCGTCGGCGCGCAGCGCACGCAGTTCGGTGAACACGTCGGCCTCGCGCCACTCGGCGCGGGCAGCGTCGAGCTGCGGATTGAGCGCGAGATTTCCGGCGGCGCTCGCCAGCGCCGGGCCGGAGGAATCGATCGAGAGCACGCTCGCCGCGCCGCCGGCCAAGGCCTGCAGCGAAAAGCCGCCGGTGTAGCAGAAGCAGTTGAGGGTGGAGCGGCCGGCGGCCAGTTCGCGCGTCAGCAGGCGGTTGTCGCGCTGATCGAGATAGAAGCCGGTCTTGTGCCCGCCCACTACATCGACGTTCATGCGCACGCCGTGTTCGACGATGCTCAGCGGCGTCCCGGATGCCTCGCCGAACAGCCAGCCGGTCACCGGCGCCAGCCCCTCGAGCTTGCGCACCTCGGAATCCGAACGCTCGTAGATGCGCGCGCAACCGGTGGCCTTGTGCAGCCCCCCGACGATGGCCTTGCGCCACTTGTCGGAACCGGCGGCGGTCAGCTGCACGACGACGGTGTCGCCGTAGCGGTCGGCAATCACCCCGGGCAGGCCGTCCGACTCCCCGTGGATCAGGCGCAGGCCATCCTGCCCGGCCAGTCCCGGAATCGCCTCGCGGCGAGCGACGGCAGCGGCGACGCGGCGCTTGAAGAAGGCGTCGTCGACGGTTTCCTCGGGGTCGAAGGTCCACACCCGGGCGCGGATCTGCGACTGCGGGCTCCACGCCGCGCGGGCCAGTGGCCGGCCGTTGGCGGCGACGACATCGACCGTGTCGCCGGGCCGCGCCCGCCCGTCGAGACGGGCGACCGAGCCGGCGAAAATCCAGGGGTGACGGCGGAAGAGCGAGCGCTCCTTGCCGGGCTGCAGGATGAGTTGGGGCATCGACGGATTTCGCGGAACGGGAACGCCCGGCGGCGGGCGCGGGCGGGAATAGAATGGGCGCCATTGTATTACACGCGCCGACGCCCGATGCCGACCCTCGTTCCCACCGACCTTGCCCGTCCCGCACACCGCGCGGCCTTCATCGACCTGCTCGAGCACTACGCGCGCGACCCGATGGGCGGCGGCAGCGGTCTTTCCGCCGAGGTACGCGCACACCTTCCCGAACGCCTGGCCGCCCGCGTGGATTTCGTCTCGTGGCTGGCCTTCGACGGCGCGCGCGCGGTCGGCCTGCTCAATGCCTTCGAGGGGTTCTCGACCTTCGCCGCGCGGCCGCTGCTGAACATCCACGACATCGTGGTGCACCGCGACTGGCGCGGACGCGGCATCGGCCGGGCGCTGCTCGCCGCCGCCGAGGAAAGCGCCCGTGCCCGGAATTGCTGCAAGCTGACACTGGAAGTGCTGAGCGGCAACACAACGGCGCGCGCCGTCTACGCCGCCTGCGGATACGCGCCCTACGCGCTCGACCCGCGCATGGGCGACGCCCTCTTCCTGGAACGGAAGCTGTCCACCGCTTTTTGATGGCGCTCAAGGGACGCCGCGCGGGAACGCCTATAATCTTCCGCGGCGCGCGCCACGTTCCGCGATCGACGATTCCCGCGCCGAGCCCCCATCCGCGTCGCCCCGAGGAGAGCTTTCGATGAAAACCGCCATCCCGCTGGCCTGCTGTCTCGCCATTCTGTCCACCGCCGCCGTCGCCACCGAAACCGAGCCCGGCGTGGCCGTCCTCCAGGAACTCGGCCGCCTGAACGGACAGGCGCTGGCCTGCGGGGAAACGGCGATCTCCGGCAAGGCGCGCACGCTGACCATCGCGCACGCCCCGAAGACGCGCCGCTATGGCGAAATCTACGAGGAGGCGACCAACGCCGCCTTTCTGGCCCAGGGCAAATCCGCCAGCTGCCCGCCGAGCGCCGAATTCACCACCCGCCTCGGCGACATCGCCAGCCGCCTGCAGGCCGTCCTGCCGGCCGGCGGCAACTAGGCGCCGGCCCGTGCGCCCGCCCGCCCGCACCCTGCTGGCTGCCGCGCTGGCTGCCGTGCTCGCTGCCCTGCCCCTGCCGGGCGCGGCCGCCGAGGCCGGGGCCGCCCCCCCCGAAACAGCCGAGGAGACACGCGGCATCGGCGGCCGCTACCTGCTGATGGATGCCGCCGGCCGGGCGGTGAGCCACGACGATTTCCCGGGTTATTTCCAGCTGATCGCCTTCGGTTACACCTTCTGTCCGGACGTCTGCCCGACCACCCTGGCCGAGATGTCGGTGGTCATGGAGCGCCTCGGCCCGGACGCGGAGCGCCTGCAGCCGATCTTCATCACCGTCGACCCGGAGCGCGACACGGCGGCCAACCTGCGCACCTATACCGAATTCTTCCATCCCCGCATCCTCGGCCTGACCGGCTCGCCCGAGCTGGTGCGGCGCGCCGCCGACAGTTTCCGCGTGCGCTACGAGAAGGTCCGCGAGCCCGGCGCGCCGCCCGGGCAGTACGCGATCGACCACTCCGCAGGGATGTTCCTGCTCGGCCCGGACGGGGGTTACCTGCGCAAGTTCGGTTTCTCCACGCCGCCCGCCGAGATCGCCGCGCGCATCGCCGAATACCTGGCCACCACCGAGCAGCGCCCACGCCCGGCTCGCCGCGCCCGGCCCTGAACGGCCCCGGCAAAGCGCTACTTGCGCCGCGCGCGCGGGTGCGCCCGGTCGTATACCTGCGCCAGGTGCTGGAAATCGAGATGGGTATAGACCTGCGTCGAGGCGATGCTGGCGTGGCCGAGCATTTCCTGCACGGCGCGCAGATCGCCCGAGGACTGCAGGACGTGCGAAGCGAAGGAGTGCCGCAGCATGTGCGGATGCACATGCTGCGGCAGGCCGGCGGCCTGTGCCCGGCGGGCCAGCCGCTTCTGGATCGCGCGCGGCCCGAGCCGCCGCCCCTGGCGGCCGACGAAGAGCGACGGCTCGCCGTCCGCCGCCAGCGCGGCGCGGACATCCATCCACGCCGCCAGCGCCGCCTGCGCCTGCCGGCCGACCGGCACCAGGCGCACCCGGGCGCGCTTGCCGAGCACCCGGATCTCCCCGCCCGCCACGTCGGCCATGCAGCCCGTGTCGAGCGACGCCAGTTCGGAAAGGCGCAATCCGGACGAATAGAACAGCTCGAACATCGCCTGATCGCGCAGTGCGAGCAGGGGATCGTCGACGCCCCCGGCGTCTTCCGCATCGGACGCCGCCGCAGGGGCGTCGAGCAGGCGGTTGGCCTCGTCGGGCGACAGCGCGCGCGGCAGCGCCTTCGGACTCTTCGGCGCGCGCACCGCGGCGGCGGGATTCTGCGCGGCCAGGCCGTGCAGGCCGAGCCAGCCGTAGAAGCCGCGCCAGGCGGACAGGATGCGGGCCAGCGAGCGGCCGGAAAGACCGCGCGCGTGCAGCTGCGCGACGAAGCGGCGGATGTGGTGATCCTGCAGGCCGGCCAGCGCCGGCTGGCCGGCGGCCTCGGCCAGTGCCAGCAGGGTTTCGAGATCGCGCCGGTAGCCGGCCACGGTGTGCGGCGACTGGCGCCGCTGCTCGGCGAGTTCGGCCAGCCAGCGCTCGACGAGCGGACGGTCGGCCTGCGGCGACGGCGTCATGGCCAGCGCCGGGGCGCGCTCAGCGCAACACCCGCGCCAGCGCGGCGGAGACCAGTTCGCCGAGGCGCTCGAGGTAAAGGGTGCCCATGCCGGCGTAGAAGCGCTGGGCGTCCTCGCTGCCCAGCGCGATCATGCCGATCGTGCCGCCGCCGTTGCGCAGGGCGATCAGTGCCTGTGAACGCATGTGCGCACAGGACTCGCCGAACCACGAGGAGGTCTCGAAACCCGACGTGGAGCCGCAGTAGGGCTGCGCCAGCGTCTCTGCGAAGGTCTGCAGCTCCTCGCTGACCTCGGCGAACTCGGGCAGCTCGTCGGCGCCGGCCGGCCGGTCCCACAGGCGGAGGGCGACGTGCGGGATGGCGAAATCGTCGCGCAGGTGGAAATTCAGCAGATGCAGGACCGACTGGAAGGCGCCGGCGGCGACCAGGGCGACGCCGAGCCGGTGCATCTTCTCGCTGATCGCGTCGTTTTCCTCGCCGAACTGCAGCAGCTCGCCCATCTTGCCCTCGAGCTGCCGGTTGCGGTCGCGCAGCGTGATCATCTGGCGCTCGGTGATCGAAATGGTGCGCCCGCCGTGCGGATGCGGAATCACGATGCGGGCGATCAGGTCGGCGTACTGCTCGAAGAACTGGGGATGATCCTGCAGGTACTGGGCGACTTCGTCGGCTTTCATAGATCGATTTCTCCGGTGAATACGGTGACGGCCGGGCCGGTCATCAGGACCGGCGTGCCGGGGCCGCGCCAGGCGATGGACAGCGCGCCGCCGCGCGTTTCGACCCGCACCGGCGAATCGAGCAGGCCGCGCGCGATGCCGGCAACCACGGCGGCGCAGGCGCCGGTGCCGCAGGCCAGCGTCTCGCCGGCGCCACGCTCGTAAACGCGCAGGCGGATGGCATGACGGTCGAGCACCTGCATGAAGCCGGCATTGACCCGCTGCGGAAAGCGCGGGTGGCGTTCGATCAGCGGGCCGAGCCGCTCGACCGGCGCCCGGTCGATGTCGGCGACCACCTGCACGGCATGCGGATTGCCCATCGAGACGGCGGTCACCGCCACTTCCTCGTCGCCAGCCATCAGGGGCTGCACGAGGTCGTCGACCGGGCTGATGAAGGGGATGCGCTCCGGTGCGAATTCGGGCACGCCCATGTCCACGGTGACGCTGCCGTCCGCCTCGAGGCGCGGGCCGATGATGCCCTTCATGGTCTCGACGCGGATTTCGCGCTTGTCGGTCAGACCCTGCTCGTGCACGAAGCGCACGAAGCAGCGCGCGCCGTTGCCGCATTGCTCGACCTCGCCGCCATCGGCGTTGAAGATGCGGTAGCGGAAATCGACTCCGGCCTGTGTCGGCGCCTCGACGAGCAGGATCTGGTCGCAGCCGACGCCGAAATGGCGGTCGCCGAGGTGACGGAGCTGCGCGGGGGTCAGCGCAAGCGACTGGCGCACGCCGTCGAGCACGACGAAGTCGTTGCCGAGGCCGTGCATCTTGCTGAATCTGAGTTTCATCGGAAGACGGGGCGCTGCCCGGTTACACGGATCGGGCCATTATAAAGTCGTCCATCACGAATCCGTTGCCGATATCCACGCAGACAGCCTCGCGCACGACGAAGCCGTGCTTGCGGTAAGCCGCGATGGCGGGTGCGTTGCGCTTGTTCACGGCGAGGATCAGCGTCTCGCAGGCTGCGTCGCGGGCATGCCGCAGCGCCCGCTCGATCAGGGCGCCGCCGATGCCCCGGCGCTGCCGCGCCGGGTCGACGTAGAGCTTGTCGAGCTTGAGCTCGCCCGGCACGGCAGTGCGCAGGGTCGAAGCAAAACCGGCCAGCCGGCCATCGACGCAGGCCCGGTCCCAGTGGATGCCGGGCGTCGCCAGTTCGTCGCGCAAACGCTGCGGGGCGTAGCGCTGCGCGAGCATGTAGTCGATCTGCGCCGGGCCGATGATTTCCGCGTAGGCCGCCTGCCAGACGACGCGCGCCAGCGCGCCGATGGCCTCGACATCGTCCCCGGTGACCGCCTCGATGGTCAGCGCCATGTTCCTCTCCTCGTCGGTGGCGGCCGGCGGCTCAGTAGAATTTCGCCTCGCCCGGCGGCCGGCTCTTGAAGCGCTTGTGCACCCAGAAATACTGCTCGGGCATGCGCAGCACCTGCGTCTCGATGTATTCGTTCATGCGCCGCGTGTCGGCCTCGACGCTCTCGCCGGGGTAGTCCTCCCACGGCGCCTGCAATTCCACCTCGTAGCCGTCCGCCACCATGCGCGTGACGCAGGGAACGATGCGCGCACCGGTCAGGCGGGCAAGCCGCGAAACCCCGGTGATGGTCGCCGCCGGAACACCGAAGAAGGGCGCGAAAACCGCGTCGCGCGGACCGAAATCCATGTCCGGCAGGTAATAGAACGGCAATCCCGCCTTCATCGACTTGAGGGCGCGGCGCATGCCGTCCTGCCGCGAGAGCAGGACCGGCGCGTTGAAGCGCATGCGTCCGGCCAGCAGGACGGCGTTGAACACCGGGTTCTTCTGCGCCGAATAGACGCTGACCAGCGGCGTCAACATGGTCATCAGCGTCCCGCCGGCGTCGAGCCCGACGAAGTGTGGCGCGAGCAGCAGCGTCGGGCGTCCGTCCGCCGCGCGCAGATGCTCTGCGCCGCGCAGGCGCACGATCCGCTCGAGCCGCTGGCGGGGGGCCCACCAGAGCAGGGTGCGGTCGAGGAAGGCGCGGGCGAAGGCGACGAAATGCCGGCGCGCGAGCCGCCGCCGCTGGGCCAGCGGCATCGCCGGAAAACACAGCCGCAGATTGATCAGCGCGACGCGCCGCCGCTCGCGCCCGAGCAGGTAAAGCAGTTGCCCGAGCAGCCAGCCGAGCCCGCGCAACACGGGCAGCGGCAACCAGTGCAACAGCCAGAGCAGGCCGAGCGCAGCGTAGGGAAGCAGGTACTGGAAAAAATGCCTCATGCGCGATCCTCGACCGTCGCGGCCGGTGGTGCCTCGGCACCGGCCGGCTGCTTGTAGCGGTTGTAGCCCCACAGGTACTGCCCGGGGCAGCGGCGGATGAGATCCTCGATTTCGCCGTTGATGATCTGCGCGCGCGTCTCGGTATCGCCGTCCAGCGCCCGCGCGGGCGCCTGCAGGTGGAAATGATAGCCGGCGCCGCCGGGCAGGCGCTCGCCCCAGCACAGGAGCACTGCGGCGCCGCTCTCGGTGAGGCGCGCGGCGAGCGTCATGGTGTAGGCCGGGCGGCCGAAGAAATCGAGCCAGCGGCCCTCGCCGACCTTCGGCGCCTGGTCGGGCAGCATGCCGACCGCCTCGCCCCGTTTCAGCGCCTTGAGCAGCGTGCGCACGCCGGCGAGGTCGGCGGCGGCCAGGTGCAGCTGCGCACGGGCCCGCCCCTCGAGGATCATCCGCTGCAGCCAAGGCTGCTTCGGTGCGCGATAGAGGACCGAGATCGGGAAATGCGTCGACAGGTACTGGGCGGTGATCTCGAAGCAGCCGAGGTGCGGGGTCAGGAAAACGATACCGCGCCCCTCCGCGCGTGCCGCCTCGACGAGCTCCCAGCCGCTCACGCGCACCACGCGGGCGGCCGCCACGGCAAGCGGGTTGAGCCAGATCTTCGGCAGCTCGAGCGCCATGCGCCCGGCGTTGGCGATGGCGGCCGCCCGGTGGCGGCGGTAGCCTGCCGGGCCGAGTGCCAGGATCATGTTCTCGCGCAGGTGGCGACGGTAAGCCGGCGAGAGCAGCCAGGCCAGCCAGCCGCACAGCGCGCCAAGCGCATGCAGCCAGGACAGCGGCAGGCGGGCAAGGAAACGGAAGATCGGAATCACGCAATAACCCTGTTGCCGGAAGGTTTGACCCTGCTCCGGCGAAAAACTACAATTATCCATCCGCCGAGTTAATCAGGACAACTTGCAGGGCGGGGGCCGCCGCGAGGCCGCCAAAATTCTGCTAAAGCGTCGTCTGCTCGAACCCCGGAGCCGGCAACGCCGCCGTACCGGGGTTTTTCGTTTCAGGAGCAGACACATGAGCAAGGAATATCTCTTTTCCTCGGAATCGGTTTCCGAGGGCCACCCCGACAAAGTCGCCGACCAGATATCCGACTCGATCCTCGACGCCATCCTCGCCGAGGACCCGCGCGGCCGCGTAGCCTGCGAGACGCTGGTATCGACCGGCCTGGTGGTGATCTCCGGCGAAATCACCACGCGCGCGCACATCAACTACCGGGAGATCGCGCAGGACGCCGTCCGCCGCATCGGCTATGACGACTCCGACATCGGTTTCGACTACAAGAGCTGCGCCATCCTCACCGCGATCAACCGCCAGTCGCCGGACATCGCACAGGGCGTCAACGAAGGCGAGGGCATCGACCTCGACCAGGGCGCCGGCGACCAGGGCCTGATCTTCGGCTATGCCTGCAACGAAACGCCGAGCCTGATGCCCTTTCCGATCTACTACGCGCACCGCATCATGCAGCGCCAGGCCGAGGTCCGCAAGGACGGCCGCCTGCCCTGGCTGCGCCCGGACGCCAAGAGCCAGCTCACCGTCCGCTACGTCGACGGCAAGCCGGTGGGCATCGACACCGTGGTGGTGTCCACGCAGCACAGCCCCGACGTCTCGCACGCGCAGATCGAGGAAGCCGTGATCGAGGAGATCATCAAGCCGGTGCTGCCGCCGGACATGATCGCCGGCAAGGTGCGCTACCTGATCAACCCGACCGGCCGCTTCGTCGTCGGCGGCCCGCACGGCGACTGCGGCCTGACCGGCCGCAAGATCATCGTCGACACCTACGGCGGCGCCGCCCACCACGGCGGCGGCGCCTTCTCGGGCAAGGACCCGTCCAAGGTCGACCGCTCGGCGGCCTACGCCGGCCGCTACGTGGCGAAGAACATCGTCGCCGCCGGCCTCGCCGAGCGCTGCGAGGTGCAGGTAGCCTACGCCATCGGCGTCGCCCGCCCGGTCTCGCTGATGGTCAACACCTTCGGCACCGGCAAGGTCAGCGACGAGAAGATCGTCGAGCTGATCGGCAAGCATTTCGACCTGCGCCCGAAGGGCATCATCGCTGCGCTCGACCTGCTGCGCCCGATTTACACCAAGACCGCCGCCTACGGCCACTTCGGCCGCGACGAGCCGGAATTCACCTGGGAAGCCACCGACAAGGCCGCCGCGCTGCGCGCCGACGCCGGCCTGTAACCCCACTCGTCGAGCTTGCGTCGCGGCCCGCCGGGCCGGACGTCCACAGGGGCCCCGCGCGGGCCCCTGCGTTTTTTCCGGCGGGGAAAAGGACGTGAAAAGGGCGTACACTGAGCGAAAACAACGATCAGCCCCCCCCATGCTCAAGAGAATCAGCGTCGCGCATCTCCGTCCCGGGATGCACATCAAGGAATTCTGCGGCTCCTGGATGGAGCACCCCTTCTGGCGCAGCGGCTTCGTCCTCGACGATCCGGAAGACCTGCGTCGCATCCGGGAAAGCAGCATCAAGGAAATCTGGATCGACTGCGACAAGGGCCTCGACATCGCCCCCGACGAACCGGCTGTCTCCGAGGCCGAGTCGGAAGCGCAGGTCGACGCCGACCTGCAGGCCGCCGCGGTGCAGGCACGGGCCGTCGAACGGGTCCCCGCCGCCGCCGAGTTCGCGCGCGCGGCGAAGATCTGCGCGCAGTCCAAGCGGGCCGTCGTCTCGATGTTCCAGGAAGCGCGCATGGGCAAGGCGGTGGACGCGGCCAGCGCGCAGCGGCTGGTCGAGGAGATTTCCGATTCGGTGACGCGCAATCCCGGCGCCCTGATCAGCCTGGCCCGGCTGAAGACCGCCGACGACTACACCTACATGCACTCGGTGGCGGTATGCGCGCTGATGGTCGCCCTCGCCCGCCAGCTCGGATTGTCCGATGCGGAAACGCGCTCGGCCGGCATCGCCGGCCTGCTGCACGATCTCGGCAAGGCGGCCATGCCGATGGACGTGCTGAACAAGCCGGGCAAGCTCACCGACGAGGAATTCGCGATCATCAAGCGCCACCCCGAGGAAGGCCACCGGATGCTGCTCGGCGGCAGCGGGGTGAACGAGATGGCGCTCGACGTCTGCCTGCACCACCACGAGAAGACCGACGGATCGGGCTATCCGAAGGGGCTGAAGGACGCCGAAATCAGCCTGCACGCCAAGATGGGCGCGGTCTGCGACGTCTACGACGCGATCACTTCCAACCGTCCGTACAAGGCCGGCTGGGATCCCGCGGAATCGCTGCGACGGATGGCCGAATGGGCCAACGGCCACTTCGACCCGGCGGTATTCCAGGCCTTCGTGAAGAGTCTCGGCATCTACCCGATCGGCTCGCTGGTACGACTCGCCTCGGGGCGGATCGGCGTCGTCGTCGAGCAGTCGGAAAAATCGCTGCTCGCCCCGCGCGTCAAGATCTTCTTCTCGACGCGCGCCAACGCCCGCATCCCGCCGGAAGTGATCGACCTCTCGCGCCCCGGCTGCCCGGACAAGATCGCCGGCCGCGAGGACCCCGCGAAATGGAAGTTCCCCGATCTCGACGAGCTGTGGTCCGGCCTGCCCGGACGTCCCTGGTAGGACGCCCGCTCCCCGGGAGCCCGCCCTTCAGGGCCAGACCTTGTGCACGCCGACCGTGAGCAGTCCGAGCCAGGTCATCGCCAGCGAACCGCAGAGGTGCAGGCCGATGGCCGAGAAGGCCCAGGCGTACTGCTGCGCGAGCAGGCGCTCCATGACCTCGCCGGAAAAGCTGGAGAAGGTGGTGAGTCCGCCAAGGAAGCCGGTGACGATGAACAGCCGGAGTTCCGGCGCCAGGTGCGCGAACTGCTGGAAGAGCCCGAGGGCCACGCCGATCAGGTAGCCGCCGACGAGATTGGCGGCCAGCGTGCCGAGCGGCACCGCGACGAACAGCGGATTGAGCAGCAGGCCGAGGCCCCAGCGCGCCCACGCGCCGAGCGCGGCGCCCGCCCCGATCGCAAGAAAAGCCACCAGGTTCATTCCCCGCTTCCTTTCGTTCCGCGCCGCCCTGCAGGGCGGCGATCCGGGGCGAATTTTACCGGTTTTGCCGTGCCGGCCGGTAAAATGCCAGCCTTCCCGAATCGAGGAACCCCGTCGTGAGCACTGCACCGAAAGACGCCGCCGCACCGGCACACCACTTCATCCGAGGCATCGTCGAGGCCGACCTGGCCGCCGGCAAGCACGCGCAGCGCCGCTGGGCCGGCCGGCCCGGCGCCGCCGCCGACCATGCCGGTGCGCCGCTCGATCCGGCGAGGATCCGCACGCGTTTCCCGCCGGAGCCGAACGGCTACCTGCACTTCGGCCACGCCAAGTCGATCCTGCTCAACTTCGGGCTGGCCGAGCAGTACGGCGGCCGCTGCCACCTGCGCTTCGACGACACCAACCCGGAGAAGGAGGAGCAGGAGTACGTCGATTCGATCATCGATGCCGTGAAGTGGCTCGGCTGCTCGTGGGAAAGCGGCAAAGACGGGGTCGTCGAGAACAACCTCTACTACGCCTCCAACTACTTCGACTGGATGGTGCAGTTCGCCGAATACCTGATCGAGTCCGGCCACGCCTACGTCGACAGCCAGAGCGCCGACGAGATGCGCGCCAACCGCGGCACGCTGAAGGAGCCGGGCAGGGATTCGCCGTACCGCAACCGCACGCCGCAAGAGAACATGGACCTCTTCAAGCGCATGCGGGCGGGCGAGTTCCCGGACGGCGCCCACATCCTGCGCGCCAGGATCGACATGGCCTCGCCCAACATCAACCTGCGCGACCCGGCCATCTACCGCATCCGCCACGCCACGCACCACAACACCGGCGACACGTGGTGCGTCTACCCGATGTACACCTTCGCGCACCCGATCGAGGATGCGCTGGAGAACATCACCCACTCGATCTGCACGCTCGAGTTCGAGGACCAGCGCCCGTTCTACGACTGGCTGCTCGAGCGCCTGGCCGAAGGCGGCCTGCTGCAGCGCCCGCTGCCGCAGCAGATCGAGTTCTCGCGCCTCAACCTCACCTACGTCGTGCTCTCCAAGCGCAAGCTGATCCAGCTGGTCGACGAAAAGCATGTCGACGGCTGGGACGACCCGCGCATGCCGACGCTGGTCGGCGCCCGCCGCCGCGGCTACACGCCGGAAGGCTTCCGCCTCTTCGCCGAGCGCATCGGCGTCTCCAAGCACGACTCGCTGATCGACTACGTCACCTTCGAGGACTGCTTCCGCGAGGTGCTCAACGAATCCGCCGAGCGCCGCGTCGCCGTGCTCGATCCGTTGAAGCTGGTCATCACCAACTACCCGGAAGGCCGGAGCGAGGAAGCCTTTGCTCCGAACCATCCGCTCAAGCCGGAACTCGGCAAGCGTTCGATGCCCTTCTCGCGCGAACTGTGGATCGAGGCCGAGGATTTCATGGAGGAGCCGAGCAAGGGCTTCCACCGCCTCTACCCGGGCAACATGGCGCGCCTCAAGTACGGCTACATCGTCAAATGCACCGGCTGCGAGAAGGATGCGTCGGGCAAGGTCACCGCCGTGCTCTGCGAATACCTGCCGGACACCAAGTCGGGCACGCCGGGCGCCGACAGCGTCAAGGTGAAAGGCAACCTGCACTGGGTTTCCGTCGCGCACGGCTACACCGCCGAAGTGCGCCTCTACGACCGCCTCTTTGCCGTGCCGGCACCGGGCGCGCGTCGCGAGGGCGATCCGGAAGGACTGGAGCGCGACTACCTCGACGACATCAACCCGAACTCCAGGCAGGTCATCACCGCCTGCCTCGAACCCTCGTTGAAGGACGCCAGGGCCGAGGACTGCTTCCAGTTCGAGCGCCACGGCTACTTCGTCGCCGACCGTGTCGATTCGAAGGCCGGTGCGCCGGTCTTCAACCGCACGGTCACGCTGAAGGATTCGTGGGCCGCCAGGCCTGGAAAGTGAATCCGGAAGGAGGACGACGATGGGCCCTCACCCGATCGCCGTCATCGTCCTCGCCCAGCTGTTCGGCACCTCGCTGTGGTTTTCCGCCAACAGCGCCGCCGATGACCTGATGCGCCAGTGGGGCGCCAGCGCCGCCGACATCGGTTCGCTGACCAACGCCACCCAGCTCGGCTTCATTCTCGGCACGCTCGTCTTCGCCGTTTCCGGCCTTGCCGACCGCTTTCCCGCCAGCCGCATCTTCGCCGTCTGCGCCGCGCTCGGCGCGCTGGCCAACGCCGGCTTCGCCTTCCTTGCCGGCGGCATCGACAGCGGCGTTCTCTGGCGCTTCGCCGTCGGCCTCTGCCTCGCCGGCGTCTACCCGCTCGGCATGAAGCTCGTCGTCGGCTGGGAGCCGGAGCGCGCCGGCGCGGCGCTGGCCTGGCTGGTCGGCATGCTCACGCTCGGCACCGCCCTGCCGCAGGGTATCCGCGCGCTCGGCACGACCTGGCCGTGGCAGGCGCCCATCCTCACCGCCTCCCTGCTCGCCGCCATCGCCGCCATCCTGATCCTGCGCCTCGGCGACGGCCCGCATCTGAAGCGCGGCCACGGCGCACCGGCAATCACCCTCGGCGGCGTCTTCCGCGCCTTCCGGATTCCCGAATTCCGCGCCTCGGCCCTCGGCTACTTCGGCCACCAGTGGGAGCTCTACGCGATGTGGACGCTGACCCCGATGCTGGTGACCCGGAGCGGGCTGCACGACGCGCTCGGACTCCCGGTGCCGGCGCTGGCCTTCGCCATCATCGGCATCGGCGCCCTCGGTTGCGTGCTCGGCGGCCGCTTCACGGCGCGCATCGGCAGCGCCCGCGTCGCCGCCATCGCCCTCGCCACCTCGGCCGCCTGCTGCCTCGCGTTCCCCTTCGCCGGCGGGCTGCCGGCACCGCTCCTGCTGGCGCTGCTGCTGTTGTGGGGGATGTCGGTCGTCGCCGACTCGCCGCAGTTCTCGGCACTCTCGGCCCGGGCCTGCCCGCCGCAGATCGTCGGCAGCGCGCTGGCCATCCAGAACTCGCTGGGATTCGCCATCACCATGGGCTCGATCGCGCTGGCAACCCGGCTGCTCGACGACTGGGGCCTCGCCATCGCCTGGCTGCTGCTGCCCGGGCCGCTGCTCGGACTGCTCGGGCTGGCGCCGTTGTGGCGGCGCGCGCCGCCGCGCTGACGCCGCTGACGCCGCTTACGCCGCGGCGGCCATGCCACGCTGGCCGGCAATCTCCTCGGCGAGCAGCGCGCGCAGGCGTTCGCCGGCCGGGTGCAAGTCGGCCGAGGAGGCGCTGAGGATGCGCGCCTCCGGCAGCGGCGGCAGGCCCTTCTCGATCGCGCACAGCCCCGGCTGCAGCAGGCTGCGCGGCAGCACGGCGACGCCCAGCCCGCAGCGCAGCGCATGGCGCAGGCCGGCGAGACTGCTGCCGGTGTAGGCGAGCAGGCCGTCGCGCTTCGCCCTGGCCAGCGCCGCCGTCGCCGCCACGCGGAAGACGCAGTTCTCGCCGAACAGCGCCAGCGGCAGCGGCACCGCCGTCGCCAGCGTCGCCGCATAGGCTTCGCCGGCCGCCCACAGCAGCGGCTCCTGCCACAGCGTCTCCGCCTTGCGCGGCAGCGCGCCGCCGCAGTGCTTGAAGACGATCAGGTCGAGTTCGCCGCCGTCGAGCGCGTCGCGCAGCGGCGCCGCCGCGTCAGCGCGGACGAGCAGGCGCATGCGCGGATGGAGCGCGCGGAAGCGCGCCATCGCCGCCGGGAAGACGCTCTCCATCAGTTCCTCGGGCAGGCCGACGCGCAGCGTGCCGGCGGCCGCATCCGGCGCGATGCTGGCGCAGGCTTCGTCGTTCAGGCGCAGGATCTCGCGCGCATAGCCGAGCAGCGCCAGGCCCTCGGCAGTGGCGCCGTCGACCCGCCCCTGCACGCGGCGCAGCAAGGTCTGCCCGAGCGTTTCCTCCAGCCGCTTGATCTGCAGGCTCACCGCCGACTGCGTGCGGCCGAGCTGCTGCGCCGCAGCGGAGAAGCTCGCGGTGTCGGCGATGGCGACCAGCGCGCGCAGCGCCTCGGGGTCGAGATGGCGTGTCCGCATAATTTCTTATTCGTATTTTGATCGCATATAAATCAATTTTCGTAATTTAATCGTAGCGGCTAGAGTGATCGGGAAGCAAGCCCACAGGAGAACCACCATGCCCTTCATCCGCATCACCCTCGGCCGGCCGACGGATGCCGGCACCCGGCAGCGGCTCGGCCGGCACGCCACCGACCTGATCGTCGACCTGCTCGGCAAGCGCCGCGAAGTCACCGCGGTCCTCATCGAAACCGCCGGCGAGGCGGACTGGCTGGTCGGCGGGGCCCCCGTCGCCGCCGGCGCGACGCCGGCGCACTGCGAGATCGCCATCACCGCCGGCAGCAACGACGCCGGGGAGAAGGCGCGCACGATTGCCGCCATGCACGCGCTGCTCGCCGAAACGCTGGGCGATGTGCCGGAAGCGAGCTACGTGGTGATCCGCGAACTGCCGGCCGAGAGCTGGGGCTATGCCGGGCGCACGCAGGCGGCGCGGCGGCTGACGGCGACGGCGCCATGAAGCGCGTACCGGACTGGCCGGCGTCTGCCGGGTGCTGCGCGGACGGCGGCAGACCGACCCCGCCTATCTCGACGCGGCGATGCTGTCCGGGCTCGGCCTCGACGGCATGTCGGCAGGCGCGCTCAGCCCCAGCGCTCGATCATCGCCAGCGAGCGCATGTAGCTGTGCGCGATCTGCGCGTCGTCGTAGCGATGCTCGGGGCGCACCGGGCAGCGCGTGCGTGCGACGCAGGTGACGCGGCAGCGCGAGTCCGGCTGCCGGCGATAGGCGATGCACTTCGCCAGCGAAAACTCGGGCCCGCGCAACGCATCGGCCGGACAGGCCGCGACGCAGGGTTGCCCGGCGCACGCGGTGCAGGGCGATTCGCCGGCCATGGCCGGGGTCGGCGGCGGATCGGCAGCGACCAGCAGCACCGCGCGATAGGCGAACCACGAGCCCCAGGCGGCGTTGATGCCGACGCGGAACGGCGTGTCGTGGTGCCAGCCGGCAAGCCGCCCCAGCGCCTGCAGGCCGACCGGTCCGTCGCCGGGATAGACCAGCGCGTGCGCCACCCCGGGCAACTGCGCGGACAGCCAGGCCGCGACCGTCGCCCGCGTGAAATCGTCGATCGGATCCCCGGATGGCAGGCGCGCCGCCTGCACCCGCGCCCACAGCGTCCGCCCGCCGTGGCCGATCAGGATCAGGCGCCGGTAGGCGCCGGCCGGGTCGAGCTGCGCCCGCACCTCCGCCGGCAAATCGGCAAGGTCGAACACCGCCTGCAGGTTGAGCCCGGCGGCGTCGAGCGCGGCGAAGTCGATGGCGCTCATGCGATCCGCGCCAGCGCCTCGGCGAGCGGCGCCGTCGACAGCGGCCGCACCACGCGCGCCACCTCGACGCCATCGCGCAGGAAGACCAGCGTCGGCCACAGCTTGACGCCATAGCTGCGCCCGAGCCGCCGCCCCGGGCCATCCTCGATCTTCAGGTGGGCGACCCCGGGATGATCGGCAAGAGCCGCCCGCACGTGCGGCAGCGCCGCCCGGCAATGCCCGCACCACGGCGCGCCGAATTCGACGACCAGCGGGCCGGGCCACGCATCCAGGGTCGCGCGCATCGGCGGGGTGCCGGCAAAATCCTCGCTGAAAGCCATCGTTCCGTCCTCCTGCCGCCCGGGCGGCTCACACCGCGACCAGGGTCTGCCGGCCGTACCATTCCTCGCCGGGCGCCACCGTCACCGGCGCGCGCGCCACGGCCGCCTCGACGCACAGCAGATGCCGCCAGCCATCGGCCGGCAGGTCGGCAAGCGCCGCGCATTTCTCCACCCAGGGATTCCACACCACCACATCGGGAAATCCCGCCTGCGCAATGCCGGTGCTCAGGTTTGCCGCCTTCAGCAGCAGCGGCCGCTGCGCATTGAAATAGGCGCGGTCGGTTTCGGCCTCGACCAGAATCTCGGTGCCGGTTTCGCGCACGATGCGGTCGCCGTTCGCCGCATCGCGGTAGTCGCAGCCGCGCAGGCCCTCGAGCGCCACATCCTCGACCTGCACCACGCGCAGATAGGCATGCAGCGCGCCGGTGAAGGCGAGCGGCGCCTCGCCGGTGTTGGCGACGCACAGTTCGAGATCGATCCGGTCGGCCTCGAGCATCAGCGTCAGCTCCAGCCGGAAGGGATGCGGCCACAGCGCGCGCGTCGTGTCGTCGTCGGCGGTTTCCAGCGTGACCAGCGCGTAGTCCTCGCCGCTGCGCTGCGTCGCCACCCGCCAGGGACGCGTGCGCACGAAACCGTGCCGGGGCAGGGGGCCAAGCGCGGTGAACTGCGGAAAGCACACCGGAATGCCGCCGCGTACCGGTGCGCTGCCGTCGAAGACGGCCTGTTCGGAGAGATACAAGCGCTCGCGGCCGTCCGGCGTCCGCCAGGAGAGTACCTGCGCGCCCTGCAATGCGATGATCGCCTGCGCGCCGCCGGGGCCGGTCAGGCGCAGGGCGTCGAGGCCGTGGAACTGGATTGCTTCGATGCCGGGTTTCATGCGGGATGGGTCTCCGGGGATGGTGAACGACAGAACGGGAAAGGCGTGGCCGCGGACCGCGATTATCGCGCAAAGACGATCCGTGGCCGCGGACCGCGATTATCGCGCAAAGACGATCCCGGCAAGGCACGGGCTCAGCGCACGCTGATCTCCACCCGGTCGTAGCGCCCGGATTCGTCCATCACCGTCACCGCATGCCGCCCGGCCTCGGGGAAGGCGTGGCGCAGCGCCTTGCCGGCCGGGGCGCGGCCGATCTGGACGCCGTCGACCAGCCAGATCAGTTCCTGCTGGCCGCCGCGGGCTTCGAGCCTCAACGACGGTGCAGCACCGCCAACGCTGCCGGCGCGGCGAATCGTCTCGCCATGGGTGATGCTGACGATCCTCAACCCCGCCTCCGGCGCCTGCGCCTTCGCGCATGAGGGCGCCCACGCCGGCGGCAGCGCACGCTCGCGCGTGGCGGCGTCGAGCCACGGTTCCAGCGCTGCGGGCCAGCGCGCCATCTCCACCGCCTTCATCTCGCCCGGCGCACAGGCCGCGCGCACGCGCTGGCCGCTGGCGGCGTCGCGGTGGTCGGTGTAGCGGGCCGCGCCTAAACGTTGCATTTCCGGGCGGTCGGGGAAGGTCGGCGGCGCGGCATCGTTCAGCAGCCACGCGGTGCGCTCGTGGTGGCACAGCGCGGTGGGCACGGCGTCCGCGCGCAGGCCGAGCGGCCAGCAGATCCTGGCCTGCGTCACGCTTGCCGGCGGGGTTCGTTTCGCGGGGCGCGAATC
>JAPKHL010000053.1 GCA_026646875.1 Rhodocyclaceae bacterium | reverse complement strand
CCTGGTCGCCTTCGTCGGCGAGGAGCCGGTGATGGAGGCCCAGCTGATCACGCGCACGGCGGAAAACGCCTACAGCACGATCAATCTCTTCGAAACCGTCGTTGCGCCGCTGGCCGGTGCGCAGCAGCGCGACGCCTTCGAGTTCTGAACACGCGACGCGGATGCGGCAGATCTCCGCCCGACAGCTCGCCGACCGGCTCGCGGCGCATGCCGACGATCCGGCCGGGAGCGCCCGGGCGCCTCTCCTGCTCGATGTGCGGGAGCCTTGGGAATACGAGCTCTGCCATCTGCCCGGCGCGCACCTGATGCCGATGCATACGGTGCCGCTGCGGCTTGCTGAGCTGGATGCCGACGCCGAGGTGGTGGTGATCTGCCACCATGGCGCGCGCAGCATGCAGGTCGCGATGTTCCTCGAACGCAACGGTTTCGCCTCGGTTCACAATCTGGCCGGAGGGATCGCCGCATGGGCGCGCGATGTCGATCCGGCGATGCGTCACTACTGAAAGCGAGTCGCCGTCATGCCTTCGATGAAAAAGCTCACCTTCCTGCTGTCCGTTGCCCTGCTCGCCGTGCCGGCGGGCGCGGCCGACCTTGCGCAGGTCTATGACGAGGCGCTGCGCAACGACGCCCAGTACGCCGCCGCGCGCGCCACCGTCGAGGCCGGCCGCGAGAAGGCGCCGCAGGGACTGGCCGGCCTGCTGCCGACGATCGCCGCCGGGGCCAGCACGACCGCCAACGACAACACCTACAACGACATCGACCGCCGCTTCAACAGCCATGGCTACAGCATCAGCCTGACGCAGCCGCTGTTCCGCTGGCAGAACTACGTGCAGTACGGGCAGGCCCGGCTGCAGGTGGCGCAGGCCGAGGCCAGTTTCGCGCAGGCGCGCCAGGAACTCATCCTGCGTGTGGCGCAGGCCTATTTCGACGTGCTGGTCGCCCAGGAAAACCTGCGCGCCGTGCAGGCCAGCAAGGCCTCGATCGTGCAGCAGCTCGAACTGGCGAAGAAGAGCTTCGAGGTCGGCACGGCGACGATCACCGATACCCACGAAGCGCAGTCGCGCTTCGACCTCGCCAGCGCGCAGGAGATCGCCGCGCAGAGCGATCTCGAGGTCAAGCAGCATGCTCTCCGCCAGATCGTCGGCAAGGACGTGGGCGCGCTGGCCGACCTGCGCCCGCAGGCGGTCCTGACACCGCCCCAGCCCGCCGGCATGGCGCCCTGGGTCGACGCAGCGGAGAAGGATAGCCTCGCGGTGCAGGTGCAACAGGCGGCGGCCGAAATCGCCGAGAAGGAAATCGAACGCAGCCGCGCCGGCCACTATCCCACCCTGGACGCGGTCGCCAGCTACGGCGAGAGTGCCGCCGGCGCTTCCCAGTTCGGCGCGGCGCGCAGCGAGATCACCAGCCGCAGCATCGGCCTGCAGCTGAACATCCCGATCTACCAGGGCGGTGCCGTCAACTCGAAGGTGCGCGAAGCGCACGCCAACCGCGATGCCGCCCGCGCCGGCCTTGAAAACGCCCGGCGCAGCGCTGCCCAGGGCGCCCGCCAGTCGTATCTCGGCGTGGTCAACGGACTGGCGCAGGTTCGCGCCCTCGAGGCCGCGCTGGTTTCCAGCACCAGCGCGCTGGAATCCAACCGCCTCGGCTACGAGGTCGGCGTGCGCATCGGCATCGACGTGCTCAATGCCGAACAGCAGCTCTACCAGACCCGGCGCGACCTGGCGCGGGCGCGCTTCGACACCCTGCTCGCCCAGCTGCGCCTGAAGGCGGCGGTGGGCACGCTCGGCGATGACGACGTGCGGCAGGTCAACGCCCTGCTCGAATCCCGCTGAACGTCTCCGCCGGCTGCCCGTAAAACGATCCGATCAGCGCCACGGTCCGTGCCGTGGCGCCGCGATGCGCGCGGCTGAACGCCAGTGCTGCCTCGCGCATGGCCTGCCGCTCGGCGGGGGCCGCGAGCAGGCGCAGCACCGCGTCGCCCGCCGCCGGTGCGTCGGCCACGCGCAGCGCGGCACCGCAGGCGATCGCGTCATCCGCCGCCTGCGCGAAATTGAAGGTGTGCGGACCGATCAGCACCGGACAACCGCAAGCCGCCGCCTCGATCAGGTTCTGTCCGCCGAAGGGCAGCACGCTGCCGCCGATCAGCGCGACATCGGCCGCCGCGTACCAGGCCGCCATCTCGCCCATGCTGTCGCCCAGCCAGACTTGCGTGTCCGCCGTCGGCACGCCGTCCTCGCTGCGCCGGCGGAAACGCAGGCCGCGCGCCGCCACGAGCGAGGCGACCGTCTCGAAGCGCTGCGGATGACGCGGCACCAGCGCCAGCAGCAGCCGGGGCTGTGCGCGCAGGCAGACGGCGAAGGCGTCGAGCAGCAGCGCTTCCTCGCCGTCGCGCGTGCTCGCGGCAAGCCACAGCGGACGTCCCGCCAGCGCCGCCTTCCAGCCCTCGCCACGCTGCAGTGCATCCGGGGCAGGCGTCATGTCGAATTTCAGGTTGCCGCAGACTGTCACCTGGCGCGCACCGAGCGTGCGCAGACGCCCGGCATCGGCCTCGCTCTGGGCCGCGATCCCGGCCAACGCGGCGAGCGCCGGCCGGATCAGGCCGGCGAAACGGGCGTACCCGCGCGCCGAGCGCGCCGACAGGCGGGCATTGACCAGCAGCACGGGCAGGTCGCGCGCGGCAGCGGCGGCGATCAGGTTGGGCCACAGCTCGGTTTCCATCAGCAGGCCGATGCGCGGCCGGAAATGCGCGAGGAAGCGTGCGCAGAAGAACGGCAGATCGTAGGGGAGATAAGCCTGCACCACCCGGCCGGCATGGCGTTCGGCCAGCTCGGCGCCGGTCGCGCGACCGGTCGGGGTCATGTGCGTGAGCAGCAGGGTATGTCCCGGGTAGGCCTGCAGCAGCGCTTCGATCAGCGGCGCGGCGGCGCGCGTCTCGCCGACCGAAACGGCGTGCAGCCACAGCAGCGGCCCCGGTGGCGGTGGCGGATAGTGGCCGTGTCGTTCGCCGAGATGGCGCAGGTAGTCCGGCTGCCGGCGCGCGCGCCAGAGCAGGCGCAGCCAGACCAGCGGCATGGCCAGCAGGAAGAGCAGGGAATAGAGGAGGCGCGCGAGCATCAGCGCAGCGCCTGGCGGCAGGCGGCGAGGACGGCATCCGGCGTCGGCGGCTGGCCGGAACCGCCAAGGTTGCGCACGAAACCGCTGCCGTAGACGCCGGTCAGCGCCGGATCGCTGGCCACGAACAGGGCCACGGTCGGCACGCGCAGTGCGGCCGCCAGGTGCGCGAGGCCGGTATCGACACCGACGGTGAGCCGTGCCGCTGCGATGACGCCGGCCAGTGCCGGCAGCGTCAGCGGCGGCGCCGTCACCGCGCCGGGCAGGCGTGCCGCGATGCGTACCGCCCGCTCGCGTTCGCGCGCGCTGCCGGACGGCAGCACGGCCTGCACACCCGCCTCGGCGAGGGCCTGGCCGAGCGCGATCCAGTGCGCCTCATCCCACAGCTTGTCGTCGCGGCTGGTCGCGGTCAGCAAAACGGCGTAGTCAGCGGCCGGCAGCCAGGCACGGTCGGCGAGGGCCGGCGCCGTGATGCCGTAGTCGAGCGGCGGGTCGAGCGGCAGGTCGAAGGCCGCGGCGGCCAGCCAGCGATTGCGCTCGACGGCGTGCACGTTGCGCGGGATGACGAAGTGGCGATCGTAGAAGCGCGCCGCCAGAGGTTCGCGTGCCACCTCGGCGGCGTAGCCGCAACAGACTCCGCTCGCCGCGCGAGCGATCAGCGCGCTTTTCAGCAAACCCTGCGTGTCGAGGACGACATCGTAGGGCGTGGCGGCCAGCTGGCGACGGCAGGCGCCGATCTCGCGCCAGGTGGCGGCGGCCAGCAGTTGCCGGCGCCAGCGCCGCACCGCTACCGGAATGACCGTCCGGACCGCCGGATGCAGGCGCGGAATGTCAGCGAAGCCTTCCTCGACGCACCAGTCGATGCGGGCGTCGGGAATGCCGCGCACGAGATCGCTGACCACCGGCAGGTTGTGGATGACATCACCGAGCGATGAGGTTTTGACCAAAAGGATGCGCATCGGCGGGTAAAATGGCGGCTTCCGGGAATCCGGCATTATCCGGGATTGTTCATTGGGGCGCGAGATGGCGGCGAGACGATTGGCGGGCAGACTGACAACGGAGCGGCAAGGCGCCGCCGGGCGCCCGGCAGCGCTCGCGCAGACTGTGCGACCTGCCTGATGGCCCACCCGGAATCGCAAGAGATCGACGTCCCGCCCCGCATGCAGCCCGCCCGACAACCGCTCTCCGTCGTCCTCATCACGCTCAACGCCGCCGGCCAGCTGCGCCCGTGCCTGGAGAGCGCCGGCTTCGCCGACGAGATCGTCGTCGTCGATTCGGGCAGCGACGATGGCACGCCGGCGCTGGCCGTCGCGCTCGGCGCCCGCGTGGTGCATCAGGACTGGCTCGGCTTCGGGCCGCAGAAGCAGTTCGCCGTCGGCCAGGCGCGGCATGACTGGGTCCTTTGCCTCGACGCCGACGAACGGGTCACGCCGGCGCTGCGGGCGAGCGTTGCCGCCGTGCTTGCCGCGCCGGCCTGCGGCGCGTATCGCTGTGCCCGCCAGAACCGCTTCCTCGGACGCTACCTGCGGCATGGCGAAGGCTATCCGGACTGGAGCCTGCGTCTGTTCGACCGGCGCCGTGCGCGCTGGTCGGACGACGCAGTGCACGAAAAAGTGCTCGCCGACGGCCCGGTCGGCACGCTGGACGGCGATCTCCTGCACGATTCGGCGGAGAGCGTCACCGCCTACCTCGCCAAGCAGAACCGCTACACCACCCTTGCCGCCGAGACCGCGGTTGCCGCCGGCCGGCGCGCGAGCGGCGCGCAGCTGGTACTCAGTCCGCTGGTCCGCTTCGTCAAGTTCTACGTGCTGCGGCGCGGCTTTCTCGACGGCCTGCCCGGCTTCGTCCATATCGCCATCGGCTGTTTCAACAGCTTCAGCAAATACGCCAAGATGATCGAACTGCAGCACAGGAAGGGGGCGCGATGAAAATTCTGGTCACCGGCGTCGCCGGCTTCATCGGCATGCATGTCGCCGAGCGCCTGCTGGCGCGGGGCGATACGGTGGTCGGCATCGACAACCTCAACGACTACTACGACGTCCGCCTCAAGGAGGCCCGCCTGGCCCGCCTGCTCGGCCGGCCGGGATTCCGCTGCGAGCGGCTCGACATCGCCGACGCGGCCGCCGTCGCCGCGCTCTTCGCGCGCGAGGGCTGCGCGCGCGTCGTGCATCTGGCGGCGCAGGCCGGCGTGCGCTATTCGCTGCAGAATCCGCTGGCCTACGCGCAGTCGAACCTGCTCGGCTTCGTGAACATCCTCGAAGGCTGCCGGCACGGTGCCGTCGAACATCTCGTCTATGCCAGCAGTTCGAGCGTCTACGGCGGCAATGCGAAGATGCCCTTCGCCGAGAGCGATCCGGTCGACCATCCGGTCAGCCTCTACGCGGCCACCAAGAAGTCGAACGAGGCGATGGCGCATGCCTACAGCCACCTGTACGGCCTGCCGGTGACCGGCCTGCGCTTCTTCACCGTCTATGGGCCGTGGGGGCGGCCGGACATGGCCTACTGGGGCTTCGCCGAGAAGATCCTGCGTGGCGAGCCGATCGACGTGTTCAATCATGGCGACATGCGGCGCGATTTCACCTACATCGACGACATCGTCGAAGGCGTCGTGCGCGTGCTCGACAAGCCGGCGACCGCCGCCGCCGGATTCGCTCCGTTGCAGCCCGATCCCGGCCTCGCCCGGGTGCCCTGCCGGCTGTTCAACATCGGCAACAGCGATCCGGTGCCGCTGCTCGATTTCATCGGCGCGCTGGAGCGGGCGCTCGGCCGGCGCGCGGAGAAGCGCTTCCTCCCGATGCAGGACGGCGACGTGCCGGCCACCTTCGCGGACACCCGCCGCCTTGGCGAATGGATCGGTTTTGCCCCGCACACCGCGCTCGAAACGGGGATCGGCCGCTTCGTCGACTGGTTCGTCGCCTACCGCCAGGGCGCCGGCATCCCGTGCTGAGCGACGCCTTCCGCGGCGCCGGCACGTCGTGCACCGCAGCAGCCCGCTACGACGTTGCCGGTCTCGGCCAAGTATTCACCCCACCGGACGTCGTTGCGGCGATGCTTGCCCTGCGCCGCAATCGCGGACGGGTGCTCGAACCGGCCTGCGGTGACGGTGCCTTCCTGGCCCGTCTGCCCGGAGCGCTCGGCATCGAGATCGACGCGCGGCACGCGCCGTCCGGCGCGCGCGTCATGGACTTCTTCGCGCTGCCGGCCGAGGAGCGCTTCGCCAGCATCATCGGCAATCCGCCCTACGTGCGCTACCAGGACATCGCACCGGAGACCCGCCGTCTGGCCGCCAGCACACTGCTCGACGGACGCGCCAACCTCTACCTGTATTTCATCGAGAAGTGCCTGACGCATCTTGCGCCCGGCGGCGAACTGATCTTCATCACCCCGCGCGACTTCCTCAAGGCCACCTCGGCGGTCCGCCTCAACCGGCGGCTGCATGCGCTCGGCACGATCACCGACTTCATCGACCTCGGCGACCTGAAACCCTTCGCCGGCGCCACGCCCAATTGCGCCATCTGGCGCTTCCAGCTCGGCGATCTGTCGCGGCGCACGCGTCACGCCGCGCTCGGCGCCGCCGACGGTCTCGCCGCGCTGGCGCGTCCGGCCTGGGAAACCCGCCATTTCACCGAGGCTGGCGGCCACCTGCAGTTCACCCGTGGCGACTATGCGCTGCATCTTGCCGACGTCGCCTTCGTCAAGGTCGGCGCGGTCTCCGGTGCCGACGACCTGTATGCCTGCGAAACCGGAGGCAACCGCGACTTCGTCTGTGCCGCGACCGTGCGCACCGGGCACACCCGCCGCATGCGCTGGATCGAGCCCGGCGATCCGCCGCCCGCAGCGCTGCTGGCGCACAAGGCGCGGCTGCTCGCGCGCCGCATCCGGCGCTTCGACGAGGACAACTGGTGGCAGTGGGGACGCGGCTATTTCCAGTCCGAGCGGCCGCGCGTCTATGTGAACGGGAAGACCCGTCGTCCCCGCCCCTTCTTCGTGCATGACTGCCCGCATTACGACGGCGCCGTCCTGGCGATTTTTCCGCGCGACCCGGCGGTCAACGTGCACGCCTTCGCGGCGGCGCTCAATGCGGTCGACTGGACCGATCTGGGCTTTGTCTGCGATGGTCGCCACCTGTTCACCCAGCGCAGTCTCGAGCAGGCGCCGCTGCCCGAATCCTTCCGTGCCTTTCTGCCCCCGGTGTAACATGGCGGGCCACCCATAAGCGACGCCCGGCTGGCCGGCGCGCCGCGCGCACCGCCCCGGAGATCGCCCCATGGTTCCTCACCTCACCACGGCCCTCAACGGCCCGCTGCTCGAGCTCGAACGACGTTTCCTCGATGCCACGCCGGCCATCGAGCACTGGTTGCGCGGACAATGGCAGGAACACACCCCGCCGTTCTACGGATCGGTTGACCTGCGCAACGCCGGTTTCAAGCTGGCGCCGGTGGACATGAACCTCTTTCCCGGGGGCTTCAACAACCTCAACGCCGCCTTCCTGCCGCTCTGCGTGCAGGCCGCGATGGCGGCGGTGGACAAGATCTGCCCCGAGGCGCGCAGCCTGCTGCTGATTCCCGAGAACCACACGCGCAACCTCTTCTATCTGCAGAACGTCGCGCAGCTCGCGGCGATCCTGCGGCAGACCGGCCTCAATGTGCGCATCGGTTCGCTGCTGCCGGAAATCGTCGCGCCGACGCCGGTGGATCTGCCGAACGGCACGACGCTGCTGCTCGAGCCGCTCCGGCGACATGGCCGGCGCCTCGGCCTGGATGGTTTCGATCCCTGCGTGGTCGTGCTCAACAACGACCTTTCGGCCGGCATTCCCGAGATCCTCACCGGGCTCGACGAGCAGTTCCTGCTGCCGCCGCTGCACGCCGGCTGGGCGGTGCGGCGCAAGTCGAACCATTTTGCCGCCTACGACGAGGTGGCCGACGAATTCGCCCGCCTGGTCGGCATCGACCCCTGGCAGATCAATCCCTATTTCGCGGTGTGCAACAGCATCAATTTCCACGAGCGGCAGGGCGAGGATTGCCTGGCGGCGAACGTCGATGCGGTGCTCGGGCTGATCCGCGAGAAATACCGCGAATACGGCATCGACGAGACCCCCTACGTGGTCGTCAAGGCCGACGCCGGGACCTACGGCATGGGCGTGATGACGGTCAAGGACGCGGCCGAGGTGACCGGCCTCAACCGCAAGCAGCGCAACAAGATGTCGGTGATCAAGGAAGGCATGCCGGTGTCGCAGGTGATCATCCAGGAAGGCGTGCACACCTACGAGCAGGTCGGCCAGGGCGACAAGGCCGGTGTCGCCGAGCCGGTCGTGTACATGATCGACCGCTACGTCGTTGGCGGCTTCTACCGCGTGCACTCGGGTCGCGGCAAGGACGAGAATCTCAACGCTCCGGGCATGCACTTCGAGCCGCTGGCCTTCGAAACCAGCTGCTCGCTGCCGGACTGCTGCCAGAACCCGGATGCTGCACCGAACCGTTTCTATGCCTACGGTGTCGTTGCCCGCCTTGCCCTGCTTGCCGCCTCGCTGGAACTGGAGCGCACGGCACCGGGCGGAGGCGCGGAGTAGGCGGAATGCGCTTTGCCTTCATCGTTGACGCGCCGGAATCGCTGAAGGCGCACAAGGACTCCAGCGTGGCCATGATGCGCGCCGCGCAGGCGGCTGGCCATGCCGTCTGGGCAATCCGGCAGCCGGCCTTGCACTGGTCGGCGGCACGCGGGGTCTGCGCCGAGGCGATGCATCTCGAGCTGTGTGCCGACGATGACGACTGGTTCGTCGAACGCGAACGGCACAGCGTGCCGCTGCGCGAATTCGATGCCGTGCTGATGCGCAAGGACCCTCCCTTCGACATCGAGTACGTGACCAGCACCTGGCTGCTCTCGCGTGCCGAAGCGGAGGGCGCGCGCGTATTCAACCGCCCGCAGGCGCTGCGCGACCATTCGGAGAAGCTGGCTGTCGCCGAGTTCGCACGGTTTTCGGTGCCGGCGCTGGTGACACGCGAGGCCGCCACGCTGCAGGCCTTCATCGACGCGCAGCGCGATACCGTCCTGAAGCCGCTCGACGGCATGGGCGGCAGCCGGATCTTCCGCGTGCGCGCCGATGATCCAAACCGCAACGTGATCGTCGAAACGCTGACGCACGACGGCGCCAGCACGATCATGGCGCAGCGCTTCATCCCGGAGATCGCGGAGGGCGACAAGCGCATCCTGATCATCGGCGGCGAGGTCGTGCCGTACTGCCTCGCGCGCATCCCGAAGGCCGGCGAGACGCGCGGCAACCTGGCCGCCGGCGGGCGCGGCGAGGTGCGCCCGCTGAGTCCGCGCGATCGCGAGATCGCCGCCGCCCTGGCGCCGGTGCTGGCCGCGCGCGGACTGCTGTTCGTCGGGATCGACGTGATCGGCGACTGGCTGACCGAGATCAACGTCACCAGTCCGACCTGCATGGTCGAGATCGGCGAGGGCACCGGCATCGACGTGGCCGCGCGCTTCATCGCTGCCCTGGAGCAGGCATGCCGCCACTGAAGCGCTGCATTCCGCACGTCTTCCTGGCGCCGCTGCTCGCCCTGTTCGTGTCCCTGTTTGCGGGGTGCGGCCAAGCCCCGCTGCACCGTCAGGAGGCGTTCGTCTTCGGGACGCGCGTCGAGGTGCAGATCGCCGGCCTCGACGAGGCCCGCGCCCGTCCGGCGGCCACGGCCGTGCTGCAGGAATTCGATCGCCTGCATCGCAGCTACCATGCCTGGCAGCCGTCGGAACTGTCCACGCTCAACGAGACCATCGCCGCCGGCAAGGCGCAGACGGTCACCCCCGAGATGGCGACCCTGCTCGCCGACGCACAGCGCCTGGCCGCGCTCGGCGAGGGGCTGTTCGATCCCGGCATCGGTGGACTGATCCGCCTGTGGGGTTTTCACGCCGACGAATTCCATGCCGCCCTGCCCGATCCCGAGGCGCTCGCGGCCTGGCGGGCCGCCCGCCCGGGGATCGCCGACCTGCGCCTCGACGGTGCCCGCGTGGCCAGCAGCAACCGGGCGCTGGCCATCGACTTCGGCGGCTACCTGAAGGGGGTCGCGCTCGATCGCGCCGCGCAGCTGCTGCGCGATCAGGGCGTTGCCAACGCGCTGATCAACATCGGCGGCAACGTCATGGCGCTCGGCACCAAGAATGGCGAGCCCTGGCGCATCGGCATCCAGCATCCCCGCCAGCCGGGGCCGCTGGCGACCCTGACGCTGGCCGACGGCGAGGCCGTCGGTACCTCGGGCGATTACCAGCGCTATTTCGAGCTGGACGGCCGCCGCTACTGCCATCTGATCGATCCGCGCAGCGCCGAGCCGGTTGCGCACACGCAATCGCTGAGCGTGCTGGTGACGCCGCGTGCGGCGGCCGGCACCCTTTCCGATGCGGCTTCCAAGCCGCTCTTCATCGCCGGCGCGGACTGGCCGCGCCTGGCTGCGGTGCAAGGTGTGACGCACGTCCTGCGCATCGCCGCCGACGGGCGCGTGCAGGTGACCGCCGCGTTGTATCGCCGCCTGCAGTTCCCCGATGGCGTGCCCGCCGCGCTGGAGATCCTGCCCTGAACCGCCTTGCCGGAATCCCTTAGAATGAAGGTCTGTCCTTCCGAACGCATCCCATGATCGGCATCCTACTGATTACGCACGGCACCTTCGGCGAAAGCCTGATCCAGAACGTCTGCCACGTTCTCAACAAGCGGCCGCCGTTGATCGCGCAGCTGGGCGTTGCGGCGCAGGACGATCCGCTCGACATCCTGCCGCTGGCGCGCTTGCTCCTCGGCGAGGTCGATGGCGGCGACGGCGTGCTGGTGATGACCGACATCTTCGGCGCGACACCCGCCAACCTGGCGCTCAAGCTGCTCGAGCCGGGCCGCGTCGAGGGGGTCGCCGGTGCCAGCCTGCCGATGCTGTTGCGCGCGCTCACCTATCGCGAGAAGGGTATGGAGACGATGCTGCAGAAGGCGGTCAGCGGGGCTCGCGACGGCGTCATGCAGATGCCGCACGGCTGAGCGGCGGACCACAAGACAGGCTCGCGAACGAAACAACAACAGGAACGATCATGGCACGCGCCGAAACCGAAATCGTCAACAAGCTGGGCCTGCATGCCCGCGCCTCGGCCAAGCTGACACAGCTGGCCGGCAGTTTTCCCTGCGAGGTGTGGATGGAGAAGGGCGCTAGCCGGATCAACGCCAAGAGCATCATGGGCGTGATGATGCTGGCGGCGGGCAAGGGGTCGCAGGTGGTGGTCGAAACCACCGGTCCGCAGGAGCAGGCCGCGCTCGACGCCATCCTCGCACTGATCGCCGACCGCTTCGGCGAGGGGGAGTAGGCGCATGAGCTTCACCCTGCACGGTCTGGGCGTCTCCGGCGGCATCGCCATCGGACAGGCGCACCTGATGTCGCATGCGACGCTCGAGGTGTCGCACCTCGTCATCGCGCCGCGCATGGTGGAGAAGGAGATTGCCCGCTTCGATGCGGCCATCGCGCGCGTGCGCGGCGAGTTCGAGGCGATGAAGGAGGGCGTCGAGCATGCGCCGGCCGAACTGGGCGCCTTCATCGACCTGCATTCGATGATCCTGGCCGACCCCGAGCTGTCCGAGACACCGCGCGAGCTGATCCGTGAGCGCCGCTGCAATGCCGAATGGGCTCTGGTGCAGCAGATGGAGATTCTCGTCGCGCAGTTCGAGCAGATCGAGGATGCGTACCTGCGCGAGCGCAGCTACGACGTGCGCCAGGTGGTCGAACGGGTAGTCAAGGAACTGGTTGGCCAGCCCGGCCGTGCCGCGCTCAAGGCGGCCAAGGGTGTGCGTGAGGAGAACCTGATCGTTGTCGCGCACGACATCGCGCCGGCCGACGCGATCGCCTTCAAGGAGCACAACTTCGCCTCCTTCGTCACCGACGTCGGCGGCGCCACCTCGCATACGGCCATCCTCGCGCGCAGTCTGGGCATCCCGGCGGTGCTCGGTCTGCACAATGCCCGCCAGCTGATCCGCGACAAGGAAACGATCATCGTCGACGGATTGCGCGGCGTGCTGATCGTCAATCCCGACCCGCGCGTGCTCGAGGAGTACCGCCTGCGCAAGAGCCAGATCGAGCTCGAGCGCGCCAAGCTCAAACGCCTGAAGACCGCCAGCTCGACCACGCTCGACGATGTGCCGGTCGAGCTGCTCGCCAACATCGAATTGCCGGGCGACGTCGATGCTGCGCTCGAGAACGGCGCCGAGGGTGTCGGCCTGTTCCGCACCGAGTTCCTCTTCCTCGGGCGCGGCGACATGCCCGACGAGGAGGAACAGTTCGAGGCCTACCGCAAGGTGGTCAAGGGCATGGCCGGGCGGCCGGTGACCATCCGCACCTTCGATCTGGGCGCGGACAAGGACCTGCACCCGGAAGAGGCGCTGGCCGACCGCGTGCAGACCAACCCCGCCCTCGGCCTGCGGGCGATCCGACTGTCGCTGGCCGAGCCGCGGATGTTCCAGACGCAGCTGCGCGCCATCCTGCGCGCATCGCGCTACGGCAAGATCAAACTGCTCATTCCGATGCTCGCCACCGCCAGCGAGATCGACCAGACCCTGCACGCGATCGAGCAGGCCCGCGCCAGCCTGCGCGCCGAGAAAACGCCGTTCGACGAGCACATGCCGGTCGGCGGCATGATCGAGATTCCCGCGGCGGCGCTGGCCATCGGCCTGTTCCTGCGCCGCCTCGATTTCCTGTCGATCGGGACCAACGACCTGATCCAGTACACGCTCGCCGTCGACCGCAGCGACGAGGCGGTGTCGCATCTCTACGATCCGCTGCATCCGGCGGTGCTGATGCTGCTCGCCCACACCATCACTAGCGCAGAGAAGGCTGGCGTGCCGGTGTCGGTGTGCGGCGAACTGGCCGGCGATCCGTCGCTGACACGTCTGCTGCTCGGCATGGGCTTGCGCCAGTTCTCGATGCATCCGGGGCAGATCCTCGAGGTGAAGCAGCGCGTGATGCAGAGCAACGTCGCCGAACTGGCACCTGCCGTGCGCCGCCTGCTGCGCCTGGAGGAGCCGGGGAAGATCCGCGAGCAGCTGGAGCGGCTGAACGGTAGCGAGCGGCCGGCCGAGCGGCAGAATTGACTTTTACCGGGGCTGGCGGTAACGTTCCCGCCCATAGCGCCGATTTGACCGATCAGCTTGCGGGCGCTCTACAAATACGGCTAAAGCGGGGCACGCCCAGTCCGCCACCCGCCGACTGGGTTTTTTGTTTTGGCCCATTTTTTCCACTATCCGACCGCGATGCCACAAGACACTCTCGCCGGAGCCGGGGAATCTTCCCTCGGCTTCGTCGTTCCGCAACGCGCCCGCTTCGACGAACCGTTGACGCTGAAAAGCGGTGCGCAGCTGCCGTCGTTCGATCTCGTCTACGAGACCTACGGCACGCTCAATGCCGCGCGCTCCAACGCCGTGCTCGTCTGCCATGCGCTGTCCGGCAGCCACCATGTCGCCGGCCGCTACGAGGACGATCCGCGCAACGTCGGCTGGTGGGACAACCTCGTCGGTCCGGGCAAGCCGCTCGATACCGAACGCTTCTTCGTGGTCGGAGTGAACAATCTCGGCGGCTGCTACGGCTCAACCGGCCCGCTGTCGGTCAACCCGCACACCGGCAAGCGCTATGGCGCGGATTTTCCGCTGGTCACCGTGGAGGACTGGGTCGCCGCGCAGGCCCGCCTCGCCGACCAGCTCGGCATCGATACCTGGGCCGCGGTGCTCGGTGGCAGCCTCGGCGGGATGCAGGCGCTGCAGTGGTCGCTGCAGTATCCGGAGCGCATCCGGCATGCGCTGGTGATCGCTTCGGCGCCCAAGCTCTCGGCCCAGAACATCGCCTTCAACGAGGTGGCCCGGCAGGCCATCCTGTCCGATCCGGATTTTCATGCCGGCCACTACGCCGAGCGCGGGGTGGTGCCGGTGCGCGGCCTGCGCCTGGCGCGCATGATCGGACACATTACCTATCTCTCGGATGACCAGATGGCCGAGAAATTCGGCCGCCAGCTGCGCCATGGCGAGCATCGCTTCAATTACGACGTCGAATTCGAGGTCGAATCCTACCTGCGCTATCAGGGCGACAAGTTCGCCGGCTTCTTCGACGCCAACACCTATCTGATGATGACCAAGGCGCTCGATTACTTCGATCCGGCCTACGCCTACGACGGCAACCTGGCCGCCGCGCTGGCGCGTGCGAAGGCAAAGTTCCTCGTCGCCAGCTTCTCGACCGACTGGCGCTTCTCGCCGGCGCGCTCGCGCGAGATCGTCTTCGCCCTGCTGCACAACCGGCGCAGCGTCGCCTACGCCGAGATCGACTGCGATGCCGGCCATGATTCCTTCCTGCTCGACGACGCGCACTATCACGCGGTGATGCGCGCCTATCTGGAGAACATCGAGACATGAGCGAGACCCTTCCGCGCGCGATGAACGCCCAGGAGCGCGAGCGCTTCGATTTCGCCGTGATCGCCGGCTGGATTCCGCCCGGCGAGCGCGTGCTCGACCTCGGCTGCGGCGACGGCACCCTGCTGCGCTACCTGCGCGAGACCAAGGGGGTCGAGGGCTACGGCGTCGAGATCGATCCGGCGCGCGTGCTCGGCTGCATCCGCAACGGCGTCGACGTCATCCAGATCGATATCGAGCGCGGCCTGTCGGGCTTCGAGGATGGCTCCTTCAACCATGTGATCATCTCGCAGGCGCTGCAGGCGATGCACGCCACCGAGCGCATCCTCGGCGAGATGCTGCGGGTCGCCGACGAGGCGGTGGTCAGCTTCCCCAATTTCGCCTTCCGCGCCAACCGCGCGGCGATCGCCGAGGGGCACATGCCGGTTTCCGAAGACCTGCCCTACCAGTGGTACGAAACGCCCAACGTGCGCTTCTTCACCCTGCAGGATTTCGAGGCGCTGTGTGCCCGGCTGCGCATCGAGATCCGCGAGCGCAAGGCCTTCGACGAGGCCGGCCAGCCGGTGGCCGACGATCCCAACCTGAACGGCAGTCTCGCCTTCTACCGTCTCGGACGCGCGCGTTGACGCCCGACTGGCTGCGCCTGCTGCTGACCCGGAAGATGCTGATCTGCATCTTCACCGGGTTCAGCTCGGGCTTGCCGCTCTACCTGCTGATCAACCTGCTGCCCGCCTGGCTGCGCAGCGAGGGCGTCGACCTCAAGACCATCGGCTTTTTCGCGCTGATCCAGTTTCCCTACACCTGGAAGTTCGTCTGGGCGCCACTGCTCGATCGCTATCGCCTGCCGCTCGGTCGCCGGCGCGGCTGGATGCTGCTCACCCAGATCGGCCTCCTGCTGGCCATCGGCCTGCTGGGCGGCTTCTCCCCGCGTGCCGACCTGACCCCGGTGATCTGGTTGGCCGTCGCCCTGGCCTTCCTGTCGGCCACCCAGGATATCGCTCTCGACGCCTACCGGCGCGAGATCCTTGCCGAGACCGAGCTCGGCCTCGGCAATTCGGTGCATGTGAACGCCTACCGCATCGCCGGGCTGGTGCCCGGCTCGCTGTCGCTGATCCTTGCCGACCTGCTGCCCTGGGACCAGGTGTTCTGGATCACCGCCGCCTTCATGCTGCCCGGCATGGCGATGGCGCTGGCGGTGCGCGAGCCGGCCGTGGCCGGCGTGCCGAAAACCCTGCGCGAGGCGGTGGTCGAGCCGTTCAACGAATTCCTCGGCCGCCAGGGCTGGCGGGGGGCCCTGCTGGTGCTCGGCTTCATGTTCCTCTACAAGCTCGGCGATTCGCTGGCCACGGCACTGTCCACCCCGTTCTATCTCGACCTCGGTTTCTCGAAGACCGACATTGGCGTCATTGCCAAGCACGCCGGCCTCTGGCCGGCGGTGATCGGCGGCATGATCGGCGGCCTGTGGATGGTCCGGCTTGGCATCAATCGTGCACTGTGGCTGTTCGGCGTGGTCCAGATGGTGACCATTCTCGGCTTCGCCTGGCTGGCCTGGCGAGGCGTGCAGCCGACCGTCGACAGCTGGGATCGTGCCGCGCTGGCCGCCGTGATCTCGGCCGAATACTTGGGCGTCGGCCTCGGTACCGCGGCGTTCACCGCCTTCATCGCGCGGGCCACGCATCCGGCGTACACGGCGACACAGTTCGCCCTGTTCACCAGCCTTGCCGCGGTGCCGCGCACCTTCATCAACGCCAGCGCCGGCTGGCTGGTCGAGACGATGGGCTGGACGATGTTCTTCGTCGTCTGCTTCGCGCTCGCCGCGCCGGGCATGCTGCTGCTCTTCAAGGTCGCTCCATGGAACGAGATACCGCCGTCGCCGAGGTCCTGATCGAGGCTGCCCGCCAGCTTTCCGTTGCGCTCACGCCGCTACGCTTCGCCGCGCCGGTCACGCATGTTTACAACCCGCTCGACTATGCCTGGGCACCGCATGCCCGTTACCTGCGCCGCTATGGCGCCGGTCCGCGGCGGGTGGTCTTCCTCGGCATGAACCCCGGCCCCTTCGGCATGGTCCAGTGCGGCGTCCCATTCGGCGAGATCGAGGCCGTCCGCGACTGGATGGGAATCGCCGATCCGGTCGAGCGGCCGGCACGGGAGAATCCGCAGCGGCCGATCGAGGGCTTTGCCTGTGCTCGCTCCGAGGTCAGCGGCCGCAGGCTGTGGGGGCTGTTCCGCGAGCGTTTCGGCACTGCCGACGCTTTCTTTGCCGAGCACTTCGTCGCCAACTACTGTCCGCTGGCCTTCTTTGCCGGTGGCCGCAATCTGACGCCGGACAAGCTGCCGGCGCATGAAACGGCAGCGCTCCACGCCGCCTGCGATGCGCATCTGCGCACGCTGGTGGCGGCGCTGCGGCCGGAGTGGGTGATCGGCGTGGGGGGCTTCGCCGAGGCGCGCGCGCGCGAGGTGCTGGCCGGTACGGACATCCGCATCGGTCGCGTGCTGCATCCGAGTCCGGCCAGCCCGGCGGCCAACCGGGGCTGGGCCGAGGCGGCGACGCGCCAGCTGGCCGCGCTCGGCGTCTGGCCGTGAGCCGCCCGGGCGGCGCCTCCGTCAGGGCGGAGTGACCGCCCGCGGGTTGCCGGTCGCTGCCTCGGGGCGTGGCCTGCGGCGGCGGTCCAGCCACCACGCGTAGAGAGGCAGCAGGAGGGCGGAACCGGGCAGCAGCAGGAGCAGCAGGTAGGGGGAAAGCCGCGAGAGAATGCGCAGCTGGCGCAGCAGCGCGGCCTTTTCCTCCGGGGTCCAGCTGCTGCCGTTGCGACCCTTCATCAGCAGGGGCATCAGGCCGCGCATCTGCACCAGCTCGCCGACGACTTCCCGGGCTTGCCGTTTCTGGACGGCGAGCAGGCGTCGCAGGGCGCTCGCACCGGCCTCGGGGGGCGGTGCGCTCATGCGCGCGTGCGCGCGGCGAAGGTGGCGAGCTGAGTGCGCACGGCCCGCCAGATCCGCCAGGCGAAGAAGCCGCGCTTGCTCCAGCGCCAGACGCGGCGGGGGCGGAGCAAGGCGAGGCCGGCGAGCAGGGTGGCGAAGGTGGCCGGGTGTGCGCGGACATAGTCGCCGCCGGCACGCACACTGGCCAGCATGCGGTCGGTGGTGCGCAAGGCCTCGCCGAAAGGGCGCAGGCCGCCGGCGAGGTCGGCGCGCTGGGCGGCGATCCGTTCGAGCAGACGACCGCGCCGGACGCCGATTTCGATCAGTCCTCGCGCAGCGCGGCCTTGAGCTGGCGCACATCCTCCTCGAGCTCGGCCAGGCTGGCGGCGAAGGCCTTGTCGGGTGACTGCGCCGCCCGCCGGAGTGCGCCGGAAAGCAGGGCGGCCGCCAACAGGAAGAGGGCGGCGGCGGCGCCGGCGATGCCCAGTGCATTGCCCGGGAAGGCAAGTACGAGAAAGGCAAGCAGCGCGACGATGCCGAGCCCAAGACAGAAAAGCATGCCGCAGGCCAGCAGCAGCAGGCGCAGTGCCCGCAGCTTCTGCTCCTCGAACTCGTTGGCCAGCAGTTCGAGCCGCGTGCGCCCGGTCGCCACCACGGTGGTGGCGAGCGAACGCACGGCGGCGAGCAGGCCCGGGCTGGGGGAATCGCTCATGCGGCGGGGCGTGCGGCCGGGGGCGACGGAATCAGCGGCGGCCGATGATCACGCCGAGCAGCAAGCCGATGCCGGCCGCGATGCCGACAGCCTTCCAGGGATTGTCGTGCACGAAATCGTCGGTGGCGCGCGCGGCTGCCTTGGTCTTGTCGAGCAGCGCCGCTTCCGCGTCGGCCAGACGGATCTTGGCGTCGCGCAGACGCTCCTGGATGCGCTCGCGCAGCTCGCCGACCTTCTCGCCCGCGGCACCGGCGGTGGCGCGCAGGATTTCCTCGGCATCGGCGACGACGATCTTCATGTCGGCGACGATCTTCTGCTTGTTGACGGTGGACAGTTCGGTGGCTTCGGACATGACGGACCTCGCGTGTGGGGATGGGAGTAGGAAGGAAACTCGAGTAAGCGGACAAGGGCGATGAAAGGGGGATGTGGCCGAACGGTCTGTGCGCACGGGACCGTGCTGCGCCGGGTATACGCCGCATTCCTGCCCTCAGGTTATCCAATTTGCGCCGCCGAGGCAACGTGGCGAGGCCGTTTGCGCAGGCCGCCGCAGGTCCGCGGCGTTACGCGGCGGTGCCGGAGGGTGCGTAATCGACGGTCAGCGGTGCATGGTCGGAGAAACGCTGGGCCTTGTAGACCGTGGCTTCCGTCGCGCTGGCCGCGAGCGCGGCGGTGGCGAGCTGGTAGTCGATGCGCCAGCCGACGTTCTTCGCCCAGGCCTGTCCCCGGTTCGACCACCAGGTGTAGCCCTCCTCGCCGGCATCCGGATGCAGTTCGCGGTAGACGTCATGCCAGCCCTGGGCGAGCACGTCGCTCACCCAGGCCCGCTCCTCGGGCAGGAAGCCCGAAT
>JAPKHL010000052.1 GCA_026646875.1 Rhodocyclaceae bacterium | reverse complement strand
CCGGCGAGCGGGGCGAGTTCCATCGAGCCGTACAGCTTGATCAGGTCGACATGCACGCCCTTGGCGGCGAAATGCTCGCGCGCCGTGTTGATGTACTTGGTCGCCACCTTCAGGCGGGCGCCCTGGCGCACGGCGTTCTCGTAGTCGAAACCCTCGGGGATGGCGACCATCATGCGACATTTGGCGATGCGCAGGTCGAGCGGCTGGTAGAGGCCATCGCCGCCATGCTCGAGCAGGACATCCTTGCCGGCGACGCCGATGTCGGCGGCTCCGTACTGCACGTAGGTCGGCGCGTCGGTGGCGCGCACGATGACCACGCGGACGTCGTCGCGGTTGGTCGGGATGATCAGCTTGCGCGAGGTTTCCGGGTTCTCGGCCGGAACGATGCCGGCAGCCGCCAGCAGCGGCAGCGTTTCCTCGAAGATGCGGCCCTTGGACAGGGCGATGGTGATGCCGTTCACGGCGTAGTCCTGATTTCAGATCGTTGAAGGGTGGATTCTAGCAGCCTGCCGGGGCCCGCTTCAGTGCACGCGCTTGACCCGCGCGCCGAGCCTGGACAGCTTTTCCTCGATGCGCTCGTAGCCGCGATCGAGGTGGTAGATGCGCTCGATCAGCGTTTCGCCCTGCGCCACCAGGCCGGCGATGACCAGGCTCGCGGAGGCGCGCAGGTCGGTGGCCATCACCGTGGCGCCGTCCAGCCGCGGCACGCCGGTGACCACGGCGTTGTTGGCGTCGATGCGGATGTCGGCGCCGAGCCGGATCAGCTCGACGGCGTGCATGAAGCGGTTCTCGAAAATCGTCTCGCGGATCACCGCCGAGCCCTCGGCCACGCAGTTGATGGCCATGAACTGCGCCTGCATGTCGGTCGGGAAGGCCGGATAGGGGGCCGTGCGGATGCTCACCGCCTTGAGCTTGGCGGGCGCCTTGAGGCGGATCGAGTCGCGCTCGGTGACGATCTCGCAGCCGGCGTCGAGCAGCTTGTCGACCACCGCGTCGAGGTAGGCCGCAGAGGTTCTGGTCAGGCGGATTTCGCCGCCAGTGGCGGCGGCCGCGCAGAGGTAGGTGCCGGTCTCGATGCGATCCGGCATGATCGGGTGGGTGGCGCCGTGCAGGCGCTCGACCCCCTGGATGCGGATGATGTCGGTGCCCGCACCGGAAATGCGGGCACCCATCGCGACCAGGCAGTTGGCCAGGTCGACCACCTCCGGCTCGCGCGCGGCGTTCTCGATGACCGTTTCGCCCTCGGCCAGCACGGCGGCCATCATCAGGTTCTCGGTGCCGGTGACGGTGACCATGTCGGTGACGATGCGCGCCCCCTTGAGCCGCGTGGCGCGGGCATGCACGTAGCCCTGTTCGACGTGGATCTCGGCGCCCATCGCCTGCAGGCCCTTGATGTGCTGATCGACCGGGCGGGCGCCGATGGCACAGCCGCCGGGCAGCGAGACGCGCGCCTCGCCGCAGCGGGCGAGCAGCGGACCGAGCACGAGGATCGAGGCACGCATGGTCTTCACCATGTCGTACGGGGCCAGGGGATTGTTCAGTCCGCGGCTGTCCAGCAGCAGGCCGTCGGCACCGTCGAGGGTCACCTCGACGCCCATCTGGCCGAGCAGGCGGAGCATCGTCGCGATGTCGTTCAGGTGCGGCACGTTGGCCAGGCGCAGCGGCTCCGCCGAGAGCAGGCTGGCGCACAGGATGGGCAGCGCGGCATTCTTGGCGCCGGAGACCGCGACCTCGCCGGCCAGCGGCACGCCGCCCTGAATCAGCAGCTTATCCACGCGCGGCACTCCACTCTTCCGGCGTCCAGGTCTGCATCGACAGGGCGTGCAGTTCGCCGCTGTCGAAATGCGCCTTGAGCACCCGGTTGACCAGTTGCTGCCGCTGCACGCGGCTCTTGCCGGCGAATTCCGCGCTGACGATGCGCGCCTCGAAATGGTGGCCGTCGCCATCGACTTCGAGATGCGTGCACGGCAGGCCGTCGGCAATCAGTTTATGGACTTGCTCGGGGTGCATCATGATTCAGGACCTCAGTTTGTAACCGCTGCGCAGCATGGCGAGGGAGATTGCCGAAATGGCGAGGAAGCAGGCCGCAACCACGGCCAGGCTGTTCTCGGGCGCCACGTCGGAGACGCCGAAGAAGCCGTAGCGGAAGCCGTCGATCATATAGAACACGGGGTTGAAATGCGACAGCCGCTGCCAGAACGCCGGCAGCGAGTGCAGCGAATAGAAAACGCCGGAGAGCATGGTCAGCGGCAGGATCAGGAAGTTCTGGAAGGCGGCAAGCTGGTCGAACTTGTCGGCCCAGATACCGGCAATGACCCCGAAGGCGCCGAGGATGCCACCCCCGAGCAGGGCGAAGGCGAGGATCCAGAACGGCGCGACGAAATCGAGCGGGGCGAACCAGCCGGTGACCAGGAGCACGCCAACCCCGACCATCAGGCCGCGCAGCACCGCGGCGACGACGTAGGCGAGGAAGAATTCAAGATAGGAAATCGGCGGCAGCAGGACGAACACCACGCTGCCGGTGATCTTCGACTGGATCAGGCTCGACGAACTGTTGGCGAAGGCGTTCTGCAGCAACGACATCATCACCAGGCCGGGAATCAGGAAGGCGGTGTAGCGCACGCCATGCACCTGCACGTGCCGGTCGAGCACGTGCGAGAAGATCAGCAGGTAGAGGAGCGCGGTGAGCACCGGCGCGCCCACGGTCTGGAAACCGACCTTCCAGAAGCGCAGCACCTCCTTGTACAGCAGCGTGCGGAAGCCGGTCATCGTCCCCTCCCCGCCGGCGGCCCGCCCGACGCATCCGGCATTTCCGGGGCATCCTGCATGACGCCGAGGAAGACATCCTCGAGATCGGCCTGCGCCAGGCGCAGGTCGTCGATCGCGCACCCCTCGGCACGCAGGCCGGCGAGCAGGGGCTCGACCTCGTCGAGCCCGCTCAGGCGCAGTTGCCAGAAACCGCCACGCTCGCCAGCCCGCGCCCGCAGCGCGGCCGGCAGCTGCGCGCCGGGCGCCAGGCGCAGGCTCAGCGTGTGCCCGGAAAAACGGGCCAGCAGGTTGTGCGTGGAGTCGAGCGCGACGACGCGCCCCTGTTTGAGCATGGCGATGCGGCCGCAGAGGGTCTCGGCTTCCTCGAGGTAATGCGTGGTCAGGATGATCGTGTGGCCTTCCCGGTTGAGACGCTGCACGAACTGCCACAGTCCCTGGCGCAATTCCACATCGACGCCGGCGGTCGGCTCGTCGAGCACGATCACCGGCGGCCGATGGACCAGCGCCTGGGCGACCAGCACGCGCCGCTTCATGCCGCCGGACAGGCGGCGCATGTTGGCGTCGGCCTTGGCGGTGAGATCGAGGTTGGCGAGGATCTCGTCGATCCAGTCGTCGTTGTGGCGCAGGCCGAAGTAGCCGGACTGGATGCGCAGGGTTTCGCGCACCGAGAAGAAGGGGTCGAAAACCAGCTCCTGCGGCACCACGCCGAGCAGCCGGCGGGCGGCGCGGTAGTCGCCGACGACATCGCGCCCGAGGACGGAAAGCCGTCCCGCGTCCGGCCGCGCGAGGCCGGCAAGGCAGGAGATCAGGGTGGTCTTGCCGGCGCCGTTGGGGCCGAGCAGGCCGAAGAACTCACCCTCGGCGATCTCGAGCGAAACGCCGTCGAGCGCGCGCAGCGGCCCGAAACGTTTTTCGACGCGATCGATGGAAACGGCAACGCCCATGGCGTTCGGAACGGCGACGGTGCGCCGTCAGGCCAGCGGCAGCAGGTCGGAGACGCCGTAGAGCGCCGCCAGACTGACCATGCTGGCCGGCGGGTTGACGATGCGCAGACGGGCGCCGCGGGCCTCGGCGGTGCGCTGCCAGGCGAAGAGCAGTGTCAGCGAAGACGAATCGGCCTCGGAGACTCCGGCGAGATCGAACACCGCATCGCCACCGGTCAAACGAGAACGCCCTGCTTCGAGCAGGGCGCTGGCGTTGGCGATCACCATCGGCACGGTGACGCGCAGGCGGTCGCCGGACGGCTCGATCATTGCTTCTTGCCCGCTTCGAGCTGCTTGTTGCGGTCGGCCAGCATCTTGACCAGGCCGTCGACGCCGTTGGCGCGCACCTCCTGGGTGAAGGTGTCGCGATAATTGGTGACCAGGCTGATACCGGCGACGATGACGTCGTACACCTTCCAGGCCTCGCCCTCCTTGCGCAGTGCATAATCGAGCGGCACCGGCTTGCTGCCCGGTTGCAGGATCTCGGTGCGCACCAGGACATCGGTCTCGCCGGCCTGCAGGCGCAGCGGCTTGTAGACGATGGTCTGGTTGCGATAGGACGTCAGCGAGTTCGAGTAGGTGCGCACCAGCAGCGTACGGAATTCCTCGGTCAGGCGCTGTTTCTGCTCGGGCGTTGCGCGGTTCCAGTCGCGCCCCATGGCCAGGGCGGTCATGCGCTGGAAGTTGAAATGCGGCAGCACCTTGGTGTCGACCAGCTCAATGATCTTCCTGGAGTTGCCGTTCTGGATATCCTTGTCCTGACGGACAACGCTCAGCACCTCGTCGGTGACCTTGCGGACCAGGGCATCCGGCGCGGTTTCCTGGGCGATGGCCGGGCTCAGCAGCAGGAAGATGCCGGCAAACAGAGAAAACAGGGACTTCATCGAAACTCTCTCGCTATCGGTTGGTGACGGACTCAATCTTCCGGAAGCTCGCGCGGCGGATTGCCGTCGTGGATCACGCTGCGGCGGTGCTGCAGATAAGCGTCGCGAACGTAGTTGTACTTGTCGAAGGCGGCCTCCTCGACCACCTTGTCGGTCGGCAGCAGGCTGGCGCGGATATCGACAAAGCGCAGGCCGAGCAGCGAATTGCGCACCGACACGTCGTCGAGGTTGGCCACCGGATCGGCGTGGATGTCCACCACCCAGCCGAAGGTATCGCGCGTCGTCCGCGGGCCGATGATCGGCCAGTAGAAGTACGGTCCATCGCCGACACCCCAGACGGCGAGGGTCTGGCCGAGGTCTTCCTGGTGCTTGGGCAGGCCCATCTCGGTCGCCACGTCGAACAGGCCGGCGATGCCGACCGTGGTGTTGACGAGGACGCGGCCGACATCCGAGAAGGCGTCGCCGACCTTGCCCTGCAGGAGATTGTTGAGGGCGGTCCAGACATCGGCGATGTTGCCGAAGAAATTGCCGACACCGGTCTTCACGGGCGCCGGCGCAATGGCATCGTAGCCCTTGGCGAGCGGCTTGAAGGCGACCGTGTCGAGCCCCTCATTGACTGCGAACATCGCCCGGTTGAAGCCTTCGAAGGGATCCTTGGGGTTGGCGGCGGTGCTCGCGCAGCCACTCAGGCCGCCACCGACGGCAAGGGCGAACGACAGCGCGAACGCGCGTGTTGCAAACCTGTTTTTCACGAACCGACCTCTCGCTAGGGTTATTGCCGCTTGATTATTTTTCCGTCCCTTCGGACGCCTTGTTGAACAGGAACTGGCTGATCAGCTTCTCCAGCACGACCGCCGATTGCGTCTTGGCGATCGTCTCGCCCGGCTGCAACATCGCCTCGTCGCCGCCGACATCGAGTCCGATGTACTGCTCGCCGAGCAGGCCCGCGGTCAGGATGGAGGCAAAGGTATCCTTCGGGAAGCGATAGCGGGCCTCGATCTTGAGGGTCACGACCGCCTCGTAGCTGAGCGGATCGAAGCCGATGTCGGCAACCCGGCCGACCACGACACCGGCGCTCTTGACCGGCCCGCGCACCTTCAGACCGCCGATGTTATCAAACTTGGCGACCAGCGTATAAGTCTCGGCGAAGTTGGCCGCCGAGAGATTGCCGACCTTCAGCGCCAGAAACAACAGCGCGGCGATGCCGATGGCAACAAAAAAACCGACCCAGAGGTCGAGCAGCTTGCGGTTCATCAAAGCCCCCGGAACATGAAGGAGGTCAACACAAAATCGAGCGCCAGGATCGCCAGCGCCGAGTTCACCACGGTACGGGTGATGGCGCGCGAAACGCCTTCGGCGGTGGGCACCGAGTCGTACCCTTCGTACACGGCGATCAGCGAAACGGCGGCGCCGAACACGAAACTCTTCACCACGCCATTCCAGATGTCGGTGTGGAAATCGACCGACGCCTGCATCTGCGACCAGAAGGCGCCTTCATCGACCCCGATGAAGACGACGCCGATCAGGTAGCCGCCGAAGATGCCCATCGCCGAAAACAGCGCGGCCAGGAGCGGCATCGAGATGACGCCGCCCCAGAAGCGCGGCGCGACGACGCGGGCGATCGGATTGACCGCCATCATGTCCATCGCCTTGAGCTGTTCGGTGGCCTTCATCAGGCCGATTTCGGCGGTGATCGACGAACCGGCGCGCGAGGCGAACAGAAGACCGGCGACCACCGGCCCGAGTTCCCGCGTCAGCGAAAGAGCGACGAGAATCCCCAGGGCCTCCGAGGAACCGTAGCGCTGCAGCGTCTCGTAGCCCTGCAGACCGAGCACCAGGCCGACGAAGAGGCCGGAGACGAGGATGATCAGCAGCGACAGCACGCCGGAGAAGTAGACCTCGCGGATCGTCAGGTGGATGCGCCGGAAGGCCTGCCCGGAATAGAGCAGCAGCATGAAGAAGAAGCGGGTAGCGAAACCCAGCCGCTGCAGACGCTCGTTGACGGCATGCCCGAGGCGTTCGACGATCGCCAGGAAACGCTCAGCCACGGGCACCTCCGGCAAGCAGATCCTGCGCCAGGGGCGGCGCCGGGTAGTGGAAGGGCACCGGACCGTCGGCCTGGGCGTGGACGAACTGGTGCACGAAGGGATCCTGCGAGGCACGGATCTCGTCCGGCGTGCCCTGCGCGACGACGCGCCCGCCGGACATGAAGTAGATGTAGTCGACGATCAGCAGCGACTCCTGGATATCGTGCGTGACCATGATCGACGTGGCGCCGAGGGCGTCGTTCAGACGGCGGATCAGTTGGCCGATCACGCCCAGCGAGATCGGATCGAGCCCGGTGAACGGCTCGTCGTACATCATCAGCATCGGATCGAGCGCGATCGCGCGCGCCAGCGCCACGCGCCGCGCCATGCCGCCGGAGAGCTCGCCGGGCATCAGCCGGTGCGCGCCGCGCAGGCCGACCGCGTTGAGCTTGAGCAGCACCATGTCGCGGATCAGTTCCTCCGGCAGGCGCGTGTGCTCGCGCATCTGGTAGGCCACGTTGTCGAAGACCGAAATATCGGTGAACAGTGCACCGAACTGGAAGAGCATGCCCATGCGACGACGCAGGGCGTAGAGCTCGTCGTGCCCCATGTGCGGCACCGAGCGCCCCTCGACCCGCACGTCGCCGCGAGTCGGCTTGAGCTGGCCGCCGATCAGCCGCAGCAGCGTGGTCTTGCCGCAGCCGGAACCGCCCATGATGGCGACCACCTTGCCGCGCGGAATCTCCATGTTGATTCCGTTGAGGATGGGGCGCTCGTCGTAGGCAAAGTTGAGATCGGTGATCTTGACCAGGGGTTCGGCCGACACTGCGGGGTTCCAGGGGAAAAAGCGACCGGCGATTATACCCGAAGCGACCGGCGCGCCATGCCGGAAATTACATGGTTATATTTGTGAAATAATAGGCCATTCCTTCCGGACCCCGCCCCCGCATTCATGACCAGCCCCCCGGAATCCGCTGCCCGCGAGGAAAAGCCGCTACTGCTCATCGTGGATGACGATCCGCTGATCGCGGACACCCTCGGCTGCGCCCTCGACCGGCGCTTCGAAATACTCACCAGTCATGCCCGGCCGCACTGCGCGCAACTCCTCCGGCAGCTGCGCCGGACGCCCGACCTGGCGCTGATCGACCTTGGCCTGCCGCCGCTGCCGCACCGTCCGGACGAAGGCTTCGCGCTGATCTCCGATCTGCTGCGCATCTCCCCGGACATGCGCATCGTCGTCCTCTCCGGACAGAGCGACGAGAGCAACGCCCGTCATGCCCGCACGCTGGGCGCCTGCGATTTCGTCGCCAAGCCGTGCAGCCCGCTGGATCTGCAGGCGATCCTCGAACGGGCACTCGACTTCCAGGCGCTCGACAAGGCGCAGCGCCATGCCGCCCCAACCTCGCCGCTGATCGGCGAAAGCCCGCCGATGCAGAAGCTGCGCGTGCAGTTGCAGCAGTTCGCCGATTCGCCGTTTCCGGTCCTGATCGAAGGCGAATCGGGCAGCGGCAAGGAAATCGTCGCCGCCTGCCTGCACGCCGGTGCCCGCCGGAGCCCGCGTCCCTTTCTCGCGCTCAACTGCGCGGCCATCGCGCCGACGCTGGTCGAGCCCACCCTGTTCGGCCATGCCCGCGGCGCCTTCACCGGGGCTGCATCGGCACGCGCCGGTTACTTCGAGGAGGCAGCGGACGGCACGCTGTTCCTTGACGAGATCGGTGAACTGCCGCTCGAACTGCAGGCCAAGCTGCTGCGCGTGCTGGAGAACGGCGAATACCAGCGGGTCGGCGAAACACAGCTGCGCGTCAGCCGCGCGCGCATCGTGGCCGCCACCAACCGCGACCTGCGTAGGGAGGTACGCAACGGCCACTTCCGCGCCGACCTCTACCACCGGCTCTCGGTCCTCTCGATCAGCGTACCGCCCTTGCGCGAGATGGGCGACGACAGGCAGCGCCTGCTCGAGCACTTCCGCCGCGTCTACGCCGAGCAGACGGGGCAGCCTGCCTTCGTGCTGAGCACCGACGCCGAGGCGCTCTGGCAAGCCTACGCCTTTCCCGGCAACGTGCGCGAGCTGCGCAATATCGTCATCCGTCTGACTGCCAAGTACCCCGGGCAGCACGTCGGAGTTGCCGAGCTCGAACCCGAGCTCGACCTGCAGGACGATCCCTCCCCCGCCCCCGAGGCAGCCGCGCCGGAACACACCGGCGCCTTCCTCGAAACCGCCCTGCGCCGCCTGCAGCAGCGGGAGCCCTTCCATCTCGACCAACTGCTCGACGAGCTGGAGAGCGGTTATATCGAAGCCGCCCTCAAGCTGGCGCACGGCAACGTCAGCCAGGCCGCGCGCCTGCTCGGCATCAACCGGACGACCCTCTACAACCGCATGGAAGCGCAGGCCAGGGAGTCCTGATGTATCTCGAACACTTCGGACTGCGCGAAGCGCCCTTCCGCATCACCCCCCACACCGAGTTCTTTTTCGCCGGCGCCCGCCGGGGCGCGACGCTGGAAGCGCTGATCTACGCGGTCACCCACGACGAAGGGATCGTCAAGGTCTGCGGCGAGGTCGGCAGCGGCAAGACGATGCTCTGCCGGATGCTGCTCGAAAAACTGCCGGGCAGCGTGGAGACCGTCTATCTCGCCAACCCGTCGCTGCCGCGCGAGGAGATCCTCTACGCCATTGCCGACGAGTTGCGCGTGGTCCTGCCGGAAGGGCGCGGCCAGCAGCCGCTGCGCGCCCTGCAGGAGCGCCTGCTCGAAATCTACGCAGCCGGGCGCCGGGTGGTGATCCTGATCGACGAGGCGCACGCCATGGCGCCGGAATGTCTGGAAGAAATCCGCCTGCTGTCCAATCTCGAGTCGAACCGACACAAGCTCCTGCAGATCGTCCTCTTCGGCCAGCCGGAGCTCGATGCCCGGCTGGCCGAGCCGGGCATGCGCCAGCTGAAGGAGCGCATCACCCACAATTTCGCGCTTGAACCGTTGCACCGCAAGGACATTGCCGGCTACCTGAGCTTCCGACTGCGTGCCGCTGGCTATCGTGGTCCGGATCTGTTCACCCCGCGCGCCGTGCAGCTCGTCAGCCAGGCCTCGGAAGGACTCACCCGCCGCATCAACATCCTCGCCGACAAGGCCCTGCTCGCCGCCTTCAGCGAAGGCACGCACCAGATCGACACCGCCCAGGTCCGCGCCGCGATCCGCGATGCGCAGTTCCGCCCGATGCGCGAAACCTATCGGCCGCCCCGGCCTTGGCTGCTAGGTGGCATCGCCGTGCTGCTGGCCGCTACCGTCGCCTACCTTGCAGGAACGCGCGGCAGCGCACCGCCGCCTGCACCGCCGGGTCCGTCCGCCGGGCAGGCGACCCCGACAGCACAGACCGAAGCGCCCGCTTCCGCCGTCGCATCCGGCACACCCACCGCCTCCGCCGTCCCCGAGCCCTCCTCGCCCGCGACCCTTCCGCTCGAGCAACGAATCGCCGCAACCCGGGCCTGGATCGAGAGCAGCCCGGACGACCGCCACTTCATCCAGCTGCTGGCCACCGACGCCGGCAAGCACGACGACATCGAGAATTTCCTGGCGGGCCTCCCCGCCAGCCTCGACCGGGAGCAGCTCCGGGTCTACCGCTCCAGTCTCAGTGGACGCGACCGGATCGGCGTCATCTACGGCGAATACCCGTCGCGCGAGGCCGCCGCGCGGGCCCTGCAGGCCCTCCCGGCGGAACTGCGCGCGGGACAGCCTTACGTCCGCTCGGTCGGGAAGCTTCGCTGAGATTGGGAACACACGCACAAAACACAGAGCCAATCCAATACAAATCATGGACTTGAGCGCAGCACCTCGCGTGATATCATCACACGGACATTTCACGGACACGGGCGGAACGAAGATGCTGCAGCGAACCCTGGGCGCCCCCCTCGTCGCACTGCTCCTGACGGCGTGCGCCACTGCGCCCCTGCAACCCGGGTCCGGCCACCTGCGCGCCGAAGCCCCGGTCGCCGACCCCGGCGGCATTCCGCGGCCGGTGCGCCAGCCCGCCACCCTGCCACCGCCGCGCCCGACAGCCAAGGCCGAGACCTATAGCGTCGTGGTCAACCGGGTCAAGGTGCACGACCTGCTGTTCGCCCTGGCGCGCGATGCCGGGCTCAATGTCGACATCCACCCGGGCATCGACGGCGAGGTCACGCTCAACGCCATCGACCAGACGCTGCCGCAACTGCTCAGCCGGATTGCCAAGCAGGTGGACATGCGCTTCGAGATCGACGGGCCGAATCTCGTCGTGATGCCCGACAAGCCCTTCCTGCGCACCTACCGGGTCGATTACGTGAATCTCGCGCGCGACATGACGGGAACGATCGCGGTCGCCTCGCAGGTCGCCTCCACCGCGACCACCGCAGGCCAGGCCACCGGCATTGGCCAGAGCGGTACCGGCACCAACTCCAGCATGGGCATCACCATCGCGGCGAAGAACCACTTCTGGGAAACCCTGGAAAGGAATCTCAAGGACATCCTGCGCGAAACCGACAAGCAACTGCCCGTCGGCAGCAGCGAAACAACGATCGAGACGAGCGCCAGCAACGCCGCCAAGGTCACCGCGACGCCCACGACGACCAACCCCACCGGCACCGGCAACCTCGGCGCCGGCATCCTTGGCCAGCAGGTCGGCGGCGTGACGCGCAGCGCGCAAGACCAGACCCTGATCCGCACCACCACGGTGGTCGAGGCTGCCTCGATCATCGTCAACCCCGAGGCCGGAATCATCTCGGTGCGCGCCACCGACCGCCAGCACCGCTATGTCCAGGAATACCTCAGCAACGTCACCGGCGCCCTTCACCGGCAGGTGCTGATCGAAGCCACCATCGCCGAGGTGAGTCTCTCGGAGAACAACCAGCAGGGCATCGACTGGTCCCGCCTGCGCGCTCCCGGCGAGGCCGGCTTCCAGATCATCCAGAGCGGCGCGACGATCACCGGCAACGTGTTCCAGCTCGGCTACGCCAACCCTTCCTCGCGCGTCGGCAACATCGCCGGCACCATCAAGCTCCTGGACACCTTCGGCACGGTGAAGATCCTCTCCAGCCCGAAGATCTCGGTTCTCAACAACCAGACCGCGGTGCTCAAGGTCGTCGACAACCTCGTTTATTTCACGATCAAGTCGGACACCAACCAGAACGCCAACAACACCACCACAACCTACACCACCACGCTGAACTCCGTGCCTGTCGGCCTGGTCCTCAACGTGACGCCGCAGATCAGCGACAACGACTCGATCATCCTGAACATCCGCCCGAGCATCTCGCGACGCTACGACTGGGCCGAGGACCCCAATCCGGCACTCAAGCCGCTCGGCATCGTCAACCGTATCCCGGTGATCCGCACGCGCGAAATGGAGTCCATGATCCGGGTCAGCGACGGCAACATCGCCGTGATGGGCGGACTGATGGAGGATTCGCTGCAGAACACCGACACCGGCGTCCCGGCGGTTTCGCGGATTCCCCTCTTCGGCAACCTCTTCCAGAACCGCGACGACACCAAGCAGAAGACCGAGCTGGTGGTCTTCCTGCGCCCGGTGATCATCCGCACCCCGCACATCGAGGGCGACTACCGTGCTTACCGGGATGCCCTGCCCGACAGGGATTTCTTCACCGAGGTCCCGAGCCCGCAGCGCCCCGAGGCCGGCTGGCAGCGCGGAGGCACGCGGTGAGCCTGCTGATGGACGCCCTGCGCAAGGCCGAAGCCGCCAAACAGCAGGGCGCCGAGCCCCAGTCGCCGACGCCGGACGAACTGACGCTCGAGCCGATTCCGCCGCCCGCCACTTCGCCGCTGCCCGATCTCGCACAGCATCTTGACTCGGTCGGCGCCGATCTCGCCGCCATGCCGGCCACGCCACCGCCGCGCGGCAGCCGAACCGGCCCGCCCAACGGCAATGCACGCCGCGACGAGGCCGAGCGCGAGGCCGCGCGCAATCTCTTCGCCGTCAAGGAAGCGCCGGCCTCACGGCTGCCGCTCTGGTTGTTCCTCGGACTGGCAGGCACCGCTGCGCTGGGCATCGCCGGCTATTTCTGGTGGCAGTTACAGGCCCTCCCGGGCAGACCGCTCGGCGCGACCGCACAGCCTGCTGCGCCGGTTCCGCCGGCCCGGCCCCGGCCGGAAGCGGCCGCGCCAACGCGTAACGCCACGGCCCCGGCGGCCTCCGCCACGACACCGGCCCACGCCGGACTCGGGGCGACACCGCCGGCCATCCGGCCAGCCGACCCCGCCATGCCCGAAGCGGCTGCAACTCCGGTCACGCGCGTCGATTCCCGCCGCACCGCCGTGCCGGCGACGACCGAGGCCCCCATCCGCATCAGCCGCGAACGCCCGACGGTCAGCCCCGCGCTGGGGCGGGCCTACGCTGCCCTGCTCGCCGGCCGGCTCGACGATGCCCGCCGCGATTACGAACGGGTCCTGCACGGCGATCCAAAGCATGTCGACGCCCTGCTCGGACTCGCCACCATCGCCCTGCGCGAGGGCCGGAGCGACCTCGCCGAGGGTTACTTCCTGAGCGCCCTGGAATCCGACCCGCTCAACCAGCACGCCCAGGCGGCACTACTCAACCTAGGCGGCGCACCATCCGACCCGCAGCTCAGCGAAAGCCGCCTGAAGAGCCTGCTGGCGGCGCAACCGGATTCGCCACCGCTCGAATTCGCGCTCGGCAACCTGTACGCCCGCCAGGGTCGCTGGTCAGAGGCGCAGCAGTCCTATTTCCGTGCCTTCAGCGGCGAGCCCGACAACGCCGACTACCTCTACAATCTCGCGGTCAGTCTCGATCACCTGCGCCAGGCCACGCTCGCCGCCCAGTACTACCGGCAGGCGCTCGCCGCCGCCGAGGCACGTGGCGCGGCTTTCGAGCGCGCGCCGGTGGAAGCCCGCCTGCGCCAGCTGCAACCCTGAAGCCCGCGCACGCCGTCCGCCCCTCGCACCGCCACCGCGCATGAACGCCCCCGCCCCCCACCATCGCCAACTCGGCCAGATCCTGATCGCCAAGGGCATCCTCAGCGAGGATCAGTTGCGCATCGCCCTGCTCGAGCAGATGAAGTCGAACCAGCCGGTCGGCAAGCTGCTCGTCTCACTCGGTTTCGTCACCGAGGCGACGCTGCGCGAGGCGCTCTCGGAGAGTCTCGGCAAGCAGAGCATCGACCTGTCGCGGGCGATCATCGATCCGGCCGCGCTGAAGCTGGTGCCGCGCGATCTGGCCAAGCGCCACCGCCTGCTGCCACTGGATTTCGACGGCGACCGGCGGCGCCTGACGGTCGCCATTGCCGACATCAACGACATCGTCGCACTCGACAAGGTACGCGCCCTCGCGCACGAGGAAATCGAGATCGACACGCTGCTCGCCGGCGATTCCGAGATCGACCGGGCAATCGACCAGTACTACGGTTACGAGCTGTCGATCGACGGCATCCTGCACGAAATCGAGACCGGCGAGATCGATTTCCGCAGCCTGCAGGCCTCCAGCGACGAATACAGCCAGCCGGTGGTACGCCTGATCGACTCGATCCTCACCGACGCGGTCAAGCACGACGCCTCCGACGTGCACTTCGAACCGGAAGCGAGCTTCCTGCGCATCCGCTACCGCATCGACGGCATGCTGCGGCAGATCCGTGCCCTGCACAAATCCTACTGGCCGGCGATGGCCGTGCGCATCAAGGTGCTGTCGGGGATGAACATCGCCGAGACGCGAGCCCCGCAGGACGGCCGCATCTCGCTGAACATGAGCGGTCGCCAGGTGGATTTCCGCGTCGCCGCGCAGCCGACCATCCACGGGGAAAACGTCGTCCTGCGCATCCTCGACCGGCAGAAGGGCATCGTCCCGCTCGAGGGGCTGGGCCTCGCCGAAGACCAGCTCGACCAGCTCAAGCTGATGATCGCCCGTCCGGAGGGAATCATCCTCGTCACCGGGCCCACCGGCAGCGGCAAGACGACGACGCTCTACTCGGTGCTCAACCACATCAACTCCGAGGGGCTGAACATCATGACCCTCGAGGATCCCGTCGAATACCCGATGGCGCTGGTGCGGCAGACCTCGGTGGCCGAGGCGGCGCGGCTGGATTTCGCCAACGGCATCCGCTCGATGATGCGGCAGGACCCGGACGTGATTCTGGTCGGTGAAATCCGCGACACCGATACCGCCGAAATGGCCTTCCGTGCCGCGATGACCGGCCATCAGGTCTATACGACGCTGCACACCAACTCCGCCGTCGGCGCCATTCCCCGTCTGCTCGACATCGGCATCCTGCCCGACATCATGGCCGGCAACATCATCGGCGTCGTCGCACAGCGACTGGTGCGCCGCCTGTGCACGCACTGCAAGACCCCCTACCAGGCCGAAGCGCACGAAGCCCGCCTGCTCGACACGCCGACGGACCGCCCCCGGCCGGTGATCTTCCGCCCCTGCGGTTGCGAGCGCTGCGACTTCCAGGGCTATCGCGGCCGCCTGGCGATCATGGAGTTGCTGCGCATCGACGGCGACATGGACGAGCTGATCGCGCGCCGCGCCACCGCGCGCGAAATGCGCCAGCTGGCCACCCGCCAGGGCTGCCGCTCGCTGGCCGAGGACGGCCTGCGGCGCGTGCTCGACGGCTCCACCTCGCTCGAGGAGCTCGCCCGCGTCGTCGACCTGACCGACCGGATGTAGGCGTCGTGCCGCTCTATACCTACAAGGCGATCAATCCCGACGGCCGTGCCGTGCATGGGCGCATCGACGCCCTGAATATCGTCGACCTCGAACTGCGGCTGCGGCGCATGGAGCTCGACCTGGTCAGCGGCCAGCCGGTCAGCCAGCACAGCCTGTTCAGCGGCGGCCGGGTGCCCCGGCGCGAGATCATCAACTTCTGCTTTCACCTCGAGCAACTGCTCGAGGCCAACGTACCGCTGCTCGACGGACTCACCGACCTGCGCGATAGCCTGGAGCATCCACGCTTCCGCGAGGTCGTCGCCAGTCTCGTCGAAGCGATCGAGGGCGGCCAGACCCTGTCGCAGGCCCTGGAAATGCAGCACCCGGTCTTCGACCGCGTGTTCGTCAGCCTGATCCGTGCGGGCGAATCGAGCGGACGCCTGCCCGACATCCTGCGCAACCTGATCGACTCGCTGAAATGGGAGGACGAACTCGCCGCCCAGACCAAAAAGGCGCTGATCTACCCGGCCGTCGTGGCGATCGTCGTGATCATCGCCACCTTTTTCCTGATGATCTACATGGTTCCCCAGCTCAAGCAGTTCGTGAAGAGCATGGGGCAGCAGCTGCCGCTGCAGACCGAACTGCTGTTCTTCGTCTCCGACCTGTTCGTCGCCCGCTGGTACGTCTTCCTGCTGCTGCCGCTGCTCCTCGCCGGCGGTCTGCAGTTGCTGCTGCGCTCCAATCCACTGGCACGGATTCGTTTCGACGGGCTCAAGCTGCGTCTGCCGCTGCTTGGCGAGATCCTGCGCAAGGTCATCCTCTCGCGCTTCGCCAACACCTTCGCCCTGCTCTACTCGTCCGGCATCCCGATCCTCGAGTCGATCCGGACAACGCAGGACGTTGCAGGCAACCAGGCCATCCGCCAGGGCCTCGAGCGCGTCGAACAGCTGATCGGCGAAGGGCAGAACGTGACCACTGCCTTCCAGAGCGCCGGCCTCTTCCCGCCCCTCGTGATCCGCATGCTGCGCATCGGCGAGGGCACCGGCGCCCTAGACCGGGCGCTGAACAACGTCAGTTACTTCTATAATCGGGACGTTCGGGAATCCGTCGAGAAGGTACAGCAATTGATCGAACCGATGCTCACCCTCCTGCTCGGCGCCCTGCTCGGCTGGATCATGCTCTCGGTGCTCGGCCCCGTGTACGACGTGATCAGCCGGATCAGGATCTGAGCCATGCCCGCCCGCCGCCTCCTCTACCTTGGCACGCACCAGCTCGCCGCCTACCGCTGGCAGGCCGGCACGCTGCTCGGCGAAGGCAGCTTCGAGGCCACCGAGGAGGGGCATCGCGCGTTCGCCGACTACCTCGCGACACACCGTTCCAGCCTCTTTGCCCTGCTGGTCAACGTCCCTGAGGAAGGCTTCCAGATCGAGACCATCCCCTTCCTGCGTGGCGCCGACCGACAGGCCGTCCTCGCCCGGAAATCCGCGCAGTTGTTCTTCAACGCCCCGCTCAGCGCGACCCGCTCGCTCGGCTATGCCAAGACCCGCCGCAAGGACGAGCGCGTCCTGATCGCCGCGCTCACCAACAACACCTTTTTCGAACCCTGGCTGGCTGCCTTCGAACGCTCGCAAGCGCTGCTTTCGGGCATCTGGTCGCTGCCCCTGCTCGGCAGCGTGCTGCTCGACAAGCTCGGACTCGCCACGGAAAACTGTCTGCTGCTCAGCGTGCAGGACCAGAGCATCCGGCAGAGCTACTTCGAAAAAGGCGAGCTGCATTTCAGCCGTCTCGCACCGCTGCACAACAGCAGCATCGTCGGCATCGCGCAGGGCCTGGCCGCCGAGGCCGTCAAGCTGCAGCAGTATCTGATCAGCCAGCGCACGCTCGGTCGCGGCCAGCCGATCACCGCCAACATCCTCGCGCACCCCGGCGCACTCAAGGCCATCGAAGCCAGTTGCATCGACACCGAGACCCTGCGCTTCAACCTGGTCGACCTCCACGACTGCGCGCGCCGCAGCGGGCTGCGCACCCTGCCGCCCGCCAGCCACTGCGAAACCCTGTTCCTGCACCTGCTCGCCGCCGCGCCGCCCGCCACGCAATTCGCCGACGACAGTCTGCGACACGGCTACCACCTGTGGCGGATCCGCAGCGCACTGAACGGTGCTGCGGCAGTCCTGCTGCTGGGCTGCCTGCTGTTCGCCGGCAAGCAGCAGGTCGATATCGACAACACCGAACGGCGAACCGCCGAGCACCTGCAGGCAGCAAGCGATGCCCGGCAACGCTACGAGGCGATCGTCGCCACCTTTCCGCCGCTGGCGACGGACAGCGAGACGCTGCGCCGGGCACTTGACCGCTATGCCGGCGTGGTCGCCGGCAGCCCGCTGCCGGGCGCGCTGTACCGCGACATCGGTCAGGGGCTGCAGGCGGCTCCGGCCATCATGATCGACGCCATCGACTGGCAATCCGGCGCCATCGCCGAGACGGGCAAGGCGGGAGCAGTGCCCGATCCGGACGATGCGCACGAAACCGCAATCGTCCGTGGGCACCTCGATCCGGACGGGAATGACACGCCCCGCCGCCGGGTCGAGACTTTCGAACGCTTCCTCGCCGCCCTGCGGACCGTACCGTCGCTGCACGTCGAAGTGATCGAGCAACCCTTCGACACGGCATCCGGCAAATCCCTGCGCGGCGGTGCCGACGACGGCACGGCCGCACGACCGCAACCCTTCGTCCTGCGCGCCAGCAGAAGGAGCGATGCATGAAATTCGCCCGGCAGGATTTCGCTCGCATCCGGGGCGGACTGCTCGCCGTGCTGCTGACGGCGCTGGCCGGCGGCGGCCTGCTCCTGCTCTCGCTGGATCGCCACCGGCAGGCGCACCAGGCGCTGGAGAGCGCCAGCGCACAGCGCATCCGTTTCGAGGGCAAGCTCAGACAGGTGCGCAACGAAGAGCAGGAAATCCGGCGCAAGGCCGACGAATTCGCCGCACTGCAGGCACGCGGCGTGGCCGGAGACGAGCGGCGTCTCGAATGGGTCGAGCTGCTGCGGGCGCTCGGCGAGGAACACCGTCTGCACGACCTGCGCTACGAAATCGCGCCTCGCCGACGCATCGACCCAGCCGTGGACGCGACACTGGCCCTGCACGCCAGCACCATGCGCCTCGAATTCACGATCCGCCACGAGGCAGCCTTTCTCGAATTGCTCGACGCCCTGCGCCAGCGCGCCAGCGCCTTCGTCCGCGTCCGCCAGTGCTCGCTCGCCCGGCCGGTCGCCACGAGCGGCGACGGGAACGGTGCGGAAAACCCGCGCGCCGACAACCTGCGCGCCACCTGCCAGCTCGACTGGATCACCCTGCGTCCTCCGGCGGATCGCTAATACCCACCATGTCCGGACTGCCCCCCCCGCCCCTCCTGTCCAGGCCGCTCCGCCAGCGCGCCGCCCAACCGGGGCTTGCTGCGCTACTGCTCGCCGGGTTGCTGGCCGCCGGCGGTGCCCGCGCCGAAGCACCGCTTGGCCGCCTGTTCTTCACCCCCGAGCAGCGGCAGGAGATCGATCGTCAGTGGCAACAGGGGCTGCACCCCCCCCTGCCCGCGCACGAAGCCCGCCTGACGATCAACGGCACGGTGCGGCGCGACTCGGGCGCGCGCACGACCTGGATCAACGGAAGCATGCGGCACGAACCGCGCGCCGCCGGCAGTCCACCCGGGCAGGTCACACTGCGCACGGAAGCGCGCCGTGACGTTCAAGGCCGGACAGAGCTACGACACGAGCTCGGAGCGCATCCTCGACCCCTTGGGCGACGGACGCATCCAGATCCACCGCACGCCGCCACGGACGCCATGACCGGCCGTCGACGGCAGCGCGGACTGGCCCTGCTGGCGGTGCTTTCCATGCTGGTGCTGGGCGGACTGGCCTGGTTCCTGCACGGACTGGACGACACGCCGCACCGGCAGGCGCGCGATCTGGCAACGGAACAGGCGCTGGCCGCCGCGAAATCGGCACTGATCGCCTGGTCGGCCGCCCGCGCCAACGCCCCCGGCCAGCTCCCCTGTCCCGAGGACCCCGCCCTGATCGGGCTGCCCAACGAAGGCACGGCCCGTGCCAGCTGCAGCACCCCGGAAACGCGCGTCGGCCGCCTGCCCTGGCGCACCCTGGGCCTCGCCAGACAGTTGCCCGACGGCAACGGCGACGCGCTCTGGTACGCCGTTTCCGCCGGTTTCCAGTCGCCACCGATCAACAGCGAGACCCAGCCCGGCCTGACGCTCGACGGCGGCGCGGAGAAGGTGGTCGCCCTCGTCTTCTCGCCGGGCCCCGCCCTGCCGGGCCAGGACCGCAGCGCCGCCCTGCCGGCCGTGGAAAGCCATCTCGACCGGGAAAACGCCGACAGCACGCCGGACGACTTCATTGCCCGCCCGCCTGCCGCGCCGGCGGCGTTCAACGACCGGGTCGTCCCGCTCTCCCACGACGAACTGTTCGCCGTCGTCGAGCGCCGCGTGGCCAACGAAGTGCTCTATCGGCTGCTGGAGTATTTCTGCGGCCCGGACAACGTCACTGCGCAGAACACCTGCCGGGTCCCCGGACCGGGCTACCGCGCCTTCCCCCGCCCGGCTGCCTTCGGCGACAGCGAATGCCTCGGCACCGCTGCAATTTCGTCCGGCCGTTGCCTGAGCGCCACCAGCAGCCATGTTGGACGCGTGCCGGCAAATCCAGCACCGGACTGGACGAGCGTCGATCCGCAAAGCATCCTGCGCGGCAGCACAGCGGGCGGCAACTGGTTCCAGCGCAACGGCTGGCGCGAGCTGGTCTACCTCGCCATCGCGCCAGCCTGCCTGCCGGGTGCCGGCGGCTGCGTCAGCGGCAGCTTTCTCACGCTGGTGCAACCGGCGCCGGAGCCGCCGCAGCCGGCGCAGCGGGTCATCGTCATCGTCGCCGGCCGTGCGCTCGACGCGCTCTCGCAGTCGCGCGCCGGCAAGACCGTTGTGAGCAATTATCTGGAAGGGGAAAATGTCACGCCCGGCGATGATGTTTTCCAGCGCGCCGCCAAGACAGGCCTGTTCAATGACACGCTTTCGACCATTCCCTGACGCCACGCCGCGCTACCGGCGGGGCTTCACGCTCACCGAACTGACCGTGGTCCTGGTCATCGTCGGACTGCTGCTCGCCGGCCTGCTGCCGACTCTGGGCGCCCAGACCGACCGCCAGCGCACCCGCGACACGCAGGCCATCCTGGACAAGACCCTCGAGGCGCTGCTGGGCTTCGCGGCGGCGCACGGCCGCCTGCCCTGCCCGGCGGTGGACGGCGCGACCGGTGAGGAAGCTCCGCCCGGCGGCGACGACTGCGCGACCTTCTCGGGCAACTTCGTCGGCTACGTCCCCGGCATCACCCTGTCGATCGGACCGACCGACGCCAAGGGCTATGTTCTCGATGCCTGGGGCAACCGCCTGCGCTACGCCGTCACCGAGGCCAACATGCACGCCTTCACCAACGCCGGCAGCGTCGGCAACCCGAACACCCTGCGCACTTCCTGGAGCGCCGGACTGTCCCCGGACATCGTGGTCTGCCCCGACGCCGTCGACATCACGGCGACCGCCTGCGGCAGCCCCCCCTCGCTGACCGGCAACGCCGCCGCCATCCTCATCTCCGTCGGCAAGAACCAGCAGCTGCCCCCGCTGCACGCCGCCGAAACGGCGAACATCGACGACAACCGCACCTTCGTCTCCAGCCTGCCGCTGCCCGCCAACCCGCCGACCGACAACGGCTTCGACGATCTCGTCGTGTGGCTATCCCCGCACACGCTCTACCACCGGATGATCGCCGCCGGACGCCTGCCCTGAACCGCGCCGATCCGGCGCGCACCGTGCGTTGACCGCCCCATTCCTTTGCGGTCCAATGCCGGGATGCTCACGTACTGCATCCAGGGGCGGCCCGATGCCGCCTGAGAACGGTTTTCTCGCCGCGCTGCGCAACGCCGGAATCGGCCCTGGCGACAGCGAGGAGCTCCGCATCAAGAAATCGCTGCTGATCTTCGCCACCGGCCTGATCAGTTTCGCCTCGATGCTCTGGCTGTTCATCTACTGGCAGCTCGGACCGCAGGTCTCCTCGACCATTCCCTTCCTCTTCCAGCTGCTGCTGGTCGGCAACCTGGTGATCTATCTGCGGACACTGAATTTCGAGGTGTTCCGCCTGCTCCAACTGGCGCTCTTCCTGTTCATGCCCTTCGTCGCCCAGTGGAGCATGGGCAACTTCATCACCGCGAGCGGACTCAGCCTGTGGGCGCTGCTTGCCCCGGTCGGTGCCATCCTTTTCATTGGCGCCCGCGAATCGGCGGCCTGGTTCGTCGCCTACCTCTTCCTCACCGCCCTCTCCGGCTTCTTCGACTATTACCTGGCCGACTCGCTGGCAGCCAGCCAGAAACGCATCCCGACGCAGACCAGCGTCTTCTTCTTCGCCCTCAACTTCGCCGCCGTCTCGACCATCGTCTACCTGCTGCTGCGCTATTCGGCGATGGAGAAGCAGAAGGCTCAGGCGCGCCTCGAGGAGGCCCACCGCCTGCTGCAGATCGAACAGGAGCGCTCCGAGCGCCTGCTCCTCAACATCCTCCCGGGCCCCATCGCCGAGCGCCTGAAGAGCAGCAACCAGACGATCGCCGACGGCTTCGCCGACGTTTCCGTGATGTTCGCCGACATCGTCAACTTCACCCGCGTCGCGGAAGGCCTGACGCCGCAGCAGGTATTCACCATGCTCAACCGGATCTTCTCGTCCTTCGACGAGCTGGCGGAAAAACACGGACTGGAGAAGATCAAGACGATCGGCGACGCCTACATGGTCGCCGGCGGCCTCAACACCGACCGGCCGGACCACGCGGAAGCGCTCGCCGACATGGCGCTGGAGATGCGCGACCTGCTGCACCGCGACTTCAACGTCAACCAGATGCATCTCGAGGTGCGCATCGGCATCGGCAGCGGCCCGGTGGTGGCCGGCGTGGTCGGCAAGAAGAAGTTCATCTACGACCTGTGGGGCGACACGGTCAACATCGCCAGCCGGATCACCAGCGAAGGCATCCCCGGCGGCATCCAGGTCGACGAGCGCACCTGGCGGCGGCTGGCCGGACGCTTCGCATTCGAGGCACCACAGACGATCCGCCTGAAGGGCAAGGGGGAGATGGTGGTACACCGTCTGGTCGGACGCAGGTCCGCGACGGCAGGCCCGTGAAAAACAGAAAAGCGCCTCGAGGGGCGCTTTTTGCTGTAAGTCTGGCGGAGAGGGTGGGATTCGAACCCACGGTAGGTTGCCCTACGCCTGATTTCGAGTCAGGTACATTCGACCACTCTGCCACCTCTCCGTCAGGGCGCGAATTCTAGCACAAGATAAAATAAACGATGCGCCGCATTCTCCTTTTTTTTATCGCCCTGTTGCTGGCCGCCTGCGGCGAGCAGCACGTGCCGCCCGTGCACGAGGCGAAGGAACTGGTCGTGCTGACCCGCGGCGGCCCGACAACCTACGTCGCGCCGCCGGGGAATGCCGCCGAAAACGGTGCGGCAGGCGACTCCAGCGGGTTCGAGCATGATCTGGTTCGCCTGTTCGCCGAATCGCTCGGCCTGCGGGCGCGCTTCGTGCTCGCCGGCAGCGACGCCGAGGTCATCCGCCGGCTCAGGGACGGCGAAGGCCACCTGGCCGCCGCCTGGCTGACGCCGGTGGACGATCCGGCACTGCTGGCCTCCGCACCCTACTTCGTCAGCAGCAACGTCCTGGTGACGCACGAGGCGACGCTGCCCATCGAGGCAATCGATCAACTGGCCGGCCGCCGGGTACATGTGCTCGGCGGCTCGCAGCAGGCCTCGGCGCTGCGTGAGGTGCGCTCACGCGTGCCGACGCTGCAGACGGTCGAAGAATGGAAGCAGGGCGAGCTCGATCTCCTGGAAGGCGTGGCGGCGCAGCGCTACGATGCCGCCCTGGTCGACCAGGCGGTATTCGACATCGCCGGCAACTATTACCCCGAGTTGCAGGGCACGCTGGAAATCGGCCGGAGTCTGCCGGTGGCCTGGCTGTTTCCCGCGAACGGCGATCCGACGCTGCTGGACCGGGCCAACGCCTTCATGGAGCGCATCCGCGAGGACGGCACGCTGGTGCGCCTGAAGGACCGCTATTTCGGCCACATCCGCCGCCTGAAGAATCTCGACGTGGTGCGCTTCATCGAGCGCATGCGCACGCTGCTGCCGCAATACCGCGCGATGTTCCATGAGGCACAGACGCGCACCGGCATCGACTGGCGGCTACTCGCCGCGCTCGCCTACCAGGAATCGCAGTGGAACCCGCTGGCCACCAGCCCCACCGGCGTGCGCGGCATGATGATGCTGACCGAGGACACCGCCGACCGCCTCGGGGTCAGCAACCGGCTCGACGCCCGCCAGAGCATCCTCGCCGGCGCGCGCTACCTGGCCGACCTGCGCGATGGCCTGCCGGCCGGCGTGCCGGAACCCGACCGCACCTGGCTTGCCCTGGCGGCCTACAACCTCGGCATGGGCCACCTGAACGGCGGTCGCGCGATCGCCGGCAGCCTGAAGGCCAATCCGGACTCATGGTTCGAGATGAAGCGCGTGCTGCCCCTGCTGGCCCGCCCGCAGTACTACGCCCGGCTGAAATCGGGCAAGGCGCGTGGCGGCGAGGCAGTGATCCTGGTCGAAAACATCCGCATCTTCGCCGACATCCTCAGGCGCCACGAAGCGCCCTATCGCGGGCTGGAGGGCGGCGAGGCGGGCGGCGGCGGGCGCTGACACGCCCGCGAGGCCTACGCGATTCGTTCCAGCCCGCCCAGGTAGGGGCGCAGCGCGGCGGGGACGGTGATGCTGCCGTCGGCGTTCTGGCAGTTCTCGAGGATCGCCACCAGGGTGCGGCCGACCGCGAGTCCGGAGCCGTTCAGCGTATGCACCAGCTCCGGCTTGTTCTTCTCGTTGCGGTAGCGGGCCTGCATGCGGCGGGCCTGGAAGGCTTCGAAATTGGAGCAGGAGGAAATTTCGCGGTAGGTTCCCTGTGCCGGCAGCCAGACTTCCAGATCGTAGGTCTTGGCAGCCGAGAAACCCATGTCGCCGGTACACAGCGTGACGCGGCGGTACGGCAGTTCGAGTTTCTCGAGAATGATTTCGGCGTGACGGGTCAGTTCCTCGTGCGCCTCCGCCGATTTTTCCGGAGCGACGATCTGCACGAGCTCGACCTTGTCGAACTGATGCTGGCGGATCATGCCGCGCGTATCGCGCCCGTAGGAGCCGGCCTCGGAACGGAAGCACGGGGTGTGGCAGACCAGTTTCAGCGGCAGGGCCTCGCCGGCGAGAATCTCGTCGCGCACGATGTTGGTCACCGGCACCTCGGCGGTGGGAATCAGATACAAAGGCTCGGCCGCCCCCCCCTCGGCGCCCCCCTTGTCGCGCGGGATCTTGAACAGGTCCTCCTCGAATTTCGGCAGCTGACCGGTTCCGAACAGGCTCGCGGCGTTCACAAGATAGGGGGCATAGACCTCGGTATAACCATGCGCCTGCGTGTGCGTGTCAAGCATGAACTGGGCAAGCGCGCGATGCAGGCGGGCCAGCGGCCCCTTGAGCAGGGAGAAGCGCGCGCCGGCAATCCTGGCGGCGGTGGCGAAATCGAGCTGGCCGAGGCCCTCGCCGAGGTCGACGTGATCCTTGACCGGGAAATCGAAGGCGCGCGGCGTCCCCCAGCGCTTCGTTTCGACGTTGTCGGCTTCCGAGCGACCGGCCGGAACGCTTTCGTGCGGCAGGTTGGGGATGCCGGCGACGAAGGCATCGATCTCGCCGAGCAGGACACCGAGGCGGGCCTCGTTGGCCTCCAGCTCGTCCTTCAGCGCGGCCACCTGCGCCATCACCCCGGCGGCGTCCTCGCCCTTGCCCTTGAGCACGCCGATCTGCTTCGACAGGCTGTTGCGCGACGCCTGCAGCTCCTGGGTGCGCGTCTGCAACGTCTTGCGCTCGCTCTCGAGGGCCTGGAAGGTCGCGCCGTCGAGCGTGAAACCGCGCGCGGCGAGACGTTCGGCGACAGCGTCGGGGTGAGAGCGCAGCAATTGGATGTCGAGCATGGTCAGTCCTTGGAGTCTTTCGTTTTCGTGGCCTGCGCGGCGCGCCGGTCGAGCTCGCGCAGGTGGACGAGCTTTTCGCCGAGCTTGATCTCGAGGCCGCGCTCGACCGGCCGGTACCAGTCGGGGGGCGTCATGCCCTCGGGAAAATAGCGCTCGCCGGCGGCGTAGCCTTCGGCCTCGTCGTGCGCGTAACGGTAGTCCTTGCCGTGGCCGAGATCCTTCATCAGCCGCGTCGGCGCGTTGCGCAGGTGCACCGGCACCGGCCGCGAGCCGTCTCCGGCGATGAAGGCGCGTGCCGAATTATACGCGACGTAGCCGGCGTTCGATTTGGCGGCCATGGCCAGGTAGATCACCGCCTGACCCAGCGCCAGCTCGCCCTCCGGCGAACCGAGGCGCTCGTAGGTTTCCGCCGCATCGAGGGCCATCCGCGCCGCGCGCGGGTCGGCCAGCCCGATGTCCTCCCAGGCCATGCGCACGATGCGCCGTGCCAGGTAGCGCGGATCGGCGCCGCCGTCGAGCATGCGGCAGAACCAGTAGAGCGCGGCATCCGGGCTAGAGCCGCGCACCGACTTGTGGAGCGCCGAAATCTGGTCATAGAAGGCGTCGCCGCCCTTGTCGAAGCGGCGCAGGTTCTGGGCCAGCGTGCTGTCGATGAAGGCGCCGTCGATTGTCCCGGTGCCCGAGGTCGCGGCGGCCGTGCGCGTCTGTTCGAGCAGGTTGATCAGGCGCCGGGCGTCGCCGTCGGCCAGGCCGATCAGGCGCGCACGCGCGTCCGCGTCGAACTCGAGCCCCTGCAGCGCCTGCCCGCAGGCGCGCGCGAAGAGCTGTCCCATCTCCTCGTCCGAGAGCGGCTGCAGCACATAGACCGCCGCGCGCGAGAGCAGCGCCGAGTTGACTTCGAAGGAGGGATTCTCGGTGGTGGCGCCGACGAAGGTCAGCAGGCCGCCCTCGACGTAGGGCAGGAAGGCGTCCTGCTGTGCCTTGTTGAAACGATGCACCTCGTCGACGAAGAGGATGGTGCGACGGCCGCTCTGCGCGCGCGTCAGCTCGGCACGGGCCACCGCCTCGCGGATATCCTTGACGCCGGAAAAAACCGCCGAGAGCGCGATGAACTCGGCATCGAAGGCATCGGCCATCAGGCGCGCCAGCGTCGTCTTGCCGACGCCGGGCGGTCCCCAGAGGATCAGCGAGTGCAGCTTGCGCGCGGCGAAGGCGAGGCGCAGCGGCTTGCCCGGGCCGAGCAGGTGCCGCTGGCCGACCACCTCGTCGAGCGTGCGCGGACGCAAGGCCTCGGCAAGCGGGACCTCGGGGGGCGTGGCAAAGAGATCGTCCACCGGGACTCCGAAGTCACTCGCCGATCACGTCGGCCCCGGCCGGCGGCGTAAAGCGGAACAGCGCGGGCGCCAGCGCCGGATTGCGCTCGATGCGCGCGAAGCGCAGCGAGGTGGTCTGTCCGAAGTTGTCGAGCAGCTCCATCGCCCGCAGTTCGCCGCCGGCGAAGCCGAGGCGGACTTTCTCGAACCCGCTGTCGGCCATGCGCGGCGTCGCCTCGACCCAGGCGAAGCCCTCGCGCTCGCCGTCCTCGCGCAGGGTGAAATTCTGCGCCAGCGCATCCCGGCCGCCCTCGCCGGCGAGCAGCGCGGCCGGCGTGCCACCGAGGGCGGTGCCCATCCGGCGCACCGTCACCTGGCGCAGGTCGGGATCGTAGAGCCAGACACGCTCGCCATCGCCGACCAGAAGCTGGTTGTAGGGTTTCTCGATCTGCCAGCGGAACTTGCCGGGACGCGCCAGCATCATCGTGCCGGCCGACTGCTGCGGTTTGCGGCCGTTCTTCGCCACGACGATCTGCGCGAAATCGGCGCGCAGCGTCTTCGTGCCGTCGAGAAACTGGTGCAGCATGTCGATGGCGCCCGCCTGCGCGGCCTGCGCAGCGAACAGGCACGCCACGGCGAACAGCGCACGCCACGGCGTGCGGAAACAACGCTTCATTCTTCCTCCTTGCGCGCCAGCACCTCGCGGCCGCCGCGCCCGTCCATCGCCGAGACCAGCCCGGCCCGCTCCATCGCCTCGATCAGCCGCGCCGAGCGGTTGTAGCCGATGCGCAGGTGGCGCTGCACCAGCGAGATCGAGGCGCGCCGGTTCTTCAGCACGACCTCGACGGCCTGGTCGTAGAGCGGGTCGGACTCGGCGTCGCCCCCCTCGCCGGCCTCGCCGCCACCGCCTTCCTCGTCATCGCCGCCGGCGCCGGTCAGCACGCCCTCGACGTAGTCCGGCGCTCCGGCACGCTTGAGGTAATCGACGATGCGGTGCACCTCCTCGTCCGCGACGAAGGCGCCATGCACGCGCGTCGGATAGCCGGTGCCCGGCGCCAGGTAGAGCATGTCGCCCTGACCGAGCAGCGCCTCGGCGCCCATCTGGTCGAGGATGGTGCGCGAGTCGATCTTGGACGACACCTGGAAGGAGATGCGCGTCGGGATGTTGGCCTTGATCAGGCCGGTGATCACGTCGACCGAGGGACGCTGCGTCGCCAGCACGAGGTGGATGCCCGAGGCGCGCGCCTTCTGCGCGAGGCGGGCGATCAGCTCCTCGACCTTCTTGCCGGCGACCATCATGAGGTCGGCCAGTTCGTCGATGACGACGACGATGTGCGGCATCGTCGTCAGCGGCTCGGGGGTTTCCGGCGTCAGCGAGAGCGGGTTCGGCAGCTTTTCGCCGGCCTTCTCGGCATCCTTGATGCGGTGATTGAGGCCGGCAATGTTGCGCACGCCCATCGCCGACATCAGCTTGTAGCGCTTTTCCATCTCGGCAACGCACCACGACAGCGCGTTCGCGGCCTGCTTCATGTCCACCACCACCGGCGCCAGCAGGTGCGGGATGCCTTCGTAGATCGACAGTTCGAGCATCTTGGGGTCGACCAGGATCAGACGCACCTTCTCCGGCTCGGACTTGTAGAGCAGCGAGAGGATCATCGCGTTGATGCCGACCGACTTGCCCGAGCCGGTGGTGCCGGCGACCAGCACGTGCGGCATCTTGCCGAGGTCGGCAACCACCGGCTGGCCGCCGATGTCCTTGCCGAGGGTGACGGTGAGCGGCGAGGCCATGTCATGGTAGGCCTTGCTGGCGATGATTTCCGACAGGCGCACGGTCTGCCGTTTCGGATTGGGCAACTCGAGCGCCATGCACGACTTGCCGGGCACCGTCTCGACCACACGGATCGACACCAGCGACAGGGCGCGCGCCAGATCCTTGGCGAGGTTGACGATCTGCGCGCCCTTCACGCCGACCGCCGGCTCGATCTCGTAGCGGGTGATCACCGGGCCGGGATAGGCCGCGATGACCTGCACCTGCACGCCGAAGTCGGAGAGCTTGCGCTCGATCAGGCGCGAGGTGAATTCCAGCGTCTCGGTGCTGACCGTGTCGGTGGCCGGCGGCGCCGGCTCGAGCAGGTGCAGCGGCGGCAGCAGGCCGCCCTCGACCGCCTCGGGGAAGAGCGGCACCTGCCGCTCGCGTTCGATGCGTTTCTCGACCTTGGCCGGCGGCGGCGCCACCGGTTCGGGCATCTCGATGAAGACCGGTTCGTGCGTTTCGACCCGCTTCTTCTCGACCTCGACGACCGCCTCGCGCTCGCGGGCGATCTCGCGGCCGATGCGCCGGTCCTGCCAGCGCTCGACGGCGTCGCGCGCGCCCAGCCAGGCGGCCTCGAGCAGGCCGCCGAAGCGCTCGGCGGCGGTGATCCACGACATCCCGGAAAAGAGGCTCCAGCCGAGCGCCAGCGCGGTCAGCAGGAACAGCGTGGCGCCGGTATAGCCGAGAACGCCGACGCAGAGGCGGCCGATCTCGAAGCCGAGCATGCCGCCCGGCGCCAGCGGCAACGCCGCCTTGAGCGTGTAGAAGCGCAACGCCTCGAGACCGCTGCTGGCGACCAGCAGCACCAGGAATCCGGCCAGGGCGATGTACAGCGGCCGGCGGTCAGCGGTGCGCAAGCCATCCAGCCGGCGGTAGCCCCACCACACCACGGCCAGGCAGAGGACGATCCACCACCAGGCGGAAAGGCCGAACAGGTAGAGCAGCAGATCGGCGACCCAGGCTCCGGCCCGGCCGGCCGGATTGTGCAGGGCGCCCGTCTGGACGGCATGCGACCAGCCCGGATCGGCGCGGTGATACCCGGACAGGGCCAGCCCGAGGAAACCGGCGAGGACGACGAAGGCGAGCCAGCGCGACTCCTGCAGGAGGACGGCGATCTTTTCGGGCAGCGGGCTGGGGGCGGACGCCCCCCGGGCGGAAGTTTTCTGCAGCAAGGACATCGGCGTGCGCGGGACAAAAGCCGATTATACGTCCGCCCGCCGCCGGATACCGGGCGGGGCGGAATCAGTCGTCATTGAGGAGGATGCGCCCGTCCTCGACCCGGATGTAGCCGCTGCCTTCGAGGTCCTTCATCACCCGGCTGACCATCTCGCGGGAGGCGCCGATCATTTTCGCCATGTCCTGCTTGGTCAGCTTGCGGCGCACCACGCGCACCCCGTTCTCGAGCTGCGAGTATTCGAGCAGCAGCTTGGCGACCCGGCCATACACGTCCATCAGCGCCAGGCTCTCGATCTTGCGGTCGGCCTCGCGCAGGCGCTGCACCAGGCTCTTCATGATGTTCAGGCAGAGATCGAAGTTGTCGGCCAGGCAGCGCTTGAAGTCGGCCTTGCCGATCACCAGCAGCTCGCACGGCTCGTTGGCGACCACGTCGGCCGAGCGCGGGCTGCCGTCGATCAGGCCCATCTCGCCGAAGAACTCGCCGGGCCCGAGCAGGGTGATGATCACCTCGCGTCCATCGGCATCGCTGTTGAGCACCTTGGCGCTGCCGCTGACGATCACGTAGAGGGAGTCGGTATGGTCGCCGGCACGGACGATCGCCGCATGGCGCGGCGCCTTGCGGTGCTGCGTGACGCGGGCGATGGCCTCGAGCTGCGCATCGGGCACGCCGGCGAACATCGGGATGCTGTGCAGCATCGCCAGCCCCGGCCCCGCCTTCATTGCGCCCTGTTCGATCATCATGTGGGGGTTCTTTCTTCGACAAGATTATAGTTTTTGCGGTGCTGCCGACTGATTATATGACGTTTTTCACATTTGCAAAGGACTGCCGGCCGGCCCCGCCGGAAGCCGTCCCCGACGCACGGGCCAATCGCACACGGTTATAATTCCGCCCTCCACCACTCACCCACAGAGCGAAGACCATGACCCAAGCGCCCCGCCACTGCCGCCTGCTGATCCTCGGTTCCGGTCCTGCCGGCTACACTGCCGCCGTCTATGCCGCGCGCGCCAACCTCAAGCCGGTGCTGATCACCGGCATGGCGCAGGGCGGGCAGCTGATGACCACCACCGACGTGGACAACTGGCCGGCCGACGCGCAGGGCGTGCAGGGTCCGGAGCTGATGCAGCGCTTCGAGGAGCACGCGCGCCGCTTCGAGACGGAGATCATCTTCGATCACATCCACACCGCGCGGCTGACCGAAAAACCGTTCACCCTGCTCGGCGACAGCGGCACCTACACCTGCGACGCGCTGATCATCGCCACCGGCGCCTCGGCCCAGTACCTCGGGCTGCCGTCGGAAGAAGCCTTTGCCGGACGCGGCGTGTCGGCCTGCGCCACCTGCGACGGCTTCTTCTACCGCAACCAGGCGGTCGCGGTGGTCGGCGGCGGCAACACGGCGGTCGAGGAAGCGCTCTACCTCGCCAACATCGCCAGCCACGTCACCGTGGTGCATCGCCGCGACAAGTTCCGCTGCGAGAAGATCCTGCAGGACAAGCTGTTCGAGAAGGAAAAGGCCGGCAAGGTCAGCATCCGCTGGAACACCGTCGTCGACGAGATCCTCGGCGACCAGAGCGGCGTCACCGGCCTGCGGATCAAGCCGCGTGACGGCGGCGCCAGCGAGGATCTGGCGCTGACCGGCGTCTTCATCGCCATCGGCCACAAGCCGAACACCGAACTGTTCACCGGCCAGCTCGAAATGGAAGGCGGCTATCTCGTCACCCAGATGGGGCGCAACGGCAACGCCACCGCCACCTCGATTCCCGGTGTCTTCGCCGCCGGCGACGTGCAGGACCACATTTACCGGCAGGCCTGCACCTCGGCCGGTACCGGCTGCATGGCCGCGCTCGACGCCGAACGCTATCTCGACAGCCTCGGCCTCGCCGGCTGACGCCTCGCGGCCCGGCCCTCCGCCGGGCCGGCGCCGCTACCCGCGCCGCCATCCGCCGCCATGCGCCAGCGGCCCCCCCGCCCCCCACGTTCCTCCCGGCAATCCGCCGCGCACGCGCCGACCGACGACGAGCGCGCCCTCTTTCGCGCGGCGGTGGCCGACGTGGTGCCGCTGCGCGGCGACGACCGCGTGGTGCACGAGCCGCCGCGGCCCGCCCCCCGCCCCCGCCAGCGGGAACACGACGAAGCGGCGGCAATCGCCGAATCGCTGCACGGCCCACTGGCCGTCGATGACCTGCTCGACCTCGACGACGCCGACGTCTTCCTGCGCGACGGCCTGCCGCGCACGGTGCTGCGCGACCTGCGCAGCGGTCGCTGGGCGATCCAGGGCCACCTCGATCTGCACGGCCTGAACCGCCACGAGGCGCACGCGGCGGTCGCCCGCTTCCTCTCCGGATCGCTGCTCGACGGCAAGCGCTGCCTGCGCATCGTGCATGGCCGCGGACGCGGTTCGCCGGGACGGGAAGGCGTGCTGCGACGGCTGGTCAAGGCCTGGCTGGCGCGCTGCCAGGACGTGCTGGCCTTCTGCCAGGCGCCGCCGCGCGATGGCGGCGAGGGCGCGCTCTGGCTGCTGCTGCGGGCGGGACGCTGAGTCCGCCCCGGAAACGACGACGGCCCGCGCGGGCGGGCCGTCGTTCCGGAAGGCGGCGAAAGGTGGGCGTTGCGCGCGGGGCGTGCCCTCAGATCGCCGCTTCGCCGGTCTCGCCGGTGCGGATGCGCACGACCTGCTCGACCGGCGTGACGAAGATCTTCCCGTCGCCGATCTTGCCGGTGTGGGCGGCCTTGATGATGGCCTCGATCGCGCCCTCGACGGAATCGTCGGCGACGACGATCTCGAGCTTCACCTTGGGCAGGAAGTCGACGACGTACTCGGCGCCGCGATACAGCTCGGTGTGCCCTTTCTGGCGGCCGAAGCCCTTGACCTCGGTGACCGTGAGGCCGGTGACGCCGATCTCGGAGAGCGCCTCGCGCACCTCGTCGAGCTTGAAGGGTTTGATGACGGCCTCGATCTTCTTCATGATGGTTTTCTCCGTGAATCCTTGAACAACGCGCTGGCGCCGATCCTATCAGAATTCGTCGGCGTAGCGATTGGTGATCGGGTAGCGCCAGTCCTTGCCGAATCCGCGCTGCGTGATGCGGATGCCGACCGGCGCCTGGCGCCGCTTGTACTCGCTGATGCGCAGCAGGCGCACCACGCGGCGCACGTCGGCCTCGGCATGGCCGCGCGCGATGATCTCGCGCGGCGAGCGGTCGTTCTCCATGTAGGCCTCGACGATGGCGTCGAGCACGTCGTAGGGCGGCAGGCTGTCCTGGTCGGTCTGGTCCGGCTTCAGCTCGGCGGACGGCGGCCGCGTGATGATGCGCTCGGGAATCGCCGGCGAAACCGTGTTGCGCCAGCGCGCGACGCGGTAGACGAGCGTCTTGGTCAGATCCTTGATCACCGCGAAACCGCCGGCCATGTCGCCGTACAGCGTGCAGTAACCGACCGCCATCTCCGATTTGTTGCCGGTAGTCAGCACCAGCGCGCCGGACTTGTTCGACAGCGCCATCAGCAGCATGCCGCGAATGCGCGCCTGCAGGTTTTCCTCGGTGGTATCGGCGGGCAGGCCGGCGAACTCGCTTTCCAGCATCGACGCGAAGGTCGCCATCGCCGGCGCGATCGGAATCTCGTCGTAGCGCACGCCAAGTGTGCGCACCATCGCGCGCGAATCCTCCAGGCTGATCCCGGCAGTATAGGGCGAGGGCATCATCACCGCGCGCACCCGCTCCGGGCCGAGCGCATCGACGGCGATGCACAGCGTCAGCGCCGAATCGATGCCGCCCGAGAGGCCGATGATCGCTCCCGGAAATCCGTTCTTCCCGAGGTAATCGCGCACGCCGAGCACCAGCGCGCCATACACCTCGGCCTCGAGCGGCTGTGCCGCCGCGAGCGCTGCCGGCAACGGCCGGCCGGCGGCGAACTCGACCACCTGCAGGGCCTCGACAAACTGCGGCAGGCGGCAGCATTCGCCCCCCTGCGCATCGAGCACGAAGGAGGCGCCATCGAAAACCAGCTCGTCCTGCCCGCCGACGAGATTGGCATAGACCACCGGCAGCCCGGTGGTCGCCACCCGTTGCCGCAACACCTCGGTGCGCAGGGCATGCTTCTGCAGGTGGTAGGGCGAGGCGTTGAGCACCAGCAGCAATTCGGCGCCGGCCGCCCGCGCCAGATCGGC
>JAPKHL010000051.1 GCA_026646875.1 Rhodocyclaceae bacterium | reverse complement strand
CAGTGCGTCGAGGTTTGCCCGGTCGATTGCATTCCCAAGGATCCCGCGAACCAGGAAAGCGAGGATCAGCTTTGGGCAAAGTACGAGAAGCTGACCGGTAACAAGCGCCCCTGATCGCGCGCGGGGAGACCGGCTTGCCGCCGGTCTCCCCGGGAAATGGCAGACGCCGCGTCGCAGCCTGGGCGCGGCGTTTGTTCGTTCGGAGCGGCCGGTGGACGTGCTGCCGCGCTCAGGTGTGTTCAGGCACGCGCCGCCCGGGAACGTTCGCGGCCAGGAGAGTGTCTCGGTCGCGGCTGGGCACGTGGGCTGTATCCGGTGGCGAAAGCATAGCCCCCGCTGCGATTCTGCTTGGCTGCGTACATGGCCTGATCCGCGGCGTCGATCAGGTCGCTCGCGCCGCTACCGCATTCCGGGAATATGGCGATGCCGATGCTGGTGCCGATGCTGATCGATACGCCGTTCACATGGATCGGGCGGGCGATGGCGTCGAGGATCTTCTCGGCAACCTTGGTCGCATCGTTGCCGGCCCATATCTCGGTGAGCAGGATGACGAACTCGTCCCCGCCGTAGCGCGCAGCGGTGTCGCATTCGCGGATGCAGGCCTGCAGGCGGCGGGCGACGGCCTGCAGGACGATGTCGCCGACGGGGTGACCCAGCCGGTCATTGACCGGCTTGAATCCGTCGAGATCGAGAAAGAGCACGCCGACCTTCATGTCATGGCGCAAGGCGAGGCTGCATGCCTGCTCGAGGTGGCCAAGAAGGAGGTAGCGGTTTGGCAGGCCTGTCAGCGCATCGTATAGAGCCAGCCGCTCGATGGCCCGCTGGCTGGCCTCCCGGGCGCTGCGCTGCCGGTCCTGCGAGCGCAGGAAGGCGATCAGCGTGGCCAGGCTGAGAAGCGAGGCCAGTGCGGCGACCATCAGGGCGGGCGCATCGATATCCTGCAGGCGGACCTGGCGCGAGAAGGCGAGGTGCAGGGGCTGCGAGGCGTCGTCGATCAACCGCTCGGAGTGCAGGACCGGGAGCAGTCGCTGTTCGAGCCAGCTTGCCGGTGCCGCCGGCAGGTCGAACAATGGCTCGGAGTGTCGCGAACTGCCTTCCGCGCGGCTTTCGGCACGATGATGAACGTCATCCGACAATAGCGTCAGCGCAGGAAGTAGCTCGCTGGTCCGGACGACCAGCAGGGCATAGGAAACCTCGGGCGAGATTTCGTCCCGTACTCGGATCGTTCTGGCAAAGCTGCTGATCACCGGGCGGAACATGATGTAGGCGATATCGCCCTCGATCGTGCGAAACGGGCCACTGCTGATCGGCGTGCCTTCCCGCTCGGAGCGGAGCAGGGCTTGCTTGAGGTTATCCAGCGAATCGATGTCGAGGCCGTAGATGTCCCGGGAGCGGGGCGGTTCCGGTGCCATGAAGATGACAGGATAGTAGTGCTCCTTGCGCGGCGGGCGTTGCCAGGTCCGAGTGCCCTTGTACGAGAACTGCCGGATCTCGAAACCGGGCAGTGGCCCGCTGCGCAGCTGGGCAACGTACGCCTCTGCCTCGTCATGAGGAAGCTTGCGGACGATCTGCAGCATGTAGATGTGCGGATAGCTGCGGAGAACCGAGCTGGCGTAGGTGCGTGCGCTGTTCCGGGCATTCTCGCCTTCGCCGATGGCGCCGAGAAAACTGGCGAAACCGTAGAGAACCGCTTCATTGGCGCGCAGCTTGTCGCGCAGATGGGTGTGGATGCGCTCCGTATATTCGCCGAAACTCCGTTCGCTGGACTGGATGCTGCCTCGCAGCACGAAAGCGAATGCCAGCAGGCTGGCCAGCAGCCACAGTGCAAAGCTGCCAAGCCGGGCGCGTCCAAGGCCGCGGCGCCTGCCTGACGGGGGCCGGGTCTGCAGCTCGATTTCGGGCGGACGCTGGGACATCGAACGGTGGCGTGGATGTATAACCGATCATCTTAGCGCCCATTCCGTCCCGCTGAATATAGGACTTAAGTCTTGGGTGCGCCGCGTCAAGGATCGGCCCGGCGGCGGTCACGGAAAAGTGGGCGCGAGGCGGGGCCGCCAGACGTTCAACATGGTGGCGACGGTTGAACATTCATAAACCGTCAACGCCGAAGTATTCTGTTCTACAATTAAGCTTCGGCAACAAGCCCTTCGACCATAGTGGCCATTCAGACCAGCATCATCGACAAGCAGGAGCATATCGAGCAGGCGGCACGCGCGCTGAAGTCGATATCGCATCCTCTGCGCCTGAAGATTCTCTGCGTGGTGGGCGACCAGGAATCGTGCGTGCAGGAAATCGTCGATGCCGTGGGCACCTCGCAGAGCAACATCTCCCAGCATCTCGCGATCCTGCGCGAGAAGGGCGTGCTGTTGACCCGCAAGGACGCCAACCGGGTCTACTATCGGGTGGGCGATGCCCGCACCCTGCAGCTGATTGGCATGATGCGCGAGGTCTTTTGCAGCGAGTGACGGGGCGGGCCGGTCTGCGCGGGCAAGCCTGACGCGCGCATCGGCCATCCGGCCCCCGCCTCTTTCGATTCCCGCTATCCCGGCAGTTTCTGGAGCTCGGTTTGGACTTCATTCAACAAAACATCTATCTCGTCGCCATCGCCATCCTCAGTGGCACCATGCTGCTCGTCACCTCCCTGCGTCGCCCCGGAGGCGGCAATGCCGTGACCCCCGCACAGGCGACCTTGCTGATCAACCGCGAGGACGCGGTCATCATCGATGTGCGCGAGCCGGACGAATATGCTGCGGGCCACCTTCCCGAATCCCGCAACATCCCCGCCGGCAAGCTCGAGGAGCGTGTCGGGGAACTCGAGAAATACAAGGACACGCCGTTGATCCTCGTCTGCCAGTCCGGCGCCCGTTCCGCCGGCAGCTGCGCCCGCCTGGGCAAGCTTGGCTTCGCGAAAACGCACAACCTTGCCGGCGGGGTGGGCGCGTGGGTCGAAGCCGGCCTGCCCATCCGCAAGGGAGGCCGCAAATGAGCGCCGGACAACGTGTGCTGATGTATTCCACGGCCGTCTGCCCCTACTGCGTGCGTGCCGAGAAACTGCTGCGCGAACGCGGCGTCGCCGAGATCGAGAAAATCCGCGTCGACCTCGATCCGGACCGGCGGGCCGAGATGATGGAAAGGACTGGCCGTCGCACAGTACCGCAGATCTTCATCGGCAAGACCCACGTCGGTGGCTGTGACGATCTGATCGCGCTCGATCAGGCCGGCAAGCTCCTTCCCCTGCTTTCCGCCGAGGCGGGTTGATCCGACCTCTGCCCGCCGCCTCACACTTTCCTTTCAGCAAAGAAGACATCATGAGCGAACAAGAAAACCCCGTGTTCCAGATCGAGAAGCTGTACGTCAAGGATCTTTCGGTCGAAGTGCCAAACGCACCGCAGATCTATCTCGAGCGCGAGGCACCGGCTGTCAATATCCAGCTGCAGACCAATGCCCAGGGGCTCGGGGACGGTGTCTTCGAAGTGGCGCTGACCGTGACCGTCACGGCCAAGATCGGCGAGAAGACGGTGTTCCTGGTCGAGGTCGGCCAGGGCGGCATCTTCCGCATCCTCAACGTGCCCGAGGAAAATCTCGAGCCGCTGCTTTCGATCGCCTGCCCGAACATCCTCTTCCCGTATGCCCGTGAAGTGGTTTCCGATGCCGTGACGCGCGCCGGTTTTGCCCCGGTGGTCCTGCAGCCGGTGAATTTCGAGGCGCTGTACATGGCTCGCCTCGAGCAGGAGCAGCAGGCTGCCACCGGCACCGACGTGCCGGTGCAGTAATCCGGAGTCGGGCAATGAAGCGGCTGGCGGGATTTCTGCTGCTGGCCGGTGGCTGCGTGCTGCCGGTGCAGGCGGTTGAGTACCTGACCGTCGAAACGGCGACGGTACTCTACGACGCGCCCTCGCAGAAAGGCAGCCGGCTTTTCGTGGTACGTCCCGGAACCCCGGTCGAGCTGGTGGTCGCGCTCGAGGGCTGGGCCAAGGTGCGCGATGCGGAAGGCGGTCTTGCCTGGATCGAGCGCAAGCAGCTGTCGAACCGCCGCACGCTGATCGTCACCGCCGAACGCGCACAGGTGCGCCAGGCGGCCGATGAGGCCGCCCCACTGGTGTTCGAGGCCGAAACGCGGGTGTCGCTCGACTATCTTGAAACCCTGCCCGGCGGCTGGCTCAAGGTGCGTCACCGCGATGGCCAGAACGGCTTCGTGCGTGCCGGCCAGGTCTGGGGGCACTGACTCTTGAACATCACCGTTCTGGCCGCCGGTGCCTGGGGAACCGCGCTGGCCATCGCCTTCGCTGGGCGGCACGCGGTCACGCTGTGGACGCGCGAGGACGACGTGGCGCACGATCTACGCACCCTGCGCGAGAACCGGCGCTTCCTGCCAGGACACCGGCTTCCCGAATCGCTGGTGATCGCGCCGGATTTCTCCACTGCTGCTGTTTCGGCCGAGCTGCTGATCGTCGCCACGCCGCTGGCCGGCCTGCGGCCGACCGTGCGGCGTCTGCGTGAGGAAGATGTCCTGCGTCCGCTGATCTGGGTCTGTAAGGGGCTGGAAGCGGAAACGGCCCGGTTGCCGCACCAGATCGTCGGCGAGGAACTCGGCGCCGGTGCGCTGTACGGCGCGCTGTCCGGACCGAGTTTCGCGGAGGAAGTGGCGCAGGGGTTGCCCACGGCCGTCACCCTGGCTGCCAACGATGCGGGATTTGCCCGCGACACCGCGCGCGCCCTGCATGGCCCGCGCTTTCGCATCTACGCCAGCGACGACCTGCCCGGCGTCGAAGTCGGTGGCGCCGTCAAGAACGTCATGGCCATCGCCACCGGCATCTGCGACGGACTCGGACTCGGGCTCAACGCGCGCGCCGCGCTGATCACCCGCGGCCTGGCCGAGATCGCCCGGCTGGGACAGGCGCTCGGTGGCCAGCAGCAGACCTTCATGGGACTGGCCGGCATGGGCGACCTGATCCTCACCTGCACCGGCGATCTCTCGCGCAACCGGCGTGTCGGCCTGGCCCTCGGTGCCGGCCGGACATTGCCGCAGATCCTCGCCGAGCTCGGCCACGTCGCCGAAGGCGTCAGCACCGCCCGCGAAGTGGTGCGGCTGGCCGAACGGCTCGGTATCGAGATGCCGATCACGCAGGCGGTCGATGCCATCCTGCATCGCAACGAGCCGGCCGCTGCCGCCGTCGAGCAACTGCTCTCCCGCGCGCCGAAGACGGAACTCGGCGCGGCCTAGCCCCCTCCCGCCGTGCGCGGCGCGACGCGCACGCGTTGCGCCCGGGGGGCGGCAGCGCGGGCGCGGAGTTGCCCGCAGCCCCCGTCGACGTCCTGACCCGCCGAATCGCGCAGGCGGGCGAGAATGCCGCGCCGGTTGAGCAGGGCCGCCAGGTGTTCGATGCGCTCCCGCGCCGGTCGTCGGAAACCGAGGCCGTCGCTGCTGTTCCAGGGGATCAGGTTCATCATCGCGTACTTTCCGGTCAGCAGCCGGGCGACGGCCTCCATTTCCGCCTCGCTGTCGTTGATGCCCTCGAGCAGCGTCCATTGATACTGGATCGGGTAGGTGGTGGCGCGGGCATAGCGTTCGCCCAGTTCGACCAGCTCGGCCGGGTCGATCCGTGCCGCGTGCGGCAGCAGGCGGGCGCGCAGGACCGGATCGGTGCTGTGCAGTGACAGGGCCAGTGCCGGCCGCACGCTGCCCGGCGGCAAGCCGGCAAAGCGCTCGAAGACCCGCCGGTCGCCGACCGTCGAGAAGACCAGATTCTTGTGCCCGATGCCGCCGAGCGTGCCGAGCAGCTCGATGGCTTCGAGCACGTTGTCGAGATTGTGCGCCGGCTCACCCATGCCCATGAAGACCACGCGCCGCACCGTCCGCCGCGCGCGTGCCAGAGCCACCTGGGCGACGATCTCGGCACTGCCGAGCTGGCGCAGCAGGCCGTCGCGGCCGGTCATGCAGAACAGGCAGCCGACCGCGCAGCCAACCTGCGTCGAGACGCAGACCCCGTCGCGGGGCAACAGCACACTTTCCACCGTCTGACCGTCGGTCAGCGCGACGAGCAGGCGTGCCGAGCCGTCCCCCCCGGGGTGCTCGGATTGCAGGCGGGCCAGGCGGGCGAGGTCTTCGCCCAGCGCCGGCAAAGCCTCGCGCAGGGCGAGCGGCAGGAAATCCTCGCTGCGCTGCCGTCGCGTCCCTGCATCGAGCGGTTGCGCCTGTGCCCAGGCGCGCAGCACGCGTGCTTCGTGACAGGGCTTGGCGCCGAGGGCCCGCAGACGTTGCCGGAGCGATTCGATGCGCATGGCGTGTTCAGTCCTGCTGCAGGATGTCGAGCGCCACGGCCTCGGCGACCCGGATGCCGTCCACTCCGGCGGAGAGAATGCCGCCGGCGTAGCCGGCTCCTTCGCCGGCGGGATAGAGACCGCGCACGCTCAGACTCTGGAAATCTTCTCCGCGCGTGATGCGCAGCGGCGAGGAGGTGCGCGTCTCAACGCCGGTCAGCACTGCGTCGGGCATGTCGAAGCCCCGGATCTGGCGGCCGAAGGCCGGCAGCGCCTCGCGCATCGCGGCAATGGCGTAGGGGGGCAGGGCCGTCGACAGATCGGTCAGATGCACGCCCGGCCGGTACGAGGGTTCGACGCTGCCGAGCCGGGTGGACGGCCGGCCGGCAAGGAAATCGCCAACCAGCTGGGCAGGGGCCTCGTAGGTGCCGCCGCCGAGCACGAAGGCGTGCGATTCGAGCGCACGCTGGAAGGCGATGCCGGCCAGCGGATTTTCCGCCGAGCCGCCGTAGTCGGCCGGGTCGACGTTCACCACGATGCCGGCATTGGCGTTCCGCTCATTGCGCGAATACTGGCTCATGCCGTTGGTCACCACCCGGTTTTCCTCGGAAGTGGCGGCCACCACGGTGCCGCCCGGACACATGCAGAAGCTGTAGACCGCGCGACCGTTGCTGGCGTGATGCACCAGCTTGTAGTCGGCGGCACCGAGCAGCGGGTTGCCGGCGTGCGGGCCGAGACGCGCCCGGTCGATCAGCGATTGCGGATGCTCGATGCGGAAGCCGACCGAGAAGGGTTTCGGCTCCATGAACACGCCCTGCGCATGCAGTGCCGCGAAGGTGTCGCGCGCGCTGTGGCCGAGCGCCAGCACGACGTGGCCGGTGGCGAGACTTTCACCATTGGCCAGCCGCACGCCGCGTACCCGGCCCGCCTCGATCTCGAGTCCGGTGACACGCTGCTGGAAACGTATCTCGCCGCCCAGCGCGATGATCTCGGCGCGCATCCGTTCGACCATGCCGACCAGGCGGAAGGTGCCGATGTGCGGCTTGGCGACGTAGAGGATTTCCTCCGGTGCGCCGGCCTTCACGAATTCGCTCAGCACCTTGCGTCCGAGGTGGCGGGGGTCCTTGATCTGGCTGTAGAGCTTGCCGTCCGAGAAGGTGCCGGCTCCGCCCTCGCCGAACTGCACGTTCGACTCCGGGTCGAGCACCTTGCGTCGCCATAGTCCCCAGGTGTCCTGCGTGCGCTCGCGCACTGCCTTGCCGCGTTCGAGCACGATCGGGCGGAAGCCCGACTGCGCGAGGATCAGTGCGGCGAAGATGCCGCAGGGGCCGAAGCCGACGACCACCGGGCGTTCCGCGAGTCCGGCGGGCGCCTGTCCGACGGAACGGTAGGCGGTATCGGGCGCGGGGGCGAGATGGCGGTCCCCGGAAAACTTCCGGAGCAGCGCCGCTTCGTTTTTCACCTGCAGGTCGACGGTGTAGATGAACGTGAGGCGGGCGGTCTTGCGTGCGTCGTGGCTGCGCTTGAAGACGGTGAAGCCGAGCAGTTCGGCGGGCGGCAACGCAAGGCGCTGGCAGATGGCGGCAGGCAGGGCCTCGGGCGGATGCTCGAGGGGCAGGCGCAGTTCGGTGAGTCGCAGCATGGGGATATCTCGGGAGCCGGGGCGGAACGTCAGGATTGCTGTCCGTAACCGGCAAATTTTTCAAGCACGCGGGCCATCTCGGCAGCCTCCAGCAGCACCGGCGGGCCAAGCTGGCAGGCGCGCCAGTACTGTTCGCACAGGACCTCGAGCTCGATGCCGAGCGCAAAGGCCTGGTCGAGATCGCGGCCGAAGACGAGCATGCCATGATTGGCCAGCAGACAGGCGCAGCGCTCCGCCATGGCCGCCAGTGCGGCATCGGAGAGCGCCTGCGTGCCGAAGGTGGCATAAGCGGCGCAGCGCACGCTGTCACCGCCGAAGCGGGCGATCATGTAGTGGAAGGGCGGAATCTCGCGGCGCAGGCAGGCCAGGCTGACCGCGAACGGCGAGTGTGCGTGAAGCACCGCGCCGGCTTCCGGGCGGGCGGCATAGAGATCGCGGTGGAAGCGCCATTCCGACGAGGGCTTGCGCAGGCCGGCATGGCTGCCGTCGAGATGCATGAAGACGAGGTCCGCTGGCGTCAGTGTCTCGTAGGGCATGCCCGTCGGCGTGATCAGGAAGCCGGCCGTGCCGTGCTCCTCCGCGCGCACGCTGAGGTTGCCGGCGGTGCCCCGGTTCAGGCCGGCCGCCGTCATGCGCCGTGCGACGGCGATCAGTTGCGTGCGCAGGGACGCGTTCCGTTCAGGCACGGGCGTTCTCCCGATGCGCTTGCGCGGGCATTTCGCTGCGGGCTTCCGGGTAGAGACCGAGCAGACCGTCGGCGCTGGCCGCGCAGAGGCCGCGTTCGGTGATCAGCGCACTGACGAGCCTGGCCGGGGTCACATCGAAGGCAGGGTTGGCCACGGCCTCGTCGGCCGGAATCTGCCGGACCTGCACGGGCGCCAGTGCGGCATCGCAACCGTGCACGACGCGCAGCTCGTCGCCGGCGCGCTCCTCGATCGGAATGGCGGTACCGCTTGCGCAGGCGAAATCGACGGTCGAGCGCGGCGCGGCGACGTAGAAGGGCACACCGGATTCGCGCGCGGCGAGGGCCTTGAGGTAGGTGCCGACCTTGTTGGCGACATCGCCATTGGCCGCGATGCGGTCAGCCCCGACGATCACGGCGTCGATGGCGTTTGCTCCGCCGCGCGCCAGCAGCAGGCCGGCGGCGTTGTCGGCGATCAGGGTGTGCGGGACGCCATGCTGTTTCAGCTCCCAGGCGGTGAGCAGCCCCTGGTTGCGCGGACGGGTTTCGGAAACCCAGACGTGGACGTCGATCCCCGCCTCGAAGGCGGCATAGACCGGCGCCAGCGCGGTGCCGTGGTCGACGGTGGCCAGCCAGCCGGCGTTGCAGTGGGTCATGACGTCGAGCCGGCCGCGCCGTTCGGCGAGCGGACGGAGCAGCGCCAGACCGTGTTCGCCGATGTGGCGGCACTGCGCGGCATCCTCGTCGGCGATCGCCGCGGCTTCCCGCCAGGCGAGGTCGGCACGTTCGGCGGGAGGCCGCGGCGCGAGCGCGACCTGCATGCGGGCCAGCGCCCAGTGCAGATTGACCGCCGTCGGCCGGGTTGCGGCGAGGGTGGCGAGGGCTGCAGCCAGCGCTGCGTCGTCCGCTCGCGCGGCCAGGGCGAGGGCGACACCGTAGGCCGCCGTGGCGCCGATCAGGGGAGCGCCGCGCACCTGCATGCTGCGGATGGCGTGCGCCGCGTCCTCGAGCGTGCTCAGTCTGAGGGTGCGCAACGCATGCGGCAGGGCTGTCTGGTCGATGATCTCGACGGCGCGTCCGGTGCGGGCGGGCCAGAGGGTGCGGGTGGGGGTGCCGTTGACATTCATCGCGGCATTTTACCAGCCGCCGCGCTTGACACGGCGGGCAGGCGCGCGGCATAAACCCGGTTCCTCTGCAACGGGAGATCGATGGTGGAGCTGCTCTGGTGGCACTGGGTGGTGCTCGGACTCGCGCTGATCGGCGCCGAGATGCTGGTGCCGACCTTCTGGCTGCTCTGGTTCGGGCTCGGAGCCCTGGGGGTCGCACTGGCCGCCGCAATGGCGCCCGGGCTCGGTATCGGCGGCCAACTGTTCCTGTGGACGGCGGTTTCCTTCGTGCTCACGGTGGTCTGGCTGCGCTGGTTCAAGCCGCGCACCCGCACGCAGGCCGGTTCGGCGGCGCAGATCGTCGGCGAGGTTGGCCTGCTGACGCGTGCCGTGGCGCCGTTCGAGCGCGGCGAGGTGCGCTTCCAGAAGCCGCTGGCCGGCTCGGACACCTGGGCCTGCATTGCCGACGAGCGCATCGAGTCCGGTGCGCGCGTGCGTGTTGCCGCCGTCGAGGGCAGCCTGCTGAAGATCGTTCGGAACTGACAAGGAGAATCGCTCATGGAAGGTTTCAGCATCGTCGCCGTTGCCCTCTTTGCTTTCGTCGTCGTCACCGTGGCGAAAGGGGTGCGCATCATTCCGCAGGGCGAGGAGTGGATCGTCGAGCGGCTCGGCAAGTACAACACCACGCTGCTGCCGGGACTGCGCTTCATCATTCCCTACCTGGACCGCGTCGCCTACAAGCTGGTGACCAAGGACATCATCCTCGACGTGCAGGAGCAGGAGGTGATCACGCGCGACAACGCAGTGATCCTGACCAACGCCATCGCCTTCATCAAGGTCACCGATCCGGTCAAGGCGGTGTATGGCGTCGTCGATTTCGGCGAGGCCATCCGCAACCTGATCATGACCACGCTGCGTTCGATCTGCGGCGAGATGGATCTCGACGAGGCGCTTTCCTCGCGCGACAAGATCAAGGCCCGCCTGCGCGAATCGATCGCCGACGAGGCGGTCGATTGGGGGCTGACCGTCAAGTCGGTGGAAATCCAGGACATCAAGCCGTCGCCGTCGATGCAGAAGGCCATGGAAATGCAGGCTTCCGCCGAACGCGAGCGCAAGGCCATGGTGACGCGCGCCGAGGGCGAGAAGCAGGCGATGATCCTGCAGGCCGAAGCGCGTCTGGAGTCAGCCAAGCGTGATGCGGCGGCCCAGGTCAACCTGGCCGAAGCCTCGGCCGAGGCCATCCGGCGCGTGACCACGGCGATCGGCGACAACCATACGCCGATGCTCTACATGCTCGGGGAGAAATACGTCAATTCGCTGCTGCGGCTCGGCGAGTCGGACAACGCCAAGATCGTCGTGATGCCGGCCGACCTGCAGGAGAGCCTCGCCGGGCTGTTGCGCCGGCGCGGCGGCTGAACCGGCAAGCGGCTCGGCTCAGTCGAGCAGCGACTTGCGTTCGGCCTGGATGCGCGCCATGAAGCGCTGGATCAGCGTCTCGTTGAGGCTGGAGAGATTGAGGAACTGGCAGCCCATGTGCCACATGGCCTTTCCGGCGCGGTTCTCGAAGGCGTGCACGTAACGCACCTCGAGGGTCACCGCCAGCACGCCGGTATCGCGCAGGTCGATCCAGCAGTTCTCGAGCTTCTCCAGCGCGGCGAACTCGAATTTGTCGGTGGAGAGGATGCCGACGCCACCGACCGAGATATCGTGCAGCGGCAGGGCGAGTTCCTGCGGAGTGCCGCGGCGGATGCGGCAGACGTAGGGCTTGGCGGTCGGCAGTTCGAGCCGGAACATGTCGCGCCGCTGCAGTCGCAGCAGGCTTTTCGGCAGGGGAACGGCGAATGCGCGGCCGCTGCCGATCCGGGCCTCGCGGGCCGCTTCGCAGGCGAACTGGTAGCGCACCCCGTCCACGGTGGTGGTGAAGACGCAGTGCCCGGCGCGCAGGAAGGCGCGGTTGCTGTCCTCGCTGCCTCCGACGTCGAGGTAGAGCAGGCCGTCGTCCTCGGCGAGGTCGAGCAGGACGGTCAGAAAGCTCTGCCGGCCCTCGTCGAAGGCAACGGTGACGCGGTCGGCGCGCTTGATCAGCCCGCGCAGCTGGAAAACGATCTCGCGACGCCCGTGCAGGGTGCAGCGTTCGATTTCCTCTTCGGTGTAGGTGTTGTCCATGGTCTAGGCGTGCGGTGCGACAGCCTCCCGTCGGCTGCGAGGCTGGCTGGCGATGATAGCAGAAGGCGGCGGAGGCCGGCCGGTGGGGTCGGTCGATGCCGGAAAAGGAGTGGAGCAGCGGATGGATGGCATGCAGCAGGAACGGATCGCCGGAATCACCGGGGTCGTGCTGGCCGGTGGCCAGGGGCGTCGCATGGGGCGTGTCGACAAGGGCTTGCAGCCGCTGCGCGGACGGCCGCTGGCGGCGTGGGTGGCCGAGCGCCTGGCGCCGCAGGTCGACGAACTACTGATCAATGCCAATCAGAACGGCGAACGCTATGCCGCGCTGGGGTACCGCGTCCTTCCCGACCGGATCGCCGGTTTTGCCGGGCCGCTGGCCGGCCTGCACGCGGCGCTCTCGGAAGCTGCGCACCCTCTGGTGGTGACGGCTCCGTGCGATTCCCCTTTCCTGCCGGCCGACCTGGTCGCCCGGCTTCATGCCGCCATGGCGGCGACCGGCAGCGAGCTGGCGATGGCGCGCACCTTCGAGCGGCTGCACCCGGTGTTCTGCCTGTGCCGGCGCGAGCTGCTGCCGGCCCTGGACGAATACCTGCGCGACGGCGGGCGGGCCTTCGGACGCTGGTGTGCGACGCTGCGGGCAGTGGATGTTGCCTTCGACGACGAAGCCGAGGCCTTCGAGAACATCAATACCCGCGAGGATCTCGGGCGTCTTGCCGGAGAGGCGGGCACGGCCGGTTGAGTGGCGACGCGGATATTCGCCGGGCCGGCGTTATGATGCCGGTCTGCATCGTCACATTCAGGAGGATTCGATGAGCTTCCCCATGATCACCCTCACGCTGGCATGTTCCGACGCCCGGCGCGGACAGCCCGGTGCCTTCGCACGCTGGCTGCTGGCCGCATTGTTTGCGCTCCTGGCCGGCCAGGCCATCGCTGCGCCCCCCCCGCAGAAGACGCAGGTGCCCGGGTTTTACCGGCTGATGCTCGGCGGCTTCGAGGTGACCGCGCTGTACGATGGCTTCATCGACCTCGATAGCGCCCTGCTCACCAACACCAGCCCGCAGGAGGTACAGAGCCTCCTGGCCCGCCAGTTCCTCAAGGGACCGAAGGTGCAGACGGCGGTCAATGCCTACCTGATCCACACCGGCGAACGGCTGGTGCTGGTCGATGCCGGCGCCGCCGGCCGCTTCGGACCGACCCTCGGGCGGATCGTCGACAACCTGCGAGCCGCCGGTTACGACCCCGCGCAGATCGATACGGTACTCGTCACCCATCTGCACGGAGACCATGTGAATGGCCTGGTGAGCGCCGACGGGCAGGCAGTTTTCCCCAATGCAGTGGTCTGGTCGGCGCGGGCGGAAAGCGACTACTGGCTGAACGAGGAGACCGCCGCTCGCGCTCCCAGGGATGCGCAGCCCTTCTTCGCCATGGCGCGCGAGGCCGCGGCGCCTTATCGGCAGGCTGGCCGCTGGCAGACCTTCGAGCACGATCGCGAACTCCTGCCGGGCATCTCCGCGATCGCGGCGCCGGGCCATACCCCCGGCCACACCGCCTATCTCGTCGAATCGGCCGGACAGCGGCTGCTGGTCTGGGGCGACGTCGTGCACAACCACGCCGTGCAGTTCGCCCGCCCGCACGTCGCCATCGAATTCGATACCGACAAGAAGCAGGCCGTGGCCACGCGACGCCAGCTGTTTGCCCGCGCCGCCCGGGAGAAGCTGCTGGTGGCCGGCATGCACCTGCCGTTCCCCGGCATCGGCCACGTGCGCCTGGAAGGCCGTCGCCACTTTGCCTGGGTGCCGGTCGAGTTCGGGCCGCTGCGCGAGTAGGGGAATGGCTGTGCCGCAGGAAGCACCTCTGTCCATCCTTGTCGTCGGCGGCGCCGGCTACATCGGCGCCCACATGGTGAAATCACTGCGCTGCGCCGGCTTTTGCCCGGTTGTGCTGGACGATCTGTCCTCCGGTCATGCTGACGCGGTGGGAGAGGCCGAACTCGTTGTCGGGTCGATGGCCGACCCGGTTACGCTGGAGAGCTTGTTTTTGCGGCACCGCTTCGCGGCCGTGATGCATTTTGCGTCCTTCATCCAGGTCGGAGAGTCGGTCAGCGATCCTGCCAAGTACTACCGGAACAACGTTGCCGCCACCCTGGCGCTGCTCGAGGCGATGCGACGGGCGGGGGTCGGGCGTTTCATCTTTTCCTCGACTGCTGCCGTCTACGGTGATCCGGTGTATTCCCCGATCGACGAGGATCACCCGAGAAATCCGGTCAATCCCTATGGACGCAGCAAATGGATGATCGAGCAGGTGCTTGCCGACTATGACCGTGCCTACGGGCTCAGATCGGTCTGCCTGCGCTATTTCAATGCGGCCGGCGCCGACCCCGATGGGAGACTCGGTGAGTGCCACGAACCCGAAACCCATCTGATTCCGCTCGTGTTGCAGGCAGCGAAGGGGCGGCGCGATGCGATCAGCGTCTTTGGATGCGATTACGATACCCCCGACGGGACCTGCATCCGTGATTACATCCACGTCAGCGATCTGTGCGATGCACATCTGCGAGCCCTGCACCGCCTGCTTGAAGGAGGCGGGAGTGCGTGTTTCAACCTGGGAAACGGGCAGGGTTTTTCCGTCAGGGAAGTGATCGAGGCAGCCCGCAGGGTCACTGGCCGAGACATCCCTGTTTGCTACGCGGCCCGCCGGGCCGGCGATCCGCCACGGCTGGTCGCCGATGCGCGCAGGGCCCGGGAGGTGCTGGGGTGGCAACCCCGGCGGCCGGATCTTGAAACCATCGTTGCCGATGCCTGGGCCTGGGAGTGTCAATATCCTTGGTACTGAGCAGCAGACCCCTTCCGGGGCAGCCACCGTTTGCCAACTGGAGATCAGGGCATGGCCACCGCTCAGGACACCATGACATACCTGCTGGATCAGCTTGCGGATCTCGCCGGGGTCCGCGCCAGGAAGATGTTCGGGGAATACTGTCTCTATATGGCGGACAAGCCCGTTGCGCTGGTCTGCGACGACCAGCTGTATCTCAAGCCGACGGATGCCGTGCGCACCCTGCTGCCCCAGGTTGTTGAGGTCTGCCCGTATCCTGGCGCCAAGCCGTACTGGCTGATCACCGCGGATCTGTGGGAGGACAGAGCATGGCTCGGGCGGCTGCTGCAGGCAACCGAGCGAGCGCTGCCCATGCCCTTGCCGCGAAAGGAAAAGCGCTGATTCCGTGGGTTGGTGCGGCGGGGGCGACGGGCCGCCTCTCCGCCGGCTTGCCGCCCGTGGGGCCTGCCCGTACACTGCCCTTTCCCGTCCTTCCGGAGCATCGTCTCCCCCTGCGCCCATGCTCGTTTCCCCGCTCGTCATCGATTCCAAGCTGCCCTGGGTCGGCACCACGATCTTTACCGTGATGTCGCGGCTCGCCGCCGAGTGCGGTGCGATCAACCTCTCGCAGGGCTTTCCCGATTTCCAGGCCGAACCTGCCCTGTTCGAGGCCACGGCGCGGGCGATGGCGGCCGGCCGCAACCAGTACCCGCCGATGGCTGGCATTCCCGAGTTGCGCGAGGCCATCGCCGACAAGGTGGCGACGCTCTACGGCCGGCGCTACGATCCCGAGCACGAGATCACGGTGACCGCCGGCGCGACGCAGGCCCTGTTCACCGCGATTGCCGCCTTCGTCCGGGCAGGGGACGAGGTGATCGTCCTCGAGCCGGTCTACGACAGCTACGTGCCGGCCATCGAGACGGTGGGCGGCAAGGCCGTCCACGCGCAGCTGACCTTCCCGGACTATCGGCCGGACTGGGCGCAGGTGCGTGCGCTGCTGTCGCCGCGCACGCGCATGATCATTGTCAATTCGCCGCACAATCCGACCGGCAGCCTGTTTGCGGCCGACGATCTCGCCGCGCTTGCCGATCTCACCCGGGGGACCGACATCATCGTGCTGTCGGACGAGGTGTATGAGCACATCTGCTTCGAGGGCGAGCACCAGAGCGTCTGCCGTCACCCCGAACTGGCGCTGCGCAGCATCGTCGTTTCCTCGTTCGGCAAGACCTATCACATCACCGGCTGGAAGATCGGCTACGTGCTCGGCGCGCAGGCGCTGATGGCCGAATTCCGCAAGGTGCACCAGTTCAACGTGTTCACCGTCAATGCGCCGTGCCAGGCCGGAATCGCCGAATACATGCGGGATCCCGCGCGCCATCTGGGTCTTGCCGCCTTCTACGCGCAGAAGCACGATTTCTTCCGGCAGCAGCTGGCGGATTCGCGCTTCGAACTGCTGCCCTGCCGGGGCACCTATTTCCAGCTGGCGCGCTACGGTGCGATCGCCGACCTGCCCGACCGCGAATTCGCGCAGTGGATGACCCGCGAGGTCGGCGTTGCGGTGATTCCCGTCTCGGCCTTCTACCGCGACGGGCGCGACGACCGCGTCGTGCGTTTCTGCTTCGCCAAGCAGGAAGCCACCCTGGCCGCTGCCGGCGAGCGGCTGCGGCGGGTGTAGCGCGCTTCACATGGCGGCGGCATTGTTCCTATAATCGAAGCACCCGGCGCCGCAGAAGCCGGCCTCGTTTCCCTCGAACAGCAACAAAGGAAAAATCATGAGCATGATGCAGGAATTCAAGGAATTCGCGATGAAGGGCAACGTCATGGATCTCGCCGTCGGCGTGATCATCGGCGCGGCCTTCGGCAAGATCGTCGATTCGGTGGTCGGCGATCTGATCATGCCCCTGGTGGCCTGGATCATGGGCGGCAAGCTTGATTTCTCGGGCATGTTCCTGGTGCTCGGCAACGTCCCGTCCGGGACGGCGATGACGCTGGATGCGCTGAAGAAGGCGCAGGTGCCGGTGTTCGCCTACGGCAATTTCATCACCGTGGTGGTCAATTTCATCATCCTTGCCTTCATCATCTTCGTGATGATCAAGCAGGTGAACCGGCTGCGCAAGGAAGAGCCCGCCGCGCCGCCGCCCGCTCCGGAGACGCCTGAGGACATCCAGCTGCTGCGCGAGATTCGCGACAGCCTGAAGAAATAGGCCGTCCGGCAAGACCAAGGAAAAAGCGCCCGTTCCGGGCGCTTTTTCCTTGGCTGGACAGTCTGTCCTCGATCATGGCGCCTTTTCGCATCCCAGCGCCTTGTTGCTCACGAAATAGCTGGTGCCGGCCGGACAGGCCAGGGGCTGTTCGGGCTTGCCGGCGCCTTTCTTCGGCGCGCAGGTGAAGCTGCCGTCCTTGCCGGCCTTGCCCTTCAGTGTCCAGCCGGCGGGGCAGGCCGGCTTGGTGACGGACGGTGCGGCCGTGCCGGTCTGGGCCGCCGGCATCGCGGCGGCCTCGACGACCAGGGTGGCCGTCGCTTCGCCGCCGCAGGGCAGGAAGGTGCCGGCGCGTTGCCCTTCGGCCTTGATGATGTAGCGGCCGGGCCGGGCGTAGGTGTGTTCGAAGCTGCGCGGAAAGCCTCCCCATTTGTCGCCGACCTTCTGGGCGCGTTCGCTCTGCCCGTCGTCCCAATGCACGGTCAGTCCGCAGATGGCGTTTTCCGCATCGCTGGCGCTGACCGTGATCCGCACCGGCTGGCCGGCGCGGGCCGGCGACGGCGTCACGGTCACCGTGGCGATGGCGGGCGAGGCGAAGACCGGGGGAGCGGTCAGCGCCAGCGCGCTCAGGGTCAGGATCAGCAGGGGGGCGGTTCTGGTGCGCGGACTCATGGCGATCTCCTGGGTTGGCGCGCGGCGCGTGCCGCGCGATATGCAAGGAGTATAGGCGTCTCAGGCCTCGCCGAAAACCGCTTCCCAGAGGGCGCGCACCGCCTCGATGCGACAGTGTACGGCGGCACGCTCGACGCGCGCCTTGGGGGTTCCGTTCAGTCGTTTCTCGTGCTGCATGCGGCGATAGTCGCGGTAGGCGTTGCGCACCGGTTCGGCCAGTTCCGGCGGGAACAGGCCGAGATCGGCGGCGACCTTCAGCAGGGCGATGTTGCCGAGGTTGCCGCACAGTTCGGGATGCGCGTGGGCATGGCCGAGCACCAGGTACTGCACGATGAACTCGACGTCGATGATGCCGCCGGGGTCCTGCTTGATGTCGAATTCATCCGGGTTTTTCGAGGCATGCGCATCGAGCATGCGCTGACGCATGGCCAGCACCTCCTCGCGCAGCTTCGCGGGATCGCGCGGCTGGCGCAGGATGCGGATGCGGATCGCCTCGAACTGTGCGCCGACCTCGGCGTTGCCCGCGCAGAAGCGGGCGCGGGTCAGCGCTTGGTGTTCCCAGGCCCAGGCGTGGTTGAGCTGGTAGTCGCGGAAGGCCTCGACGGTGCACGCCAGCATGCCGGCATCCCCGTTCGGACGCAGGCGCAGGTCGGTTTCGAAGAGCATCCCGGCGGCGGTCTGGCTGGACAGCCAGGTGTTCATGCGCTGCACAAGTCGGGCGTAGAGTTCTCCGGCGCCGGGTTCGGCGTCGTCGTGCAGGAAAACGATGTCGAGGTCGGAGGCGTAGCCAAGCTCCTTGCCGCCGAGCTTGCCGTAACCGATCACGGCCAGGCGCGGCGGGCGTTCGGGGCAGGGGTGGCGGTTCTTGAGCCGTTCCCAGCAGAGGTCGAGTGTCTTTTGCAGGAGGATGTCGGCCAGTTCGGTGAGGTGGTCGGAAATGCGCTCGACCGTGAGCAGGCCGGCCAGGTCTCGCGCCAACAGCCGGAAAACCTGTGCGTGGTGCGCCTCGCGCAGAATGTCCATTTCCCGCTCGGTGTCGCCGGTGTGTTCGGCCAGGCGGTGATCGAGTTCGGCGCGGAAGCCGGCCCAGTCCACCGCGTCGTCGTAGAGGCGCGGGTCGAGCAGCTCATCAAGCAGGATCGGATGACGGGTCAGGTACTCGGCGGCCCAGGATGATCCCCCGATCAGTTCGGCAACCTTGCGCAAGGCCTGCGGATACTGCTGCAGCAGGGCCAGGTAGGCGCCGCGCCGGGCGATGGTTTCGAGGAAATCGAGACCGCGCTGCCAGGTTGCATCGGGTGAGCGGGTCGCAGCGGCGGCATCGATCAGGCGCGGGCCGAGGGCGTCCAGGCGCTCCCGGTTGGCCGCCGGCAGTTGCTGGTAGCGGCTGCTCTCGCGCAGCGCCTGCAGGCGGTCGAGCGCGGCCTGCGGCTGGCGGAAGCCGAGCGCGCCCAGGGTCTCGCGCGCCGTCTCCGGATCGCTCTGTCCGCACCACAGACCGGTCAGCGCGTGCTGTCCTTCCTCCGGTTCGGAAAAAACCTGTTCGAAATGATGCGCCACCCGCCGGCGATGGCCGTCGAGTTCGACGAGCAGTTCCGGCCAGTCGACGAAGCCCATGCTCGCGGCGATCTGCGCGCGCTCGGCATCGCCCGTCGGCAGCATGTGGGTCTGCGCATCGTTGACGTACTGCAGGCGATGCTCGAGACGGCGCAGGAAAATGTAGGCCTCGCGCAGCTCGCGTTCGCTCTCGGCCGGCAGCAGGCGGCGCTCGACGAGCAGCGCGAGCACCGGCAGCGTCGGCCGGATCTGCAGCGCGCT
>JAPKHL010000050.1 GCA_026646875.1 Rhodocyclaceae bacterium | reverse complement strand
CTGGCGCAGGAGGTGAGCACGGGGCCGGCGCTGATCGCCGACGGCAACGGCGTGGTCCTGCTCGCCTCGCCGGCGAGCTGGAAGTACGCCACCCTGAAGCCGCTTTCCGGCGAGGTGATCGCCGAGATCGGCCGGCACCAGTTCGACGGCCGGGCGCCGGGCGGGCTGACCCTCGACGTCGATGTCGAGGCGGCGTCCGTCGGTACGCCGGTGCGCCTGCCCTCGCCGGGGGGCGGGCCGGAGGCGCCGGCGGCGCTCGGCGGACACGACTACCTCGCCTTCAGCCGGCACCTGCCGGAATCGGCCTGGCGCCTGCTGGTCTTCGCCAATCTGCGGCCGGTGCGCGCGCAGGCGCTGACCGCCGGGGCGCTGGCCGCCGCCGTCGCCGGCTGCCTGCTGCTCGGCTTCCTGTACGTTCGCCAGCGGCGGCGGGCGCTGCGCGCGCAGCTCGAGAGCCAGGCGCTGCTGCAGCGTGCCAACCAGGCGCTCGAGCGCAAGGTGGCCGAGCGCACGGTGGACCTGTCGGACGCGGTCAGCCGCCTGGAGGCCGAGGTCGGCGAGCGCAAGCGCGCCGTGCTCGAATTGCGCGCGGCGCAGGACGAGCTGATCCAGGCGGCCAAGCTGGCCGTGCTCGGGCAGCTCGCCACCGGCATCACGCACGAGCTCAACCAGCCGCTCGGCGCGGTGCGCACGCTGTCCGGCAACGCCATCGAGTTCATGAAGCGCGGGAACCTCGAGACGGCGGAGAGCAACCTGCGCATCGTCGGCCAGCTGGCCGAGCAGATGGGCGCCATCATCACGCCGCTGAAGACCTTCGCGCGCAAGTCGCCGGCCGTTTCCAGCGCGGTCGACGTGGCGCATGCCGTGGCCAGCGCGCTGTTCCTCTTCGATCAGCGCCTGCAGCGCTGCGGCGTGAGCGTCGATAACCGCTGCCGCGCCGGCGAGCTGATCGCCTGGTGCGATCCCAACCGCCTGCAGCAGGTGCTGGTCAATCTCGTCGGCAATGCCATCGACGCGATGCTCGTGCAGCCGGTGCGCCGCCTGACCGTCGAAGCCTGGCGTCAGGCCGACGGGCGCATCGCGCTGAGCGTCGGCGATACCGGCGGCGGGTTTTCGCCGGCGGTGCGCGAGCGCCTGTTCGAACCCTTCTTCACCACCAAGCCGGCCGGCGAGGGGCTGGGCCTGGGACTCGTCATCTCGCGCGACATCGTGCGCGATTTCGGCGGCGACCTGAGCGCCGAGAGCCCGCCCGGGGGCGGCGCCCGCTTCGTCATCCACCTGCCCGCCGGTGCCGGCGACGCCACCGGCTCCGCCCGGCCCGATCAGGGAGCCTTCCCGACATGAAAGAAAATCTCAGCGTCCTCATCGTCGAGGACGATCCGCACGTCCGCCTCGGTTGCGAGCAGGCGATGCAGCTCGCCGGCATCGCGGTCAGCGGCGTGGCTTCCGCCGAAGCGGCGCAGCAGCGCCTGGCGCCGGCCTTTCCGGGCGTCGTGGTGACCGACATGCGCCTGCCGGGGATCGATGGCCTGCAGTTGCTGCGCTGGATCGGGGCGCTCGATCCGGCGCTGCCGGTGATCATGATCACCGGCCACGGCGACGTGACGCTGGCCGTCGAGGCAATGCGCTGCGGCGCCTACGACTTCATTCCCAAGCCATTTTCTCCCGAGCATCTCGTCGAGGTGGTCAGCCGCGCCCTGGAGAAGCGTGCCCTGACGCTCGAGGTGGAAACCCTGCGTCGGCGCCTGGAGCACCGGGAGGGCATCGAAAGCACGCTGATCGGCCGTTCGCCGCAGATCGAGGCGGTGCGCCGCAGCATCCTCGACATCGCAGGCTCCGCCGTCGATGTCCTGATCCGCGGCGAAACCGGTACCGGCAAGGAACTGGTCGCCCGCTGCCTGCACGAGCACAGCGCCCGCAGCCGCGAGAATTTCGTTGCGCTCAACTGCGGCGGCATTCCCGATACCCTGCTCGACAGCGAGCTGTTCGGGCACGAGGCGGGGGCGTTCACTGGCGCGCAGAAGCGGCGCATCGGCAAGATCGAGCACGCCGGCAAGGGCAGTTTTTTCCTCGATGAGGTCGAAAGCATGCCGATGCAGATGCAGATCAAGCTGTTGCGCGTGCTGCAGGAGCGCGAGCTGGAACGGCTGGGGTCGAACCAGCTGATTCCGGTGGCCTGCCGGGTGATCGCAGCGACCAAGGACGATCTGGGGCAGCTGGCGCAGGCCGGCCGCTTCCGTCCGGATCTCTATTACCGCGAGCGGCGCGAGGACATTCCGATGCTGTTCGAGCATTTCGTGCTGCAGTCGGCGCGACGGCACGAGCGCCCGGTGCCCGCGGTATCGCCGGAGGTGCTGCGCGAGCTGATGGCGCAGTCCTGGCCGGGCAACGTGCGCGAGCTGCGCAACGCCGCCGACTGTTATGTCCTCGGCCTGCGCAAGGCGGCCGCGCCGCCGTCCGAACCGACGCCGGGCAGCCTGCCGCTGGCCGAGGCGGTGGAGCAATTCGAGCGCACGCTGATCGCCGCCGAGCTGGAGCGGCAGGGCGGCAGCCTGGCGCGCACCAGCGAGGCGCTGCGCGTCGCCAAGACGACCCTGCACGACAAGATCCGCAAGTACGGGCTGCAGTCGACCGCCGTGCCCGGCCCGCAGAATTCATAATTATGAATTCTGCGGATTGAAACCCTGCGTTCTGTGCTACCATTCGGGGCTGTACAGAAAATACTCAGCATCCGTTCGCCATCCTCCCGGAATCACCGATGCCGCTGCCGCCGTCCACCGCCGAACGCACCCGCATGCATACCCGCAGCGTCCAGCTCGACGGCTACAAGCGGGGGGACGGCTGCTGGGACATCGAGGCCAGGCTGACCGATCGCAAGCATCACGACTACCCGATCTCGGCAAAGACCATCGGGCGCGGCGAAGCGGTGCACGACATGTGGGTGCGTGTCACCATCGATGCAAAAATGAACATTCTCGATGCCGTCGCCTGCACGGATGCGATGCCCTACGACGGGCTCTGCGACGGCATTCACCCGGCTTATTCCCGGCTGGTCGGGCTCAATCTCTTTCACGGTTTCCGCAAGGCGGTCAAGGGGCTGTTCGACGGCACCCATGGCTGTTCGCACCTCACCGAGCTGGTGATGTTCCTGCCGACGGCCGCCCTGCAGACCTTCGCCAGCGATGTGCGCGACAACGAGGATAGCGGCCACAAGCCCTACCAGCTCGACCGCTGCCATGCGCTGGATTCGCATTCGGAAGCAGTCCGGCGCTACTACCCGCGCTGGTACCGCGGCCAGAAAACCGGGTAGGCCCGCCTGCCCGCAGCTCGCAACAGCAACCTCAACCAAAGCAAGGAAAGCGCATGAAAATTCATGAATATCAGGGCAAGGAGATCCTGAGAAAGTTCGGCGTGACGACGCCGCGCGGCAAGCCTGCCTTCTCCGTCGATGAGGCCGTCAAGGTCGCCGAGGAGCTCGGTGGCAAGGTGTGGGTCGTCAAGGCCCAGATTCATGCCGGTGGTCGCGGCAAGGGCGGCGGCGTGAAGGTCGCCAAGTCGCTGGATGAAGTGCGCCAGTACGCGAGCCAGATCCTCGGCATGCAGCTGGTCACCCACCAGACCGGTCCGGAAGGCCAGAAAGTCCGCCGCCTGCTGATCGAGGAAGGCGCCGACATCAAGAAAGAATACTACCTCGCCGTGCTGACCGACCGCGCCACGCAGAAGGTCGCCGTGATGGCGTCCAGCGAGGGCGGCATGGACATCGAGGAAGTGGCGCACGCCACCCCCGAGAAGATCCTGAAGGAATTCGTCGATCCGCTGGTCGGCATCACCGATCAGCAGACCGAGAACCTGGCGCGCGGCATCGGCGTGCCGGAAGCCTCGCTCCCGCAGGCCAAGGCCGAGATTGCCAAGCTCTACCAGTGCTACATGGAAACCGATGCCTCGCTCGCGGAAATCAACCCGCTGATCCTCGAGGGCAACGGCAACATCAAGGCGCTCGACGCCAAGTTCAACTTCGACTCGAACGCGCTCTACCGCCATCCCGAGATCGTGGAGTACCGCGACCTCGATGAAGAGGACGCCGACGAGATCGAGGCCTCCAAGTTCGACCTCGCCTACATTTCGCTGGACGGCAACATCGGCTGCCTGGTGAACGGCGCCGGTCTGGCCATGGCCACCATGGACACCATCAAGCTGTTCGGCGCCGAGCCGGCCAACTTCCTCGACGTGGGCGGCGGCGCCACCACCGAGAAGGTCACCGAAGCCTTCAAGATCATGCTCAAGAACCCCAAGGTGAAGGGCATCCTGGTCAACATCTTCGGCGGCATCATGCGCTGCGACACGATCGCCAACGGCGTCGTCACCGCCGCGCGCGAGACGCATCTCTCCGTGCCGCTGGTCGTGCGCATGAAGGGCACCAACGAGGATATCGGCAAGCAGATCCTCAAGGATTCCGGCCTGCCCATCATTTCCGCCGATTCGATGGCCGAAGCGGCCCAGAAGATCGTCGACGCGGTCAAGTAAGGAGTTACTGAATGTCCATCCTGATCAACAAAGACACCAAGGTCATCACCCAGGGCATCACCGGCAAGACCGGCCAGTTCCACACGGAAAAGTGCCAGGAATACGCGAACGGCAAGAACTGCTTCGTCGCCGGGGTGAATCCGAAGAAGGCCGGCGAGAAGATCTTCGACATCCCCATCTACGCTTCCGTCAAGGAAGCCGCCGCTGATACCGGCGCCACCGTCTCGGTCATCTACGTGCCGCCGGCCGGCGCCGCCGCCGCGATCTGGGAGGCTGTCGAGGCCGACCTCGATCTGGCCATCTGCATCACCGAGGGCATTCCGGTCCGCGACATGCTCGAAGTGCGCAACAAGATGAAGAAGAAGGAGGCCGCCGGCGGCAAGAAGACCCTTCTGCTCGGCCCGAACTGTCCCGGCCTGATCACGCCCGACGAGATCAAGATCGGCATCATGCCTGGCCACATCCACCGCAAGGGCCGTATCGGCGTCGTCTCGCGCTCCGGTACCCTGACCTACGAGGCGGTCGCGCAACTGACCGAAATCGGCCTCGGCCAGTCCTCGGCCGTCGGTATCGGCGGCGATCCGATCAATGGCCTGAAGCACATCGATGTGATGCGCATGTTCAACGACGATCCTGATACCGATGCCGTGATCATGATCGGCGAGATCGGCGGTCCGGACGAAGCCGAAGCCGCCCAGTGGTGCAAGGCCAACATGAAGAAGCCGATCGTCGGCTTCATCGCCGGCGTCACCGCCCCCCCGGGCAAGCGCATGGGCCATGCCGGCGCGCTGATCTCCGGCGGCGCCGACACCGCCGACGCCAAGCTCGCCATCATGGAAGAGTGCGGCTTCACCGTGACGCGCAACCCGTCCGAGATGGGCAAGCTGCTCAAGGCGCTGCTGAAGTAAGGTCCTCGCCGCAAGGCGACCGAGCGGGGCAGGCTGCGGCCTGCCCCTTTTTCATGGTGGTGACGGGGCGCCGGTACATTCACTGGCCGATTGACGGACCCGTGGCCCGCTGCAAGAATGCGGCTTTGCTCGCATCCGGCATATGCGGGTCGGGTCGATGATCAGCAGCAGGGAGGAGAAGTGGCGAATAGTCTGAGCGACGCTCTCGAGATCGTCGTCCGAACCGATCCCGGGATGGTGCGCGGACACAACGAGGATGCCGTTTTCGCCAACCCGCATCAGGGGCTGGCGATTCTCGCCGACGGCATGGGCGGCTACAACGCAGGCGAGGTGGCCAGCGGCATGGCGACCGCGCTGCTGGCCGCCGGCTTCGAGAGTGCCTTTGCCGCCCACCCGCCCTGCCAGTCGGATGGCGGCAGCGGCCGGCCCTACGTCCAGCGTTGTCTCGCCGAGAAGATCGCCGAGGCCAATGCCGCGATCCATGACGCGGCCGAAACGCAACCGCAGTGCGCGGGAATGGGTACTACCCTGGTCACGGCGGTCTTCTGCGACGATCGGGTGACGGTCGCGCACATCGGCGACTCGCGCATGTACCGCCTGCGCGGCGAGGAATTCGTCGCCATCACGCGCGACCACTCGCTGCTGCAGGAGCAGCTCGACTGCGGCATGATCACTGCCGAGGAGGCGCGCTACTCGCATAACAAGAACCTGGTGACGCGCGCCCTCGGTGTCGATCCGGAGGTTGAGGCCGAGATCCATGAGCATCCGGTGCTGCCGGGCGACATCTACCTGTTGTGTTCGGACGGGCTCAACGACATGGTCGAGGATGGCGAGATTGCCCTCGTCCTTGGCTCGCTCGGCGGCAACCTCGAACTGGCCGCGACGCAGCTCGTGCAGATGGCCAACGACAACGGCGGGCGCGACAACGTTTCGGTGATACTGGTCAGGATCCTGCGCGCCTTTCCCGCCCCGCGCGGCTGGTGGACGCGACTCACGCACTGGTTTGGATAAGGACGGAAGACAATGGCGAAGCTGATACTGAGCATGGACGGCCTGGTACTCAAGGAAATTCCGCTGGTCAAGGAGCGCATGACCATCGGCCGCAAGCCGCACAACGACATCCAGATCGACAATCTGGCGATCAGCGGCGAGCACGCGGCGGTGGTGACCATCCTCAACGATTCCTTCCTCGAGGATCTCAACAGCACCAATGGCCTGGTCAACGGCCAGACGATCAAGAAGCACTTCCTGAAGAACAACGACGTCGTCGAGCTCGGCAAGTACAAGCTGAAGTACATCGCCGAGCAGCCCGCGCGCGCCGATGCCGCGGATTTCGAGAAGACCATGCTGCTGCGACCCAATGGTGCGCGGCCCGCGAGTACCGCACCCGCCGGTGGCGGGACGGCGGCAGCGCCCGGAGCCGTCGCTGCGGGTGGCGCCACCGCCATGCCCGCACTTCCCGTCGCGGCGATCCAGCTGCTCAACGGTCCCAACGCCGGCCGCGAGCTCGAACTGACCAAAACCCTGACCACGCTCGGCAAGCCCGGTGCGCAGGTGGCGGTGATCGCCCGGCGTCCGCATGGCTATTTCATCACCCACGTCGAGGGCGCCAGCTTTCCGGTGGTCAACGGTCAGGCGATCGATGCACAGGCGCATGCCCTGGCCGACCATGACGTGATCGAGATCGCCGGGGTGAAGATGGAGTTCTTCCTCCGGGCCTGAGCGGGTTCCGCGCGGAAATAGTTCCTGTCCGCCGCCGTGGCGGCGCGGCAGAATGCCCTCCGGGCAATCTGTGGAGCGCCGCACCGTGCCGTGTCGGCCGGGCCGGCCTCCGCCGGAGAAAAAATGAGAGTCAGAATCCTCGGCTGCAGTGGCGGTATTGGCGGGCACCACCTGCGCACTACCTCGATGCTGGTCGATCATGACATCCTGATCGATGCCGGCACCGGCGCGGCCGACCTGTCGCTCGCCGAACTGGCGGCGATCGATCACGTCTTCATCACGCACGCGCATCTCGATCACATCGCCACGCTGCCGCTGATGATCGATTCGGTTTCCGACCTGCGTCGGACGCCGCTCACCGTGCACGCCACCGAAGCCACGCTGGCCAGCCTTCGCGCACACATCTTCAACTGGGATATCTGGCCCGACTTCAGCCAGATTCCCAGCCGCGAGGCACCGCTGCTGCGCTTCTCCAGCGTTGCCGCCGGCCAGACACGGGTGCTCGGCGACCGCCGGATCACCGCCCTGCCGGCAGTGCATACGGTACCGGCAGTCGGCTATCAGCTCGATTCCGGTGCGGCGAGCTTCGTCTTCACCGGCGACACCACGATCAACGACGCCTTCTGGCCGCTGATCAATGCCATCGAGAACCTGCGCTACCTGGTCATCGAAACCGCCTTCTCGGATGGCGAGCGGGCGCTCGCCGAGCTTTCCCGCCACCTCTGCCCGGCCATGCTGGCCGACGAGCTGGCCCGGCTGTCCCGGCCCGCGGAGATCTACATCACCCACCTCAAGCCGGGGCAGATCGAGCGGACAATGACCGAGATCGAATCGCGGGCCGGTCTGCTGCCGGCACGCATGCTGCAAAACAACCAGATCTTCGATTTCTGACCGCCCGTCTTCGCTTCACCCTAGCCCCGTTTCCCAAGGAACTGCGCCATGCCGACGCAATCGACCGCCCAGACCGCTCCGGCCGCCGCCGATATGCCCGGCCGCCTGGTCTTTCTCCAGAAGCTGCAGGCGGTCACCAACAAGATCCACGCCACCAGCAACAGCGACGAGATCATCCTCGAGCTCTCGCCGGACATTTGCGATCTGTTCGACTGCGAGCGCCTGACCCTCTACGTTCCCGGCGAGGATCGGCAGAGCATCGTCTCGCGGGTGAAGACCGGCCTCGGGTCGTTCACCGACATCCGCCTGCCGGTCTCCGAGCAGAGCATCGCCGGCTACGTCGCCGCCACGCGCCGGACGGTGAACATCCACGATGTCTATGACGACGCGGAACTGCAGCGCTACAGCCCGCGCATGCAGTTCCTCAAGGAGGTCGACCGGCGTACCGGCTACCGTTCGCGGCAGATGCTGGTGGCGCCGATCCTCGCCGCGCGCAGCGGCGAGCTGGCTGGCGTCGTGCAGCTGATCAACCGCCGCGATGGCGCTCCGTTCCCGGCCCTGGCGGAGGAAGGGGTGCAGGCCCTGGCGCAGACCCTGGCGATCGCCTTCGCGCAGCGTCAGGGCGTGAGCCCGGTGGTGCGCTCGAAATACGATGCACTGGTCGCCGAGGCGGTGATTTCCGCAGGCGAATTCGACCTTGCCCAGCGCTCCGCGCGGCGCAAGCGGAGTGACCTCGAGGCGGTCCTGCAGCGCGATTTCCAGGTGCCTACGGCGGCGATCGGCGCCGCCCTGGCACATTTCTTCGGCACGCCCTACGAGCCGTTCCGCCCTGACCGGATCAAGCCTGCCGAACTGCTGAAGAATCTCAAGCGCGACTATGTCGAGGCCAACCAGTGGCTGCCGCTCGAGGAAACGCCGGAAGGCATCGTGGTGATGACGCTCGATCCCGAGCGTATTCGCAGCTCGCGCATCGTCGCCAACGTCTTCGCCAAGGCACGCATCGTCTACCGGGTGACCACGCAGGAGGATTTCCTGCGCACCCTCGAGCATTTCTTCGGTGCGCTGGGCGGGCTCGATTCGGTCGGTGAGCTGCTCTCCGGCATGGACGAGGGCGAGACTTCAGAGGCGGCCGGCGACGAGCTGTCCGCCGCGGCCGACAACGAACTGGTGCGGCTGGTGAACAAGATCATCGTCGATGCCGCCCAGCAGGAGGCTTCCGACATCCACATCGAGCCGCGTCCGGGCAAGGAGAAGACGCTGGTCCGCTTCCGTCGCGACGGCGTGCTGGCACCGTATATCGAGATTCCGGCAGCCTACCGCAACGCCCTGGTGGCCCGCCTGAAGATCATGTGCGATCTCGACATCTCCGAGAAACGGCGGCCGCAGGACGGCAAGATCCAGTTCCGCCGCTTCGGGCCGCTCGACATCGAGCTGCGCGTCGCCACCGTGCCCACCGCCGGCGGCATGGAAGACGTGGTGATGCGCATCCTCGCCGCCGGCGAGCCGATCCCGCTCGAGCGGCTGGGCATCGGTGCGCACAACCTCGAGCGTCTCAAGCGCGTCGTCGCCAAGCCCTACGGGCTGTTCTTCGTGTGCGGGCCGACCGGCTCGGGCAAGACCACCACGCTGCACTCGATCCTCAACCACATCAACACCCCGGAAACCAAGATATGGACCGCCGAGGATCCAGTGGAGATCACCCAAAAGGGTCTGCGCCAGGTACAGGTGAACAAGAAGGCCGGTCTCGACTTCGCCACCGTCATGCGCGCCTTCCTGCGCGCCGACCCGGACGTGATCATGGTCGGCGAGATGCGTGACCGGGAAACGGTGGCCATCGGCATCGAGGCCTCGCTGACCGGCCACCTCGTGTTCGCCACCCTGCACACCAACAGTGCGCCGGAATCCATCGTCCGCCTGCTCGACATGGGCATGGATCCCTTCAATTTTGCCGATGCCCTGCTCGGCATCCTCGCCCAGCGCCTGGCGCGTCGTCTGTGCACGGCCTGTCGCGAGGCCTACGTCGCCGATCCGGCCGAAATCCAGCAGTTGCTCGCCGAGTACTGCGAAGATCTGGGCGGCACGGCGGCCTGGCGGCAGGATCCGCAGGCCGGCGCACAGGCCGTGCTCGACGAGTGGCAGCGCGAGCATGCGCACGACGGGCGCTTCACCCTCTACCGGGCACGTGGGTGCGAGGCCTGCGGCGGCAGCGGCTACAAGGGGCGGGTCGGTCTGCACGAACTGCTGGTCGGCAGCGACGCGGTGAAGCAGGCGATCCAGGCGCATGCGCGGGTGGCCGACCTGTTCGCCGTGGCCCTGGCCGAGGGAATGCGCACGCTGAGGATGGACGGTATCGAGAAAGTGCTGGCCGGGATCACCGACCTCAAGCAGGTCCGCACCGTCTGCATCAAATGAGCAGGGCAGGAGGTGCCATGGATTCGCTCGACGATCTCTTCCGCCGGCTCGAACAGCTCAACGCCATCGGCGCGGCGCTGTCCAGCGAGCACAGCATCGACCGCTTGCTGGAGAACATCCTGCTCGCCGCGCGTGCCATTACCCATGCCGACGGCGGCACCCTCTACCGCGTCCGCGAGGACGGGCAGGCGTTACGCTTCGAGATCGTGCGCACCGCCTCGCTCGGTATCGCCTATGGCGGCAGCAGCGGCGCTCCGATCCCGCGCGGCTTCGTCGACCTGCCGCTCTACCTCGCGGACGGCTCGCCGAACAACTCGATGATCGCCGCCTATTCGGCGATCCATGCCGAGACCGTCAACATCGCCGACGCCTATACTGCCGAAGGCTTCGATTTCTCGGGTACGCGGCAGTTCGACCGGATGACCGGCTACCGCTCGCAGTCCTTCCTCAGCGTGCCGATGAGAAACCACGAGCACGAGGTGATCGGCGTGCTGCAGCTGATCAACGCCATCGATCCGGCGAGCGGCGCCGTGCGTGTATTTTCGGACGCCGACCAGCGGCTGGCCGAATCGCTCGCCTCGCAGGCCGCCATTGCGCTCACCAATCGCCAGCTGATCAGCCAGCTCGAAGCACTGTTCGAGTCGTTCATCACACTGATCAACCTCGCCATCGATGAAAAATCGCCCTATACCGGCGGCCATTGCCAGCGCGTACCGGCACTGACGATGATGCTCGCCGAGGCGGTCGACGCCACCGCCGAGGGGCCGCTGGCGGCCTTCCGGATGAGCGACAAGGATCGCTACGAACTGAAGATCGCCGGTCTCCTGCATGACTGCGGCAAGGTGACCACTCCGGTGCACGTGGTCGACAAGGCGACCAAGCTGCAAACCCTGTTCGACCGCATCCATCTGATCGACACGCGCTTCGAGGTGCTGCGCCGTGACGCCGAGCTGGCCATGCTGCGCGCCGTACTCGGTGGCGACGAGCGGGCGACGGCCGAGCAGCGCCTGCAGGCGCAGTGGCGGAGCATGGACGAGGACCGCGACTTCCTGCGCCGCGCCAACATCGGTGGCGAGGCCATGCCGCCGGAAGCGCAGGAACGTGTGCGGCGGATTGCCCGGCAGTATCGCTGGATCAACCCGGAAGGGCATGAAACCGATTTCCTGAGTGCCGACGAGGTGGAGAACCTGACCATCCGCGCCGGCACGCTGACGCAGGCCGAGCGCGAGACGATCAACTATCACATCGTCGCCACCATCAAGATGCTCGAGGCGCTGCCCTGGCCCAAGCACCTGCGGCACGTGCCCGAGTACGCGGGCGGGCACCACGAGCGGATGGACGGCAAGGGTTACCCGAAAGGCCTGCGTCGCGAGGAAATGTCGGTGCAGGCACGGATCATGGGGATCGCCGACATCTTCGAGGCACTCACGGCGCGGGACCGGCCCTACAAGCCGGGGATGAAGCTCTCGCAGGCGCTCGACATCCTGCGTGGCTTCCGCGACAACGGCCACATCGATCCAGATCTGTTCGATGTCTTCGTGCGGCAGAAGGTCTATCTGAAATATGCCCGGCAATACCTCGATCCGGCGCAGATCGACCTGCCCGGCGCCGCGGAGCCTGTCTGAGCGCGTGCCGGCGGCTGCCGGCGTTTGTGTCTTTCCGCGTTTCCGGGCATAGTGTCGGGTTGCGATCTTCAGGCCGCGCTGCTGCTGTCCGGTTCTTTCTCCGCGCCGTGCGGAAATTCCCCTTCATCACCCTGCCGTCTTGACCGTCGCCCCGTTGCGGGGCCGATTCCCTTTCCGTTCTTCCGGCGTCCACTCCGGCACGGACCGTCGTTCCTCGCCCCGGACAGGCCGGTGCAACCGGTTTCCCCTTTTCAATTCCTCCAGGAGACGTGGCCATGGCCAAGGAAGAACTCATCGAAATGAACGGCGTGGTCGCCGAGGTGCTACCCGATTCCCGCTTTCTCGTGACGCTCGATAACGGCCACGATCTGGTGGCCTACACCGCCGGCAAGATGCGCAAGCATCACATCCGCATCCTCGCCGGCGACAAGGTGTCGCTCGAACTGTCGCCCTACGACCTGAGCAAGGGGCGCATCACCTTCCGTCACATCGAGGGCCGCACCCCGCCATCGACGCCGCGCCGTACCCGCTAGGCGGCGATACGCTTCAGCGCTTTTCGGCGGCCTTGTCTGCCGGCTTTTCGGTCGGCTTCTCGATCGCCTTCTCGCCCGGCGCATCGCCCGTCCTGGCGCCGGTCGCCGCGCCATTGGCCTCGCCTTCGACCGTGCTGGCCTTCTTTTTCTTCTTGCCGGGAATTTCCGGTGGCGGGGGCGGTGGCAGTTGCGGCGCGATCGTCTCCAGCTTGTTCTCGCGCATGTAGGCGTCCATGTCGCGCCAGCCCTCGTAGATCGGCGCCTTCGGCAGCCAGGAATAGATCGAGTAGCAATCCTCGATGGCACGCCCGGATTGCCGGCAGGCGCCGCCGACGGCCTTGCCCTCGGCGTCGGTGCGGGCGGCCTTGGTGGCTGGATCCTCGAGTCCCAGGCGCTGCTGCACCATGTCGCAGCCGCTCAGGAGGAGGACGAGCAGGGCGCCTCCGATCAGGCTCAGGCGCGGGGATTTCATCGTCGGGTCGGAGACGGCGGACACGGGTATCCCTGGAAATTGGTCTTGGACGTGGCATTTTAACCGCATTGGCGGTTTTCCCGGCGCGCGGCGGACGGCCCGTCCGGTCCGGTCCGGTCCGCTCGGCCCGGTGCGGATACCCGCGTATCTTGCGGCGGTCTATAATCGGCCGCCTGTCGCCGACTTTCAGGACCCGCCAATGATTTTCCGGAAGACCCTTATCTGCTTCGCCGCGGCCATGCTGCCGGTCTACGGGACGTCCGCCCTGGCCGCCGCCCGTGCGCCGGTCGCCCGTACGCCGATCGACTTTTCCCATCAGCTCGACGAAGTGCGCGCCGAGCGGCTCGAACAGCTCGTCGAGCGCTTCAACAGCCAGCAGAAGGATTACGAGCTGCGCCTGGTGCGTCGTCTCGAAGGCGATCCACCGGCGCTCGTCAACCTGGTGACGCGTGAGGAACAGGCCCGCTTTGCCGCCAATCGCGTGCGTTTCCGTCCGCTGCACGAGGTGATGCGCGAAGCGAAGCTGCCGCTCGATGGCGGCAAGCTTGCCCCCGAGCTGCGCGTCGGCATCAGCGATGCGCGCGGCCGCCTGTTCGCGCTCCCGCTCGCGCTGTCGACGCCGGTGCTGTATTACAACAAGGCAGCCTTCCAGCAGGCCGGTCTCGACCCCGAGACGCCGCCGAAAACCTGGTGGGAGGTCCAGCAGGCCGCCGACAAGCTGTTCGATGCCGGCAGCCGTTGCCCGTACACCACCTCCTGGCCGGCCTGGGTGCACATCGACAACGTGAGTGCCTGGAACGGCGCCGAGGTGAGCGACACCAAGGGGCGGCTGGCCTTCAACGGCCTCGTGCAGGTCAAGCACATCGCCCTGCTGTCGAGCTGGTACAAGAGCAAGTTCTTCGCCTACTACGGTCGCCGCGACGAGGCCGATCACCGCTTCGCTGCCGGCGAGTGCGGCATGCTGACCAGTAGCTCCTCGCTCTATGCGACGCTGCGCGACAACGCCACGGTCGAGGTGGGGATCGCTCCGCTGCCGTACCACGACGACGTTCGCGGTGCCCCGCAGCAGACCCTGGCCGACGGTGCCTCGCTGTGGATCGGCGGTGGCTACAAGGCGGGTGAATACAAGGGTGCTGCGCGCTTCGTCAGCTTCCTGCTCGGGGCCGAGCCGCAGGTCGAGTTGACGCGCGCCGGCGGTTTCCTGCCGATGACGCCGATCGCTCGTGCCGCGGCAAGGAGCCGCCTGCTCAAGATCGATACCGCCGGGCTCGACATCGCCTACCAGCAGCTGCAGGGCAAGGGGACGCTGCGTGCGCTGCGCGTCTCCCAGATCGAGCCGGTGCGCATCATCGTCGAGGAGGAGCTCGAGGCCGTCTGGGCCGACCGCAAGCCGGCCAAGGAAGCCCTCGACACTGCCGTGGCGCGCGGCAACGCTGTGCTGCCTTCGCTCAAGGCGCTGCAGCCGTTGTGAGTCGGTCGTGGTGATGCGGCCGTGGTGACGCGTCCCCTTCCCGGCTGGCCGCTGCCCGCTGTCATCGCGCACCGCTGCGGTGGCGCGCTGACGCCGGAGAACACCCTTGCCGGGATGCGCCTGGCCGCCCGCCTGGGCCTGGCCGCCGTCGAGTTCGACGTCATGCTCTCAGCCGACGGCACGCCCTGGCTGATCCACGATGAAACCCTGGACCGGACCACCGACGGGTGCGGTCCGGTCAGCGCGGCGTCCGATGCCGTGTTGTCCCGGCTCGATGCCGGCAGGCATTTTCATCCTGCCTGGCGCGGCGAGGGTCTGCCGACCCTGACTGAAGCCGCCGCCCTGTGCCGGCGGCTCGGCCTGCGCGCTAACGTCGAGATCAAGCCGGCGGCCGGATTCGAGGCGGCGACCGGTGCAACGGTCGCCCGCCAGGTGCTCGACTGCTGGCGCGGCGACCATCTGCCCCTGGTCTCCTCCTTTTCCGGCGTGGCGCTCGAGGCCGCCCGTGCCGTCGCGCCGGACCTGCCGCTCGGTTGTCTGTGGACACGGCCGCCAGCCGACTGGCGCACGCGGCTCGATGCGCTGGCCGCGGCGACCCTGCACTGTGACGCCACGCAGGTCGACGATGCGCTGCTGGCCGCCGCCCGCGCGGCCGGCGTGCCGGTACTTTGCTACACGGTCAACGACGTTGCCCACGGCCGCGCGCTGTTCCAGCGCGGCGTCGCGGCGGTGTTCAGCGACCGCATCGACCGCCTGCCCGACGGGTTCGCCTGAGCGCTGCCGGCGACCCGCCTTACACCTCCTTACATCTGTTACACCCGGACGGGCGCAATGGCGCAGCGCCCGCGCTAAGCTGCATGCACCTCGCATCCTGTCAGAAAGGAGATCCGCCATGAACAAACCATCGATCCCGACACCGTCCCTCACCCGCCCGCTGGCCCGGCTGTTCGCCGTGGTGGCACTGGCGTTGCCGCTGGCCGTGCTGGCCCAGGGCTCGCGCATCGATGCGCGGCAGGCCGAGCAGGACCGACGCATCGAGCAGGGGGTACAGTCCGGCAGCCTCACCGCTCAGGAGGCCGCCCGGCTGGAGCAGGGCCAGGCCGCCGTGCAGCGGGCGGAGAACCGGGCGCTCGCCGATGGCACGGTGACCCGGCGCGAACGCGCGCGCATCGAGAACATGCAGGACCGCCAGAGCGAACGCATCTACCGGCAGAAACACGACCGCCAGCACGATTACAACCATAACGGCCGGGTCGACCGTCCGCGCCGCGCCGTGCGCTGAGTCCGGAGCCGGCCGGGCAGGTCACGCTGCCTCTGTCGGGAGGCGCCGTTTCCCTCCCCGGTCGGCCGCCGCTCAGTTGGAGGGTACGCAGCCGCGCCCGGGATTGACCCGGTCGCAGGCCATCCCGTACGGGCAGCAGCAACAGCTTTCCGCACAGGATGAGCCGGTTTCCCCCGGACAGCCGTTGGTCACCTGACAGCACGAGCCGGCGCTCCGGCACATACTCGAGCGCTCGTCGCTGTTGTCGCCGCAGTTGTTTGCGTCGTTGCAGACCTTGTCGCGGCAGATCGTGTTGCCGTTCGAGCAGAGGAAGACGCCCGAGGTGCAGCCGGGTATCGCCGGGGCGGTCACGTCCGCCGGCAGCGGTTTGCTGGCGGTCGGCCGGTCGCCCAGGCTGGCCTGCTCGACGCCTTTTTCGATACAGCCGGTGGCGTAGGAGGAGAGTACCGATCCGGCGTCCGGACTTGGATCGATCGCGTTGATGACCGATCCGCCTGCGTTCAGGATCTTGATCGCGGTGACCTTGCCCTGGATGGCCTCCTCGATTTCGTTCTCGCCGATGGGTTCGCCGCGCGCGATCTTGTCGATGACCGCAGTTTCCTTGGCTCCCTGCTCCTGGGCCGCGCGAATCGCCAGATAGCCGGTGGTGCCGCCGACCAGGGTGACGACGACGAAGATGAGCAGCAGGGCTCCCCGCTGTTTCCTGAAACCGATCATGATCCACTCCTCAGAACACGGTTGCCGCCGGCACAGATATCGTTACTCGTATCGCTCGCCTCCTTCAGCGCATAGCCGGCGGTGACGCCGACCAGTACCCCGTTTTCGAGGCTGGCGGTGGCCACGGGTGACTGGCTGGTGGCCCGGTAGCGCAGGTAGCGGAGCGCCCGTCCGGCGTACTGCATGGTTTCGACACAGCTTGGCTGCCCCATGACTGCGGTCACCTGCGCCTCGCTCATGCCGGAGGAGAACATCTCCGGCCGGAGATTGGTCGACTGGATCGTAACGTGCGGGCCGAGGGTGTCCTGACGCATGAAGAAACCGTTCTCGAAGAGCGCCGAGGTGAAGCTGCCATCGTTGTAGGCCCAGGATTCGATGCGCTTCGGCGGCGAGAGTGGAACGATGCGGCCCGACCCGTCCAGCGTTTCGGTGACGAAACCGAGCGTGAAGAGGTGAGGGTAGCCGCGCGCCGCAATGAATTTTGCCTGGTCGGACGAATTGCCGGTGAGGGTGCCGTAATCCGGTGCCGGTCCGCCGGTGTTGCCTCCGCCGACGTAATTGGTGCCGCCGCCGCTGGCATCGGTGGTGCAGGCGCCGATGCCCGCCGGTACGCACATGGCGGTTCCCTCGGTGATCCAGCCGTGCGAGAGCATCTTGTCGCGGATCGTCGTGCACGTCGTATACCGGTGGTTGGGCGCGCCCGAGAAACCGTTGTTATAGACGCGGTAGAGCGGTTGAGTCCCGCTCGGACAGGCGCCGGCGACCGGTTCGACGGCGAAGAAGGCGTTGGCTTCGAACTGCCAGTCACGGTTCTGTTTGACGGCGGCGCATTCGGCCGGGCTGGGCGTGTAGAAATGCGAACTCTTCGGCGCGAAACTGGTGCTGAAGAAGCGGCATACCGGCTGTGTGCTGGCATTGCCCTGCGCATAGACCGGATAGGTCTGCCCCGTGCGGCTCCAGCCCTGCACGCGCCCGGCGTCGATCGCCGCCGCCTCTTCCGGATAGGCGGTCATGAAGTAGTGGTTGAAGCCGGCGTGGAAATATTCCACGGCGGTCCCGGTCACCGTCGGCAGGCCGCCGCCGCTGCCCGATCCACCGCCGAGCGAGAAGGCGAAGGTGTAGCTGCCGGACTGCTGGGGCACCGCCGACGACACGATGACCTGATAGGTGCCGGTCTGCACCAGCCCGCCGGCGATGCGCGCGGTGGTGCCGCCGCCGCTGTCGTCGTCGTACACCGTGCTGCCGTCGGGGGCGATCAGCAGCAGGTCGGGGTCGATCTGCGACGACGACGCGCTCATCTGCAGCTGCTGCCCGCTGCTGCCACTGAACACGAAGTGATCGTAGTAATAGATGTTGCCGTTGGCATTGTTGTCGACGCAGTCCGCGTTTGACAGCGAGCCGTTGATGGTCTGGCTGGTCTGCAGGGTCTGTGTCGTGCAGGCCGCCTCGGCCCAGCCCGGTGCCGTCAGGGCCAGTCCGAGCGCCGCAATGCCCAGCCGCCTGAATCCCGTGTTCTTCATGTCGCCTCCCTGGATCGAGCGTTGTCCGTCGTTCGAAATACATCGACCAACATTTTGAGTATATCCATTATGTCAGAGTGGAATTGCGGAATATTTGGCTTTTATTATTTTCTTATATTGATTCTTGCTTACTCCTGGCGGCATGGCTCCCGGGCGCCGCCGCCTGCGACCGGGTGAAAGGGTGCTAGAATCGCTGTCCCTTGCATCCAACCCACTGAATACGCCCATTTTTCGGGACAGATCACGATGAAAAGCGCCGAAATCCGCGAGAAGTTCCTCAAGTTCTTCGAATCGAAGGGTCACCAGATCGTCGCCTCGAGCTCGCTCGTGCCGCACGAGGATCCGACCCTGCTGTTCACCAATGCCGGGATGAACCAGTTCAAGGACGTTTTCCTCGGTTTCGACAAGCGCCCCTACAGCCGTGCCACCACTTCGCAGAAATGCGTGCGCGCCGGCGGCAAGCACAACGACCTCGAGAACGTCGGTTACACCGCGCGTCACCACACCTTCTTCGAGATGCTCGGCAATTTCTCGTTCGGCGATTACTTCAAGCGCGACGCGATCAAGTACGCCTGGGAACTCCTGACCGAGGTCTACAAGCTGCCCAAGGACCGCCTGATGGTCACGGTCTACGCCGAGGACGACGAGGCCTACGACATCTGGACCAGGGAGATCGGCGTGCCGGTCGACAAGGTCGTACGCATCGGCGACAACAAGGGCGCGCGCTACGCCTCCGACAACTTCTGGATGATGGGCGACACAGGCCCCTGCGGTCCCTGCACCGAGATCTTCTATGACCACGGCGAGCACATCCCGGGCGGCCCCCCGGGCTCGCCCGACGAGGACGGCGATCGCTTCATCGAGATCTGGAACAACGTGTTCATGCAGTTCAACCGAGACGAGGCCGGCGTCATGCACCCGCTGCCGAAACCCTCGGTGGACACCGGCATGGGCCTCGAGCGCATCGCCGCCGTGCTGCAGCACGTGCATGCCAACTACGAGATCGACCTGTTCCAGCGCCTGATCCAGGCCGCCGTGCGCGAGACCCGCAGCAAGGATGCCGACGGCCCGTCGCTGCGCGTGCTGGCCGACCACATCCGCGCCTGCTCCTTCCTGATCGCCGATGGCGTCATTCCGGGCAACGAGGGACGCGGTTTCGTGCTGCGCCGCATCATCCGCCGCGCCATCCGCCACGGCTGGAAACTCGGCGTGCGTGCCCCGTTCTTCCACCGGATGGTGCCGGATCTCGTCGCCGAGATGGGTGAGGCCTATCCGGAACTCAAGTCCGGACAGCCGCGCGTGATGGAGATGCTCAAGCTTGAGGAAGAGCGCTTCTTTGCCACCATCGAGCATGGCATGGCGATTCTCGAAGGCGAACTGGCCGAGTTGGCGAAGAGCGGCAGCACGACCTTCAATGGCGAGACCGCGTTCAAGCTGCACGACACTTACGGTTTCCCGCTCGATCTTACCGCCGACATCTGCCGCGAACACCGCATCACCGTCGATTCCGCCGCCTTCGACGCGGCGATGACGCGCCAGAAGGAGCAGGCGCGCGCCGCCGGCAAGTTCAAGATGTCCGCACAGCTCGATTACGACGGTCCCAACACCACCTTCCATGGCTACGACACGCTCGAGGCCAAGGGCAACGTGCTGGCGCTGTACAAGGACGGCGTCGCCGTCAACGCGCTGAACGAAGGCGAGATGGGCGTCGTCGTCCTCGACGAGACCCCGTTCTACGCCGAGTCCGGCGGCCAGGTCGGCGACCGCGGTGTGCTGCAGTCGGTGCACGGCATCTTCGCCGTCGAGGACACGCACAAGGTGCAGGCCGCCGTCTTCGGCCACCACGGCGTCGTCAAGACCGGCAAGATCACCGTCGGCAACGGCGTCACCGCCAAGGTCGACATCGCCGCCCGCGCCCGCACCACCCGCCACCACTCGGCCACGCACCTGATGCACAAGGCGCTGCGCGAAGTGCTCGGCGGTCACGTGCAGCAGAAGGGCTCGCAGGTCGATCCGGACAAGACGCGCTTCGACTTCGTGCACAACCAGCCGATGACCGAGGCCGAAATCCGCAAGGTGGAAGCCATCGTCAATGCCGAGATCCTCGCCAACGCCGCTACCGAGGCGCGCGTGATGAAGATCGAGGATGCGCAGAAGTCAGGTGCGATGATGCTCTTCGGCGAGAAGTATGGTGACGAGGTGCGCGTGCTGACCATCGGCTCGTCGAAGGAACTCTGTGGCGGCACGCACGTCGCCCGTTCCGGCGACATCGGCCTCCTCAAAATCGTCGCCGAGAGCGGCGTCGCTGCCGGCGTGCGCCGCGTCGAGGCCGTCTGCGGCGATGTTGCGCTGGCCTGGCTCGATGCGCAGCAGGACACCCTCGCCGCCGTGACCGGCGCCTTGAAGGCGCAGCCGCAGGAAGTCGTCGCCAAGGTCGGCCAGATGGTCGATCAGGTCAAGGCGCTGGAGAAGGAACTGGCGCGGCTCAAGTCGAAGCTCGCTTCCAGCCAGGGCGACGACCTCGCCGCGCAGGCTGCCGACGTCAAGGGCATCAAGGTGCTCGCTGCAACGCTGGAAGGCGCAGACGTCCCGACCTTGCGCGAAACGATGGACAAGCTGAAGGACAAGCTGAAGTCGGCCGCCATCGTGCTGGCGGCGGTGGATGGCGACAAGGTCAGCCTGATCGCGGGCGTGACTGCCGACCTCACCGCCAAGGTGAAGGCCGGCGAGCTGGTCAATAGCGTCGCCCAGCAGGTCGGCGGCAAGGGCGGCGGTCGTCCGGACATGGCCCAGGCCGGCGGCACCAACCCGGCCGCACTGCCAGCCGCGCTGGCCTCGGTGAACGACTGGGTGGCTTCCCGGCTGTAGCCGGCTGACATTGGTTTGTCATTTGTCGGATGGCATATCGATTCGGGCGACAGGCTTGCCAAATCCTCATTCGGTGATACGCTTCCCTTGACACGCCGGGGGCGCGTCCGGACTGGCGTTTTCCCCGGAGAAGGCGGGTTCCCGCACGATTGAAAGGTCTCCGGGGAGACACCGATGGAGCAGCAGGAAAACAGGGGAAAAGCACCGGAGTATCCCGCCTCTTCCGATAGCGGGCTGGCGGCGATCGCCGCCGCCGTGCTCGAGGCCTTGCCCGCCAGTGCCGCGGTTCTCGACGCGTCGGGCGTGGTCGTCGCGGTCAATGAGGGGTGGCGGCGCTTTGCCGCCGAATGTGGCTTCTCCGAAGCCACGCACGGTATCGGTGGCCGTTACGGCGAGAGCGTCGTCGAGGCCGCCGATTGCCTGAGCGACGTGATCGGCGGCCGTCGCGACAGCCATTCCTTCATTCACGCCTGCCGGACTGGCGACGGACAGCGCTGGTTCCGTGCCCATTTCGCGACCCTGCACGCGGGCGACGCGCGCGGCGTGATCGTCATGCATTTCGACATCAGCGATTCGGTGTCCGCCGAGCAGCGACTCTTCCAGCTCGCCCATTACGACAGCCTGACCGGTCTGCCCAACCGGTTATACACGCTGGACCGGTTACAGCACATGCTGGTGCATGGCGAACGTTACGAGCGCAGGCTGGCGGTTCTGCTCATCGACCTGGACCGCTTCAAGATGGTCAACGACACCCTGGGGCACGCCGCCGGTGACGATCTGCTGCGCCAGGTGGTGCGGAGGGTTGGCCCGCACCTCCGGGCCAGCGATATTTTCGGACGGATCGGCAGCGATGAGTTCGCGGTGATCGTTCCCGACCTGGGGACTGGTCAGGAACCGGCGAACGTCGCGCGCAAGCTGGTCGACACGCTCGTCGCGCCCTTCCGGATCGGCGAGCAGGACGTCTTCATCGGCGCCTCTATCGGCATCGCCGTTTTTCCGGACGATGCGCGCGACGCCGAGACCCTGCTGCGCTACGCCGATACCGCGATGTTCCGCGCCAAGGAAGCCGGGCGCGGCAGCTGGTGCTTCCACACGCCACAGATGAACGAGCGGGCACTCGAGCGCCTGCGCTTGGAAACCGACTTGAGGCAGGCGCTCGAGCGCGGCGAGTTCGAACTGCACTACCAGCCCAAGGTCAGCTGCGCCAGCGGCGAAATTGTCGGGCTCGAGGCCTTGCTGCGCTGGAACCATCCGCAGCGCGGCCTGGTCCTGCCGGCCGAGTTCGTCCCCGTGCTCGAGGAAACCGGGCTGATCGTTCCGGTCGGTGGCTGGGCGCTCGCCACCGCATGCCGGCAACTTGCCAGCTGGCGGCAGGCCGGTTGCGGCCGCGTCAGCGTCGCGGTCAATCTGGCGGCCCGTCAGCTGGAGGACCCCGGGTTGATCGACACGGTGCATCGGGCGCTCGCCGACAGCAAGCTCGAGGCCGGCGGTCTCGAGCTCGAACTGACCGAGAGCGTGCTCATGCGCAACGCCGAGCACGTGATCGCAACGCTCGGCGAATTGCGCCGGCTCGGTGTGCGTTTTTCGGTGGACGATTTCGGTACCGGCTATTCCAGCCTGGCCTACCTGAAGCGCTTCCCGCTCGATGCGCTGAAGGTCGACCGCTCCTTCGTGCAGGATATCGCGGCCGACCCCGACGACGCCTCGATCACCCGTGCGGTCATCACCATGGCTCACCAGCTCAAGCTCAAGGTGGTCGCCGAGGGCGTCGAGACCAACGCCCAGCTGACCCTGCTGATCGCCAACCAGTGCGACGAGATACAGGGTTACCTGTTCAGCAAGCCGCTGCCGGCGGCGGCTGCCGGCACGCTACTGCAGAGCCGCAGTTGCCTGAGCGAGGAACAGTTGCGGGCCGCCCAGCGCAAGCGCACCCTGCTGCTGGTCGACGACGAGGAGAACATCCTGTCCGCCTTGCGTCGCCTGCTGCGCCGCGATGGCTACGAGATCCTCACCGCCAATGGTGGACAGCGTGGCCTCGAACTGCTCGCCGAGAACGCCGTGGATGTGATCGTTTCCGATCAGCGCATGCCGAACATGACCGGTGTCGAGTTCCTCCGTCGGGTCAAGACCATTCATCCGGAGACCGTGCGCATTGTCCTTTCCGGTTACACCGAACTGCAGTCGATCACCGATGCGATCAACGAAGGCGCGATCTACAAGTTCCTCACCAAGCCCTGGGATGACGAGCAGTTGCGCAGCAACATCGAGGAAGCCTTCCGGCACAAGGAACTGGCGGACGACAACCGTCGCCTCAGTCACGATGTGCAGGTGGCCAACCAGGAACTGGCACACGCCAACCAGCAGTTGCGGGCGATGGTCGAGGAAAAGCAGCGTCAGATCGTGCGCGACGAGGCTACCCTCGATGTCGCACAGGAGATACTGCAGCACGTTCCCATGCCGATCGTCGGTTTCGACGACGAGACGATGATCGTTTTCGCCAATCTGGCAGCCGAGGCGCTGCTCGGTGAGGGAAGCCCGCTGCTGGGCAGCTATGCCGGCGAACGGCTGCCCGCCGCGTTGCAACCGCTGCTGTCGGAGGGCGCGGGCGAGGTCTGCGTTGTCTGGTCGGCGAACGGACATTGCTGGCAGGTATCGTGCTGTGTCATGGGCGAGCGCTCGCGCTCGCGCGGACGGTTGATGCTGTTCGTCGCGCAGGCGGTCCGGGAAGGAGATGGGAATGCGGCATGAGGCGAGGGAAATGGCGTTGGACAGCGTGCCGCTCGATGGCACCCTGGCAGCCGATGTGCACGATGCGCACGGAGCATTGCTGATTCCGGCCGGTGCAACGCTCGCGGAGGCGACGCTGAACAGCCTGCGTCGCCGTGGCATTGAAAGCGTGAGCGTGCTCGTCGAGTGCCCGGAGGATCCCGGGCAGACGGAGGCCCGGCAACGCGAGCTTGAGCGCCGCTTGCGCCATGCCTTCCGGCTGGCCGGGGATGACGGGCCGGCGCGCGAACTCCGGCAGCTGGTCACCGATTACCGGCGGAGCCGCGCATCGTGAGCGGCTCGACAACGCAATGGACGCTCGATCCGGCCACGGTGGCCGCCCAGGTCGACCGGCTGCCGGCCTTGCCCGACGTGGTTGTCGAGCTGATCGGGAGCATCGACGATCCCGATGCCGACACCGATCTGCTGGCGCGCAAGATTGCCCGCGACCAGGCCTTGGTCGCCCGGCTGCTGCGCGTCGCCAATTCGTCGTTCTACGGCCTGCAGGGCAAGGTCAGCTCGGTACATGACGCGATCGTGGTACTCGGTTTCCGCGGCGTGCGCACGCTCGCCACGGCAGCGGCGGTCACCGGTTGCTTTTCGGCGCAGGGCCTGGCCACGCGCTTCGATTTCCGGGCATTCTGGGCGCACAGTCTGGGCGTCGCGCTGTGCGCGCGCGGCATTGCCCGCCGCCTGCGCGCGAACGAGGAGAATGCCTTCACCGCTGCGCTGCTGCACGATGTGGGGCGGCTTGTGCTGGCTTCGCGCTTTCCGCATCATTTCGATGCGGTGGTCGCCTACCGGGAGCGCTGTGACTGTCTGTGGCAGGAGGCCGAGCGCGACGTGCTCGGCATCGATCACGCGCAGATCGGCTGCGCGCTGGCTGGCCGCTGGCGTTTCGCGCCGCTGGTCGGCGAGGCGATTGCCTGGCACCATCGGCCGGAATCCTGCGAGATCCAGGCGCTCGCGCATGTCGTCCATGTTGCCGACGCTCTCGCCCATGCGCTCGGTCTGGCTGGCGATGGCGCCAGCCTGGTGCCACCGGTGTCCGCGGTCAGCTGGAATGCGCTTGCCCTCGATCGCGAGGATTTTCTTGCCCTCTTCGCCGAGGTCGAGGGGCAGCATGCCGGAATCTGCGAACTGCTGGCAGGATAGATAGACTGGCAGGATAGCCGGGAGCAAGGGGAAGGGAAATGGAGGCTTTTGTCTGGGACGATTCCTACGCAGTGGGCGAGGTGCAGATCGATGACGAGCACCGGGAGCTGGTGCGCATCGTCAACGAGGTGATTGCCCTGAGCGAACGGAATGCCGGCGAGGCGGCGCTGGCGCCGCTGCTCGACCGGCTGGTGCGCTATGCGGCGACCCACTTCCGGCACGAGGAGGCTTTCATGACGCAGGCCGGCGTCGATGATCGCCACGCGGTGCGACACAAGGCGATCCACGGCGATTTCACGCGCCAGATACTGCGCCTGCGCGCGCAGCCGCTGAAGCGTGAAGACATGTCGAACCTCGCGCGCTTCCTGACCGGCTGGCTGATTGGCCATATCCTGCGCGAGGATCGGGCGATGGTGCGCCAGGCCGAGCGCATCCGCGCGGGGGGCAGTGCGGCCGACGCCTATCTCCAGGAGCGCTCGGTCCAGATCGACCCCGCCACGCACAACCTCCTGCAAGGCATGGATGCCCTCTACCGGTTGATCGATTCGCGCAGCGAATCCCTCGCGCAGCTCAAAGAGGCCCTGGAGCGGGAAGTGGCCGCGCATGCCCAGGACAAGGAATTGCTGAGTCAGATCATCGACAGCGATCCGGTGCCGACCTTCGTGCTCGACGCCGGGCACCGGGTGACCCACTGGAACCGCGCCTGCGCGCTGGTGACCGGGGTGCCGGCGGAGCGGGTGGTCGGAACGACGGAGGCTTGGCGCGGTTTCTATCCCGAGCCGCGCCCGGTGATGGCCGATCTGGTTGTCTCGGGCGACCTCGAGCGCGGTCTCGATACCTACTACGCGGGCAAGTTCCGGCCGTGTGCGACGGTACCGGGCGCCTACGAGGCCGAAGCCGATTTCCCGAATTTTCCCGGCGGCGCACGCGCCCTGTATTTCACCGCTGCGCCGCTCCGCGATGCGCAGGGGCGTATCGTCGGTGCCATCGAGACGCTCCAGGACATCACTGAACGGCGGGCTGCGGAACAGGCACTGCGCGAGGCCCAGGCCGGGCTCGAGGGGCTGGTCGAGAAACGCACCGAGGAACTGGTGCGCCGCAACGCGGAGCTGACCCAGCTCAACCACCGCCTTTCGGAGGCCAGGCAGCAACTCGTGCAATC
>JAPKHL010000005.1 GCA_026646875.1 Rhodocyclaceae bacterium | reverse complement strand
ACACGCCACTGAGGGCGTTCAAGGCGTTCAAAAGGGGGCGACGTGAGACGAGCCCAGTAATCTGCTGTATCCAGAGATGAGTCGGCCAGCGATGCAATCGTGACTGCCCCAGGCAAGGCCGACAAACATCCCGCGTGACAGGATGCGCAATCGGGATCACCACCGATGGTCTTGGCTGGATCGGAAGATGCGTCTTTGCCATCCGCAGTCTTGTGCTGATGGTCATGGTGACCAAAGTGCTTGGCTGCGGCACCGGTTTCGTGTTGGCAATAGCTGGCTGCAGCCGCCCAGCCAAGCTGTAGCGGCATAAACACCAACAAAAGGATTGCCAACCATTTACGCATATGGGCAACAGTGTAGCAGCTATAGACTTCCCTGTACATCTTTTCTACTTGCTCTGTTGCCTTCCAAGCAACCTTAGCCCATTGAAGACCACCAGCAAGCTTGCCCCCATATCCGCAAACACTGCCATCCACATGGAGGCATTGTCGAAGATGGCCAGAAGTAAGAAGACCAGCTTGATGCCTAGCGCAAGACTGATGTTCTGCCAAAGCACGGCGTGGGTGCGCTTCGAGAGTCGTATCGTTTCTGGCAGACGCCGCAGGTCGTCGTTCATGACCACAACATCGGCGGCCTCCATCGCCGTATGGGTTCCAGCAGCACCCATGGCGAAGCCGATGTCGGCCTTGGCAAGTGCTGGCGCATCGTTGATGCCATCGCCAGTCATTGCCGTGATGCCCAGTCGCTGTTGAAGTTCGCCGATGGCCTGTAGTTTGTCTTCTGGCAGCAGGTTGCCCCGCACTTCGGCTATGCCCGCCAGAGAGCCAACGGTGCGCGCGGTCGCGATGTTATCCCCTGTCAGCATGACCGGTGTCACGCCGAGCGACTTCAGGTCGGCCACCGCTTGGGCGGAGGATGGTTTGATGGTGTCCGCCACCGCGCAGATCGCCATCACACGTTCGCTGTTAGCGAGGAGTGTGACCGTGCGACCTGCCTCCTCATGAACTGCGAGGCGGGTTTCGAGTTCAGCCGAACATTGCCCACGCTCCTCGATCCAGCGGTGGTTGGCCAGCGCGTAGGAATGATTGCCGATAACACCTTGCACTCCACGCCCTGCAACGGCTTGAAACTCTCCCACCTCTTGATCGGCGGTTGACAGCCCCTCTGCGATGGCTTTGGAAACCGGGTGATCCGACCGGCCCGCGAGACTCTTTGCAAGCCCCTCCAGCACCCGTTGATCAAGACCTGTGTCCACGGGCTCGAAGGCCACCAGTTTGGGCTTGCCTTCCGTGATCGTACCGGTCTTGTCCAGGGCCACAGCTTTGATCTTTCGCGCATCCTCCAAGTAAACGCCACCTTTGATCAAAATCCCCCGCCTTGCCCCGGCTGCCAAACCGCTGACGACCGTGACAGGTGTGGAAATAACCAAGGCACAAGGGCAAGCGATGACCAACAACACCAAGGCCTTGTAGACAGCCTGCATCCAGGTCAAGTCCGTGATCCACGGCGCTAGCAACGCGACGGCGACAGCCAGGATGAAAACGGCAGGGGTGTAGATCGCGGCAAACCGATCTACAAAGCGCTGTGTCGGCGCACGGGACGACTGTGCTTGCTCGACTGCGTGGATGATGCGCGCCAGGGTGCTGTCCGAAGCGGGCGCGGTGACACGGAATTCCAAGGCTGCAGACTGGTTGATGGTGCCTGCGTACACTTCGTCGCCAGGAGCCTTGTCTATAGGCAGGCTTTCCCCAGTCACAGGGGACTGGTCGATGGCACTCTGTCCGAGCGTGACGACACCATCGAGTGGAACGCGCTCTCCTGGACGGATGCGCACTGTTGCGTCGACAACGACAGCTTTGACGCCGACGCGCGTCCAACTGCCGTCACCTTGACGCACCTCGGCTTGCTCCGGTGCCAGCGCCAGCAAGCTCTTGATGGCGTTACGCGCCCGGTCCACCGCTCGAGCCTCGATGGCCTCGGCTATGGCATACAAGGCCATCACCATGGCAGCTTCTGGCCACTGGCCTATCAAGAAGGCACCTGTCACGGCCACAGTCATCAAGGCGTTGATGTTCAAGCGTCCTTGCCGCAGTGCGGAAAGCCCTTTACCGTAGACGGAGAAACCCGCCAGGGCGATGGCCACCGCGGCCAGCGCCATTCCAAGGGCTTTTGCTGGCCAACTATCTGGAAAAGCGAATGCCAAGCCTTCAGCCGCCACGGCCAGCCCCAATGCAGCAATCAATTTGCCCCATGAGGCCCAAAAACCAGTTGGCGCAGCGGCAGTAGCTCCATCCGATTTGTCTTCTACTCCGAGTGGTTCCGGTTTGAAGCCCGCTTTGCGAATCGCATCCAGTGCCAACCGCAGAGCATGATCCTCGGCAGCGATGGTCAACTCGCGGTCGCCCAAGTTGAACTGCAAGCCACGAATGCCTGCCACGCCGTCCAGCGCTCGACGGATTTCTGACTCTTCGGACGCGCAGTCCATGTTCGCGATCCGGAATCTATGTGGCTCAACAGCCGTTGCTTTAGACGCCATTGGCCCGCCCACGGCAGGCGATGCAGCGCAGCCACTTCCACAACCGCAGGCAGTGTCAACTTGTTGGCGTTGGTGAGTAGGGTTCATGATCTTCTCCTTGTTGGATGGATTAAAAACCCTGTAGCCACTACAATGTCAAGTACCTACAAATAAAATGGCGCAACTTTCTTGCCACCGCTCAAGGTGAAGATATGAAAATCGGTGAACTGGCCAAGGCGGCTCACACTCAGGTTGAGACGATCCGGTATTACGAACGCGAAGGATTGTTGCCAGAAACGCCTCGCACAGAAGGTAACTACCGGGTGTACGGCAGCGAACACGTTGACCGACTGTCCTTCATTCGGCACTGCCGAGGGTTGGACATGACGTTGGACGAAATCCGAGTCCTACTGCGCTTCAAGGACTCGCCTCACGAGAACTGTGCACAGGTAAACGACCTGCTTGACGAGCACATCGGCCATGTAGCTGCCCGCATCAAAGAGTTGAAGGCGCTGGAACGACAGCTCAAGACTTTGCGGGAAAACTGCCGTGAATCTCAGCAGGCCAGCCAATGCGGAATTTTGACCGGATTGTCCACGGCATCGCTCCAAGATCACGTGTCAGCAACCAGCATGGGCCATGTTCATGGGGCACACAGCCTCAAAGGAAAGCATTGAACGAACGGTGTCAACCAAGTAGCCGTGCCTCAACATCGCGTCGGGTGACAAGTCCTGGCAGCACACGTCCGCCACCGTAGATCCAACGCCGCAACTCGTGTGCTACGCCCGGCCAATCCCGCTGATTGATCCGTCGCCGGAGCGTCGACATCTGCAGCCGTCCAGCCCCAAGGTTGAACGTGAAATCCACGATGGCCGCGAGCCGCCCCTCAGGCTCGGTAGCCAGCACCGGGCAGTAGCGCAGCGTCGCAGTCAGGGCCGTTTGCAGGTCGTGCGCCAGATAAACCTCGGCCTCGGTCTCCGCAATCGGCAGGTGCGTCGGCTCGCACAGATGGCCATAGCCAATCGTCCAGTAGCCCGCTGGGCAGATGTACGGATGCGCACGTCCAGGATCGGCCTTCGGCACGCGATGGAACCCCTCGAAGCGCTTGGCCAGCTCGATGGCCGTTTTCGGCACCTCGATCACCACTTGCGTCATGGCCTCACCCGGTCGAACACGCGCCCGAGGAACCAAAAATTCAGCACCCCAGCCCACAACGCCTGATCCGCTTCCGTCCAGGCGTGCAGGATGGCCGTGCCCCAGCCAGGGCCAGCGGTCACGGCGGCCGCGAAAGCAGCGGTCTTGGCTGCGCAATACAGCGCCATGAACCAGTAGGTGATCACCGGTCGCACACTGACCGACAACGCGTCGGCCCAGCGCACGCCGGTCTTTTCGCCTTGGGTATGGACGGCTTCGCGCAGCGCATCGATGGCCCCGACGTTCCACGCCGCATCGGCGCTCGCACCGATTTCGGCCATCCGCTGCGCGCCGCGCAACTTTTCAAACTCCAGCGCCTTGTCTTGCATCGCCAGTTCGTGGCCCCGTTCGCCCTGGCGGTCCAGCCATTTCAGGATCTCGGGCGCCAACCGGAACGCACCGCCCAAGAGTCCACCGAGCAGCGTCTCGATCATTGCGGGCCTCCCATAAGTTTCAACTTGATGGCGGCCCCCACCAGCAGCGCGGCCAGGATGCCGGTGGTCACAACCTTGATGGTGGTCTGCCACGCCGTTCGGCGGGCATCGCGCCACGCTTCCAGCAGATCGCGCAGTTCGCGGATGTCCTTCGCGGCACTGCCGTTCTCCAGCCCGAGATGGGCAAGGCAACGCTCCGCACCGCGTTCGGCGGCACGGTCGAGCAGTTCGTCGAAGTCCTCGCGGCGTAGCAGGAGCATGTTTTCCACAAGGGCGGCGGGTTGTTGTTCGGGTTCGGTCATTGCAGGTCTCCAGTTCAACGAAGTTGTGGCGAAGCCAAATGCGAAACCCGCCTGATGCACATGGCACCAAGGCGGGTTCAGGGTTGATCAGGAAGATGGTTTTCAGATTTCGATGATTTCCAGCGTCAGGCTGGGTGCGCCGCCTTCGATGACGTCATCACGCACGAACACCTTCTGGCCGATGGCAGCGCTGCCGCGTGCGCGGATCAAGCCACCGCCGGGCAAGGCGACGGTCACGACGCCGGAGCCGACGCCCACCACCGTGCCCGCCTGCAATGGCGGGTCAGGGATGAGTTGGCGGAACTGCTCGTAGAGGTTATGCATGGCTCTGCACTCCCAAGGTCTGCCAGACCTCCGGCATTCCTGCCTCGACTTGCGTCGAGCGCACGATGCCCAGCCTCGTCACGCTGCCGTCCTGGTACTCGACGAACGCACCCGGCTCGATGATCCCCGTCTCGGCCAGCACCGGCAGACGCAGGCTCACCTCGATCTGTTGCCCGGTATCAGCCAGAACCGAGATGCCTCGCTGGCGCGCCGCAGCGGCTTCGGTGATCAGCGCATCGACCACCATCGGGGCCAGCACATCCCCGGCAGTCCCAGCCCGGCTCACCTGCCCAAGCACACCGACATCCTGGCCGGACACGAACACGCGGTTGTAGGCGGGCTTCTCTACCCAGCGCAGCGACTCGCGGGCCACCGCATCGACGGGCAGCACGAAATCTGGCGTGACGGTGTTCCACTCCCAGGGCGCAGTCGGATAACGATGGCGCACGCGGATGCTCTGGTTGGACGCGTGCGGGATCAGGTAACCCCCGGCCGCACTGGCAATGGCAACCAGGGCTTCCATCCACGTGCCCTGCTGGGTGAACACCCCGGCAGGGACGTTCCAGTCGGTCAGGCCCCAATCGATGTTCCAGCCCAACGGGATGCCGTTGAGCGTGAGTACGTCGTCCATCAACTGCCGCGCCGTGCGCGCCTGCGGTTGCTGGAAGTTCATCACCGGGGCATAGGGCGCGGCCAGTACGGCGTTGCGCCCTCTTCCGGAGATGCGGATGCTCGCGTCGCCGAACACACGCTCGCGGCTGATGCTCTCGGCCAGCACGCGAAACGGCGTGCCGTTGACGCTGGCTACCAATTCGACCGGTCCGCCGTTGCTTCCGGGGGCGACAAGAGCTTCTGCGGCGGCGGGCAGCAGCGCATCGAAGCCCCACGTCCAGGAGGCGGCATCGAGCGCCAGTGAAAGGCTGAACACTGGCACCGGCAGGCCATCTGGCAGCCGGTGCAGGGTCACGTTGTTGATCACGAAATACACCCTCCGAACGGGAACGACCACCGGCTCCCCATCGGGAGGTGGCGGGTCGATGTGGTTTTCACAAACGAACAGCAAGTGGCTGTCCGCAGGGGCCAATGCCGCGAACAGCAGGTGGGCGCTCGGCGTGTAGCAAGGTTGAGGCGCGGGCGGCTCTGGGATCACCCATATGCTGATCCCCGGCGGCGGTGGCACGGCATCCTGATACCGGCCACGCCAACCCCACACGAAGGCACTCGCGCTCTGAAAATCACTCCCTTGGCGCTGTGTGAGCTGCCGCGCGGTTTGCCAAGGGCTCACCCGTCCCGCGCGCTTGGTGCGGTCGCCGTCTTGATGACGAAACCCCGTCGCATCGCGCAGGCGGGACCCGTTCTGAAACAAGCTCAGTCGAGCCAATTCGAGATACGTGCCATCCTGATGCCCGAACCACGTCAAGTCGTGGAAGGGCCGAGCCTGTTGCTGGCCCGTTCGACGCTGCGCAGGCAGCGAGGCCAAGACCGGGGGTAACCGATGGTCGACGCCTTGCGGCGTGGCAATCGTGCGCCGCCAGAACGTCTTCCAGCCTGCGGGCGTTGCAGCCGCATCCTGCTGGCCCTGCTTCGCGCCGTCCTCCGTCTGCTTCGCCACCTGCCAGAGGTGCGAAGTCCGCCCCACCGTGGGACGCTGCGTGTGCGACGCGTACCTGACCTCTCCGGTGAACACGACGCCGGGCAGGCTTGCGCCAGCACCAGCCCCCACATTCAAGGGCACGCTCGGGCGCAAGACCAGTGACTGCACCGTCAGGCCCGGGAGCTGGGCTAACAACTCGGCCCGTGCCGGTGGGATGAACTTGATCGTGACGACGGGCAGCGGGAGTGTGGCCCGCACCGTCACATCGTCGCGCGGGGCGATGTAGTTGGCCCCGAACACCAAATTGGCGTCGGTGGCGGCAGGTTGATCGAAGAGCAGATCGACCAGGGGCGGACCGACGACTACGGTGACGGCGGGCGCGGGCAACGTGGCGACCAGGGTCACCTCGTTAGACACGGCAGGCACGGCTTACCCCAGGATGGCCGACACCATCCGGGCGTCACCGCCCAGATAGAGGTTGGTGCTGGCCAGTTTCACATCGCCATCGCCGTCAGTACCGCTGCAATCCAGATCCAAAGCCGTGACTTCGTTGCCGTTGACCAGCCGCGCCCACGTGGCGACGCCGGTGCTGGTTATCAAACCGTCCTCCTGTTGCGTCAGGGTGAGAAGTCCGCCCGCAATCGTGCCTGCGGGCTTGGTGAGCCTGATCTCGACCAGCATCGCGCTCGCGGGCGTCGTCGCCGGGGTGGCGGGACGCGTACCGCCGTAAATGCGCAGGCGCGCCGGATTGGTGCCTGCGTCGAGGAAAGCCAAGGTGCCTGCCAGCCTCGCCTCGTTGTGTTCAACAGTGATGGCAACGGTCACGGCATCATCTCCGGGCGTAGGTTGTCTGCGATCACGGCGCGGTACATCTGCTTGTGGTCGTAGCTGACCACGGTGTATCGCTGCGCCGGGTCCAGCAGTTCGAATCGGTAGTTGCCTCCGGTGTCTGACCAGGTCTCGGCGACCAGGACGCGGGTGTTCTCGCTGATGAGCTGCACCCGCCGCACCAGCGGTTGGTCGGGTTGTCCCTTCTCCTTGACCGTTCCGACGATGAATCCGTGGCCGCTGAAGTGGATGTTCTTGCGACCGTTCTGAATCGGATGGAACTGCCAGTCGTAGCCACCACCTCGGTTCCACAGATTGCTCGACGGGCTGTTGAGACGCGACAAGTCGAGCTGGGCATTGACGCCGATGTTGGCGGCGGGATTGGGCGGCACCGAGGTCGAGCCCCCAGCTAGGGGCAGGAGATCGTCGTCGGCGTTCACGCCCACCGTCGTCGGAAAAGCGGGCAAACCAGACGGGGTGTCGCCTGCGATAGCGTGGACGCGTGCCGTGGCTCCGTACAAAAAGACGCCAGGAATCAGCTTGCCCCGGTAGGCGGCATCGCCAACCTGGAACATCAGCACGCCATCCGCTTTGAACTGGATCAACCGCGCCCAGGGCACGCCGTTGGCATCCAAGGCACCGACGATGACCTCGCAGCGCAGGGTCAACCGCTGGCCGAGGTTGAAGGTCGGAGCCACGTCGGCCAACCCAGCGATAGGCCTCGCCCCATCATTGACCCCGCCCGTCACCCCGGCCCCGTCACCGAAGCCGCTGTTCCAGCGGGAAACACTCCACCCCCCGTCGAGGTGTGCGAACCGGTAGCCCTCGGAACCATTGCCGGTCGTCATCCACAGCCCGATGTGCTTGCGGGCGCTTGGGTCGGTCAGCAACTCGACGTCGGCCTCGAACCAGAAATCGCCGTGGGCGGCTTCATTGAAGCGCAGGATGGACTGACTGTTGGGAGCGGAGATGTCGATGGATTGCTGCGCGCTGTTGTGCGTCGCGGACATTCCGCCCAGAACTGCGGTGTAACCGGCGGCAGGCGCAGTGGCAAAGGACTCGCTCAGCGGGTAGCTCATGGCTTACCTCCAAGGCCCGGTAATGTCGAACGCGATCTGCGCGCCTTCTGTTTCCGAGCTGTACTGCGCCCTGACCAACAGGAACCTTCTGCCTTCCTGGCCGACGACGTTGTCGACGATGGTCTGATCGCTGTACGGACGATCCTGGGGCATCCACAGCATTCCAGGCAGGATGCCGCGCATGTGGCCATCCTCCTGCCGCACGTAGGTGGGCAGCAGCCACAAGCTGTAGTCGGCTCCATTCGGGAACGGTGTCGGGCCCCGGCCGCAGATCTGCTGGCCGTTGTTCGTGTTCAGGGACGTGAGCCCAAACCGCACCGGGTTGCCGAGTTGGGTGTGGTTGCGCAGCAGCACCTTGCCCGTGAAGTCCAGGGACGAGACCAACCCGTAGCCGCTGTACTGGCCGGGGTAGCTCCAGTGGTTGCTCATCCCCCAGTAGTTGTCATCAGCTGCCAGCACCGTGGCGTAGTTGTCACCCGGTTTGAAGCTGATGAGATCACCAAAGCAATAGCAGTTTCGGCCATACCAGCCATAGCCCGCTGCATTGGTGCAGAAAAGGAAAAACAGGCGGTCGTCACCGACCAGTACCCAGTTGCGAGCACCTCCGCCGCTGTCACCGGCGCTCTCATACTGGCCAGTCCTTGCGTGGTACCACTTGTACCAACCCCACTGGCTGCCGGAGACCTGTTTCCAGTTCTGCGTTGGATTGTTCGGTTCATAGGGGGCCTGCGCACCGACGATGGTGTCGATGTCCGACAGGTCTTCGACGATGCCGACGTTGGCCCACTTGGCCCAGCCCGTCGTGTAGTTGGGCGTCTTGAGGCTGTTGTCGATCAGCAGAATGTTTTGCGGGGACTGCGGGTTCTTGCTGCGGTAGGCAGCCTTGTGAGTAGCCGAGAACGGCTTCTCCCACCCCAGCGGGGCGACCTTGGCCGAGAGGCTCGTCGCCGTCGTGGCGGGTGAGACGGGCGTGCCGGTCACCGCGTAGGTGAACGTGGTCATCGTCGCAGTCAGCACACGGAACTGTCCGTTGTACTCGGTCTGCTCAGCGCCAGCGATCTCGACCACTTGAAATGGCCGATAGGCGTGGCCCGAGGAAATGGTCGCCGTGGCGATGCCGTCGGCGAAGGTCAACGTATCGATAGCCTTCAAGGCGAAGCCATTGATCAGGCACGCATCGAGCATGGTCACCAGATCGCCCCAGTTGTTGGCGATCTGGGGCGCGCCGGTCATGCCGCTGCTGAAGTATTTGACGGTCAGGTCGGTCATAGGAATTCCTGCGAGAAGGGTTCAAAGATCAGGGGGCACCCACACCATCAAGGCGTGTCGACATCCCCGCGAATCAGCAACGTGAAGTGGTCGTCGGGCACGGACTCCGGTCCCTGCTGGACGGTGCGCACCACCCAGACCGGGAACTGGCTGCCGATGGTGTTGAAGCGCAGCACGTTGCCGGTGGCCCAGCCGTTGCCCCAGCCGAGCGCGGGCAGACGGAAGTACGGCACGCCGGTCGCCGGGTTGTTGGGGGCGCAGTCGGCGCTGGTATTGCCGGTAGCGATCACACCTACGTTCTCGCCGATGACCTCGAACGAGGTGCTGTTGGTCATCCGAACCACCCAGCGCTCGGTGAGCGCCCCGCGATTGGTGACCGTGATCGGGTACTGGGTGTGGTTGAAGGTGGCGGTGGCGGCGCTGCCGATCAGTTCATCCGACCAGCTGCCGTTCCAGGTGCTCTGGTCGAACACGAGGTTCACGCGGGCGAACAGGTCACCGGCCACCAGCGCACTGGAGACGAAACTGCCAGAGACCGGATCGCCGGGACTGGCCAGCGGATAGGCGTGCGTCAGCGGGCGCGTGAAGCTGATCTCGCCGTTGATCTGCACGTCGCGCACCACGGCCATGTCCTCGATGCGGTGCTCGATGGTCACTGGCTGGCTGTAGTCGGTCACGTCGGTGAACGTGACGGTGCCTGCTTCGAGATCGGTAACGTAGCCTGTGTGGATCACCACGCCGTTGTGGCCGACCACACGCACGCGCGACAGACGCACCCGCGCGCAATCGATGGTCTGGCCGTTGCTGACCGAGGCGGTGATGCGACCGGTGTGGCCGACGACGGCGAAGCCTCCTGGACGGAAGATCGGCACCCGCCCGTCGCTGGGCAGGCGGACCGGGTCGATGCCCAGCAACGCCGCATCCAGGGGCAGATAGCTGTAGGCCACGGCGCTGTAACGCAGGCTGGAGGCCGCGACCGGCTCTGGCCGGAAGATCTTGCCGTCTGGCCGCACGTTCTCGGCGTCGAACCACGGCTCGCTCTCGTTGCCCGCCGCCGTGACCACGGTTCCAAATCGCACCCGCACGAGACCGGTGTCGTAATCGACGCTGCCCATGACGCCAGACGCGGTGATCGTGCCGTCGATGTCTGCCGTCACGGTCTGGGTTCCACCCACCGCGCGGGCGAACTGAATAGAGAGCGATCCTGGGCGCAGTGGCGCAGCACCGGTGCGGAACACGTACTCGCTGGAGATGTTCTCGCCCACAGTGGTCACGCAACTGGCGCGCGTGATGCTGTTGGTCGCGCCCGCCGACCACGAGGTGAGCGTCACCGCACCAGAGAGGTAGTTGATGCTGCCGCGCGTGACCCAGCCGCTGGGCGTGAATTCGCGCAGCGTGCCCTGACCGTTGTCACCCCAGGGCTGGCTGCCCGCGATGGCCAGCAACACCGTGCCCGTCACCACCTGCGCGTTGACCCCGGGCACCAGCCGAAACGATGGGCTGAACGCGAACGTCTCGCTGTGGTTGCTGGTCGAGCCCGCGCTGTTGTAGCGCAGCTTGACGTAGCCGGACTCGTCGTTCGGGTAGAGCGACGGCGCATCCACGTAGTTGATGCCGCCGTAGTTGAGGCGGAACATCTGGCCCACGCCCGACGCCCAGCCAAGGCGCTGCGCACCGTAGACGGGACTTGGAATCTTGACAGTGACGTCGGGCTGGAACTGCACCGCCCCGGTGGCGTAGTTGACGCTACCGATGACTTGGCCTGCGCGCAGCACATTGCCCGCACCATCGTCGCGGGCGTATTGCGTGGGATCGACCCCGTTCCACAGGCCTAGCCCCATCGCCTGAATCTGCTGCAGCGTGTAGACCCCGAGTACGGCGGTGTCCGTCAGGGTGTTCCACTCGATCTCCAATGAACCCGGCTCGATGGAGCCCAGGGTTGCAGTCACTGGCACCTTGCCCTGGCCATCGCGCGAGGGGTGCGCGAAGCTGTCTTCCTGCTTGGGGCCCGCAACGTAGTCCACCGTCAGCAGTGCGCCGACTGGCGGCAGGACATTCGGCGCGAAGCTCAAGAGGTTCTGCGCGACGTTCAGACTGCCGGTGGCAGCACCACTGAGCTCGCCAGACGTGGTAGCGGACGCCGTGCGCGTGCCCGTGCCGCTCTCGTGTGGCCAGGTGATGGTGAGCGTCCCCGGCTGCACACTTTTTCCTTCGGGTGGGGCAAGCTGCAGGGCCTGCGATGCCTTCAGTGCGGCAGTTGGCTGCTGCGTTTCCTGGGTCGGCACGTTCCACGTCAGGATCAGCGACGAGCCCACGTCGGGCAGTGCCCCCAAGGTCACGACGAAGGCCCCGGTGTTCTTGTTGAAAGTGCCCGCGCCGTAGCTGGCATCCAGCCCTTTGAGGGAGCCATTGCCGCCATCCGACAGCACGTACCAGCGGCCCTGCGCCATGTAGCTGATGGCAAGCGTGCCGGGTTGCGGCACCGGATTTACGGTGCCGACGTAGGACTGGCTGCGCGATTCCGGCGTGACCGCGATCTCCGCGCTTTGCGGCGCGCGCTGCAGTTGTGCAGCAGGTGTGTAGGTGATGGCCTTGCTGTTGGACATCGAGCCGGAGTTCAGGCTCAGGATGCCGTTGGCGTAGTCGATGGTGCCCAGCGTGCCGCTGGCGGTCTTGAGTAGGCCCGCATCGTCGAAGATCGTGATGCCATCGGTGACGATGGACAGCGACCCCGGCAGGCAGCCACCCGGCAGGTTGAATTTGATGCTGGTGTTCCAGGCATGGCTGGCCGTGTAGCTCACGGGTGCCGCGCCCGGCACCGGCAAACCTGCTGCGGCGTAGGGGGGCACGAAGGAGATCGGCGTCTCGGTCTGGGCGCTGGGCACGAGCTGCGTGTAGATGGACGCGCCCTTGATGGTGAAGTCGCCCACATTGGCAGCCTGCGTCAGCGGCACGACACCGACGTAGGTGCCCGCGTCGGCCACCACCGTGTCGCGCGTTTTCGTGCTGTTGGTTGCCCGCGTGAAGGTTCTGCTGGCGGGCGAGCCCGTGAAATCAAAGCGCAGCGCGTCGCTGATGGCGACGGTGACGACCGCCGCCTTGTAGTCCTGGTCGGTGTTGTAAGTGAAGCTGCGCTCGACCACCGACACGGCGGTGGCGCGGATGTACTGCTCCTTCTGCGTGGGCAGTCCTTCGTTCTCGATCAGGACGAGGGTCTGGCCGACGTTGGGCACGGCGTCGCTAAGGCGTTGGAAGAGCTGGATCACCCGCTGGCCCGCAATGTGGTTTTCGAACAGGTAGCCCGCCCACTCCGGCCCTTTGTTGAGGTAGGCCTCGATGCGGGTCTGCGCCTGCTCACGGGTGTCGAAGGTCTTGCGGGTGGAAAACAGCGTGACGCTGACGCGCTCGTCCTGCGGCGGCTCGGCCACGATGACGTTAGCCCCGAAGTAGGTATCGGTGTCATCCGTAGCCACCTGCACGAAGCTCTTGCGCAGGTTGACACGGCCTCCGGCACGATCGAGTTCGGAGATGTCGGGAAAGATGGCGTTCGAGACGCCATCGGCAATCACGAGGTCCGTGGGCGCGCCGCCGCCTTCGGGCACGTCCGCCATCACGGCGGACTTGAGCAGCTTCACGTCGCCAGATTGAATTGGCATCAGGCAATCTCCAAAAATCGAAGGGTCAGGCGGTAGAAGTCGTTGCCGGATCGCGCCGGGATGCCCAGCACGGGTTCGGCCTCGATGGCGACCTCCTGGTGGCGGAAAGCGACCGTGAAGACCCGGCCATCGGCGAAAGTCAGTTCGAAGCGGCCTGTGCTGCCGCCCACCGGAATCGCCGCCCACGCGCGCAACTGCTCGACGGCGACACGCGTCACCCAGGCCATATCGGGTGCTCCCACCAGAGTGATCGGCCGACCTGCCTGCCGGGCGGCCGACTGGATCAGCAAGGCCCCGGTGATCAGGTAGGACGCATTGGCGACCGCAGGCGACCAAGCGTGCTCGTCGCTCCACAGCAAGTCGTCAGGCAATGGCAGAGCCACCCCGGTGTCAAGGTTCTTCAGTTGCATCGGGAAACCCTCAGGCAGAGAAACAGGAGCGCACGGTCAAGCCGCGTAATAGGAACGCACGGTCAAGCCGTGCGGGCGCGGGCGGCGTCCAGCAGTTGCAGCAGTCGCGCTTCGTCGCGTGCATCGACGGTGGCGCTAACCTTCTGTTGTCCCGAGGACAGTTCCACGCGCACTGTGCGGGTGGGCGTACCTTCGGGCAACAACGGACGTGGCAGGTTGCTGCCAACGGGTTGCACCAGACCACCGGTGGCGAAGCCCTGAATGCCCGCCAGCGCACGCCCGGCCAGGGCCTGTGCCGGGGCCGACAGGTTGTTGATGGCTTCAAAGAAGCCCACGCCAAGGCGCTCTACCGCCGATCGGTTGACCACGTACTCACCCGGAGTGAGCATTGCTGGCACGGTGTCGGATTTAGATAGGCCGCCCTTGGCGAAAAATTGGCCATCCAGCGATTCCATGTAGTCAATCAGCTCGCGCTCCAGGTCTTGCTTGCTGTTATTCATGGCCCATTTCCAACGCTCAATAATCGCTGACAAAGCGCCCTGCTCTCGGCTCGTCAAGGTCTTAAGTGACTGCAGGCGTTCGAGCACAGGCTTGTCCAGATTCCACAGTTTCGACCAGTGATTGCGTGTGGCCTGGTTGGCAATCGGGCCGCCCCAGTTGCCCGCGTTGATGCTTTGCATGCCCAGTTCCATCACTTTCTGTGCTTGGACAACTTCCCGGTTTTTCTTCGGTTTTTCGCTCCCCACGAAGCCACCGCTGGCAAAGTGAGCGACGCTATTAGCCAGACGAGAAAGCGCGCCGCTGCCGTACTTCTGCACCGCCGCCTTGCGGATCACGAAGGCCCCGGCATCCAGGGTGCGCGGCACGGTGTCGTGGTGGCCGGAGCCGGGCACCGAGCCACCGCTCATCCGGGGAAAGGCCGGAGCCACCGCACCGCCGTCGGCAAACCTCCGCACGCCACCCACCAGACCGCCAGTGGCATTGGTTTCAACCTTGGTCACGTAGATGGTGTGGGTGCTGGAAGTGTTGCGCCCGTTGAGGCTGTCGATTTCCGCGCGTACCGCACCGACGTTGCTGGCCACCTGATGCTGCGACTCGGTCTGGATGCGATCCAGCGCCTTGATCATCCCCTCGACATTGGTGATAGCCGCCTGCGCCTTCTCGGTCGCCACCTTCAGCTCGAACTGCGCGTTTTGGTCGGCGTAGGTCTTGAGCTTATCCAGTGCCTCCTTGGCCTTGGACACATCGGCATCGACCGGCAGCGTCTTGCCTTCCTTGAGCAACTGCTCGTATTCCTTGAGCTTCTTCTCCGCTTCCTGCAGATCGGCCTGGATCTGGAGCAGGTATTCCTTTTCGGCCAGCGCCTTGTCCAGATCAGTGATGGCCTTGTCGAAGCGCGTGGTGTCGGCGTCGAGCATGACCTTCAGCCCGTCCTTGAGCTTGGCCGTGATGTCGTCGATCTGGCGCGTGGTCTCGGTCAGCGTCCGCTGAATCTCATCGCGCGCCGTGATTGCCGAGCGTGCCGCCGTCTGGTGGGCCTTCGCTTCGGCATCCAGCGTCTGGTTGAGAATCTCCTCGGACTGGCGAATACGGTCGATGGCATCGCGCACGCCCTGTTTGCCCTGCGCGGCCTGCACGTCGGCATCCTTGGCCTTCTGCGCCAGTTCCGCGCGCAACTGATCGGCTTGCCGCATCAAATCGGTGGCCTGCTGGTACTCCTGCCTGCGGTATGCCTCGCGCGACTGTGCTTCCAGCTGCGTGACCTGAGACACCGCTTGCTCGGACTGTTTGCGCGCTTCCTCGCCGCGCTTAGCCTCGTTGGTCTGGCTGGTGGCCACCTGCGCGGCCATGTCCATCGCCTTCTGCGCGAGCTGGCGAGCAAGCTCCAACTCGCCGTTGGCCAGCGCGCGACGCGCCTGTTCCTGCATCTCCGCGATCTGGCGCTTGCGATCCTCGGTGGCCTCGTACTCCGTCATACCCTGACGGCGGATGTCGCGGATGCGCTCCTCCGTGGACATCGACAACTGGCGCTTGGCTTCCTCGATGCGCTGCACTTCCGCCAGATGCCGGTTGGCTTCAGCATTGAGAGCGTCGATGTGCTGGCGGTACTCCGTGAGCGCCTGCCCCAGGGTCTGGCGCTTGGTGGCGAGAATGTCGTTCTCGACACGCTGCACGTTGGCACGGCGCTCCTCCTCGGTCTGGCCTTGCCGGGCGGCGGCCTGCTTGCGCACCTGCGTTTCCTGATCGATCAGACCGAGCGTCTCGGTCGTGGCCTGACGGCGCAGGGTCGCCTGCTGTGTCAGCGCCTCGGTAAGCAGCTGCGTGGACTTGGTGATCTTGGCGGTTTCGGACTGCTGGGTACGCTCCAGTTCCGCCTTCTCCTGGTCGTAGCGGTTCTTCACCGCTTGCACCTGCTGCGCGAGGCTCGCCTCGACGATGGTGGTCAGCCCCTTGTAGGCTTCGGCCATCTTGGCGGTGGCGTCGTTGACCACAACTTGGGCCTTGCCGACGGCCTGTTCGACCTCGCCGAGCCGGGACTTGAGCTTTTCCAGCGCGGCGTGCACCGCCTCGATGCCACGCCCGACCGCTTCCTGTGTGCCCTGGCGCACGGCTTCGAGCCGCTTGGCGATTTCCTCGGCAGCAGTCGCAGCGGTGTTCATCGCGCCTTTGGCTGCGTTCGCACCTTCGGTGGCGTCGGCGTACATCTCGGCGAAGATGCGATTCATCTCCGCGAGCCGCTGTTCGTGGCGCTTGGTGGCTTCGGCGATGGTGTCGGAGGTGAAGATGGCGGCGAACACCTCCCACTGGAAGCGCAGGTGCTCGATGCCCTTCATCAGCACCTCGACCATGAAAATGCCCGCCTTGCGGACGATCTCGAACTTTTCCGACAGCCACGTCCCGATCTCCCAGCCGATGATGGCCGCGCCCAGCACCCCGAACGCCACGCGAAGCTTGCCTACCGTGGCGATGGCGTTCGACAACGATAGGTTGGCCGTTGCACACGCGGCCGCCGTGGTGCTGGCCGCCGTAACCGCCGCCGCACCTGCCGTCTGCCACGCGATGATCAGCGCCGGAATTAGGCGGTAGACCAGCACCGCGAGGCCGACCTCGGCAATGCGGCCCAGCCACTTCATCACCGTGTCCAGGTTCTCCGACAACCAAGTCAGGGCCTCGGCGAGCTTCTTGGTGAAGCCGGTCGATTCATCGAGCTTGCTGACCCACTGCCCGAAGGCGTTCGACAGACGCGTGAAAGCCTGGCTAACGGTCATCGGCAGTTGCGCATACTCGGCGGCCAGCTTGTCCTTCTGGCTCATCAGCGCGTTGACCACCACGTCGGCGGTCAGGCGGCCTTCCTCGGCGAGCTTGCGCAGCCGTCCGATGGGCACGTTCAGGCCATCGGCCAGTGCCTTGGCCAGACGCGGGCTGTTTTCGACGACAGAGTTGAATTCCTCGCCGCGCAGCACGCCCGAGGCCAGGGCCTGCCCGAACTGCAGCAGGGACGACTGCGCCTCGGTGGCCGATGCACCTGAGATACGCAGTGCTTGCGAGATGCTTTCGGTGAGCGAGAGGGCATCCTGCTGCTCTCCGCCCAGCATCCGCACCGCCTGTTGCAGCTTGCCGTAAAGCGTGGCGGTCTCCTGGATCGGCACGCCGATGCGCTGCGAGATGGCGAACAGTTCCTTCTGCGCGACCGTGTACTCGCGGCTGCCAGCGGTGGCGAGCTTGAGCCGCGCAGACATCATGTTCCAGGCGTCGGCGATCTGGACGATCTCCTGCACCTTGCCACTGGCCCAGTTGATGGTGAGGAAAGCCAGCAACTGCGTCTTGGCCTTGGCGACCTGATCGCCAAATGCGCTCATTCCGGCCTTAACCTCGGCCATCCCGGCGGCAGCTTTATCGCCTGCGGTCTTGGCGTTCGCGCCAAACTCGCCAAGGCTGCGCTCGGCCGAATTGATGGCGCGTTTGAGCCCCTCGTCAGCGCCTTCGAGCGCAACAAGGATGGAAATGCGGTTTGCCATTTCAGTCCAGCAGCCGCAACTGCTTCTCGATCCGTGCGGAGAGGCTCGGAATCCGACCGGCGACGATGCGTTCGACGTTCAGGCGCTTCTTGAGCTGCACCCGGGGCACCAGCACGGCGATGGGTACATCTGCTCCACGTTTGAGCCGCTTGATGCCCTCGGCCTTGCGGTAGCGGCGCTTGAAGCCCGACAGTGGCCGGTCGTATTCCTTGATGTTCTCGGCCATCAGCACGATGTTCCCCTTGGGGTTCTTGATGAAGTAGGCGTTCCCACCGCGCATCAACTCGGCGATCTGCGCCTTGAAGCGTTTGCGGCCGACACGACCGTGCAGTGGGATCAGCATCCGGCCTCCAATGACGCCACCACGCTCGTGGATGCCCGACCACGGGATGCGCGAGCCGACGTAGAGCGCAGGCAGCCGGTTCTTGTCCTTGTCGAGCACCTTGGCAGTGAAGCCCTTGACGAAGGACTTCTTGACCACCGTCATCTGGCCCGCGACGTGGCTGCGCACGTCCTGCTTGAGTTCGGCGGCCTCACTGGCGATGCCGCGCGCGACTACCTTCTGGACCTTCTCGCGGAACTCGCCGCCCCAGCGGCGCAACTGCGCCTGCGCGGCCTTGCTATCGATGCGAACCGAGATGCGCATGGTTTTGGAGCCTATCGAGGGTCTGGTCGAGGTGACGCGAGTCGCCGCGTGCGCCGATGGCGATCAGCGAGAGCAGCCGGGCATCGCGTGCGGCGTCCTCACGCGCAGTGGCGGCGGCGAAGCCGCGCACCTGCGCCAGGGTGTAGTCGAGGATGTCGGGCAACCGGTGGCCGTGCTCGATCAGGTGCTGGACGGTGTCGAACCAGCCGTGGTCACTGCCACCGCCGCGCTCGTCTGCGCGATCAACCCGTCGAGCCGAGGCATCACCGTCCGGGTAAAAAAATCGGCGTTGACCTCAAGCACCTTGGCCGCCAACAGGATGGCCTGGTCGGCATCGAGTGCGTCGACCCACGCGCGGGGCTTGCCGACGGCGATGGACACTGCCGTCAGCAGGTCGTCGCCGCGCTCGCCGAACAGTGCCAGCCAGTCGATACCATCGCCGCCGATCTGCTGCATCACCGGCGTGATCGCGCGCAGGAAGGCGGGCATCTGGCCGACCTTGAGTGGCTTGATGGCCAACGGCTCCCCGTCGATGACCAGCTCCACTGCTTGCGGGATGAGAGTTTCCAGATCGCTCATGGCAGTCCCCATCACAGTTGCACGATGCGGCCGAACTGGCCAAGCACCGCGTCATATGGCTTGGTGGTGTCGGCCAGGAGCGATCCTTCCAGTTCGAACTTGTTGTACTCGTCCGAGATGAAGGAGATTTCCTTCAAGGGATCGAAGGCCACGCGGTACAGCTCGACCAGCACCTTGGCGTTGCCCTGCGCGGTGTTGATGCCTTCCAGGCGCAGGTAGCGCTCGGGCAGCGCCTGCGTGAAGATGCCGATCTCGGTGGCGACGCCGTAGCTGTAGGCGGCCTTGAACGGCGCGGTGAAGCCGGTGATATCCAGAAACTGGAGGGCACCGAAATCGGTGTCGGCGGTGTAGTGCGTGCCTGCGGTCAGCGTTGCGGGCGTGCCCGCCGAGTCGGTCACCACCAGCGCCGACACCTTGGGATGGGCGAAGAAGTAGCGGTCGCCGACCACCGGAGCAGCGCCGCCGATGGTTTCGGCGGTCACAGTGCCTGTGCTGCCGGTGACGTGGTTGCCGTACAGCGCCAGCGCGAGGTTTTCCTTGGTGAACTCCTCGATGGTGAGATTCACGGTGGCCGACTTTTGCTTGACCATCCGGTGGTCGAGCGAGCGCTGGCCGGTCTGGCTCTCGTAATGCTCCAGCACGTCGGTCTTGAGCGAGAGCTTGAGCTCGGCGACGTTGCCGGGCGAGCGCACTTCGATGGGCAGGCCGGATTCGTCGCGCTTGCCGAGGAAGACGCGGCCCTGAAAACTGGCATAGGTGCTCATGATTTGGATTCCTTGCGTTGGGTGGTGATGGGTCGGATGGGCTCAATGGGTGTGCCGTCGCCTTGCGGCTGGGGCTCGGGTACGGGCTGGCGGTCGTGGCGGGCGATGCCGTTGGCGATGAGCCAGTCGGCGGTGCTGCCATCCACATCGAGCCGTTCGCCCGCCTTGTGGGCTTGGCCCGCGTGGGTGTGCGGCTGAGTCAGAACGATGGAAGTCATGGGGGTCATCCTTTGGCTGAAAGATCGGTGTCGAGCGTCCGGTAAGTGATCGCATAGCGAGCCGGAATCGTGGCGGCCACCGCATCGGCGTCCTCGACGTCCCACTCGCATTCCTGCTCGCGGATACCCAAGGCAAGGCCACCCAGATTCCGGTCGGCCAGCAGCGCAGCATGGGCGGCAGTGAGCAGCCGGTCAGCCTCGGTTTCCGGAATGGCGGGAGGTACCGCGCGGGCCAGCGCGACGAGGCGCACCGTGAGCTCGCGTGTGACGCGGTCGTTGGCGCGCTCGGTGATCGATTCGGACTCGGGGAACACCACCAGTGCCGGGCATTGCTCCCGGCTGATGGCCACCGTGGGCGAGCGGTGTAGCGTCGCACCGAGCGATTCCACCGGCGTTCGGACAGCCGCCATCACCGCGAGCAGGATCTGTTCGCGGATCGAGTTGCCGGACACGGCGCTACACCCTGGTGAGCTGTGCGCGCATCTCCGAGCCGTCGCCCACGGCCCGGGTGCTACGCACCTGATAGATCACGCCATCGATCTCGACCGTGTCGCGCGGAGCCAGCCCTTTGAGGACCGAGGCCGGGTACGACATCTGGTGGTCGGTGGTCGAGGCCAGTCCGTCGAACACGGTGTCGTCCGGCGCAGTGAAGCCGACCGGGTGCGTCTGCGACGGCGAGCCATCGGCAGGCTGCCACCGGCAATCGCGCAGCAGGCCCGCGTTCAAAGCGGCGGCATAGACCTGTTCGACGAGGCCCATCACGCGATCTCCAGCTTCACCAGCAGCTGCGGTCGGTGGCACAGCGGTAGCGGGTTGGCCTGCGTGTGCAAATCGGTGCCCCGGTCGAACTTGCGGGGCTCCTGCTTCGCGTACAGCGGCAGCGCCATCGTGTTGGCCGTCTCGTTGAAGTCGGCAGGTGCGTAGTACGTGGCGAAGGTGTCCATCGTGCCGATCGGGAAGGCGTGCCCCTCGTCCTCCTCGACAAAACGGCGCACGGTGCCACCGGGCGCAGTCGCGCGACCGCGATGCTCCTCGAAGGTGATGCCGCAGAAGGTGAAGCCGGAGCGCATATCCGTGCGCAGCGCCTGACCGTCCTGCCAGCGCTCGTAGGCCGCGATGACATCGTCGTGCGTCGTGAGCGCTTCGAAGAAGTCTTTGCCGACCAGGACGTGGACGCCGGTCATCCGCTCACCCTGCAGGTTGTCCTCGACGTAACGCAGGAGCTCACGGCAGGCTTTGCCGACATCGAAAGCGCTGTCGTGCGCAGCGATGTCCCACGCAAAGGTCTGCGGGGTGATGCCAAACTCGTCGTACAGGTTGTAGATCACGCTGCCGTCAGCATCGAGGATCAGCCCCTTGAGCGCGCCAAAGCGCAAGTGCTCCAGGGTGATCGCGTGCTTGTTGCGCATCGTCTGCAGGTGCTGCGCCATCACGCCCGCCACCGTCTGCAGTTCCGTCTCCGAGCCGAAGGCGCGGATGCCCTGGACCTCCTCGGGCAGCACCACGTCATCGTGTGGAATGTGCGGAATGTGGAACGAGCGCACGTTGCGCTGGCCGCGCACACCGACGGTGCCGGGCGAGCCCACAGGCATCGTCGGCAGCAGGGTCAGCACGTTGTTTTGCTTCTCGACGATGATCGAGCGGAAGCGCTGCGGGCGGTCGACGAACAGCCCCATCTGGGCCAGACGGTCGTAGTTGTTGGGCAGGATGTTGATGGCGGCGGTCAGCGCCGACATCGAAAACGCTGGGTTCTCGAAGATGTTCTGCATGGTCAGACTCCTTGACGGACGAGGACACCCAGCGCCTTGAGCTGGGCAATGGCCGACGCCTTCTCGGCAGCGGTGATGGCTTCGGGCCACTGCAGTGCGTGGTCGGAAACGATGGCGTGACGCGCGACGACTAGACCGTTGTCACGGTCGGCCAACGTGGCGTCGCAGTTCTGCAGCAGCACGCCTGCGGCGACCTGCGAGCCGTCCTCAGCGGACGGGTCGATCTGCTTGTACTTTCCACTGGCGGTCACGATGCCGAGCACCGTACCCAGCGGCAGGTTCTGGCCTGCGGCCACGGTGACGCGGTCACGCGAGTACAGGTTGGGCGCTTCAAACTTGAGCAGGTCGCCCAGGTTCATGGCCTCGGTAAAAACGGTCGGCATTTCAGATCTCCTTCTTCAGTGCGGACGACTGCGCCGCAAGGTTCCGGGCGGCTTCGAGCAGTGGATTGACGGATGCGGGGCGAGAGGCGTCAGGTGCGATGTGACTGACGATCTCGGGGCTGGCTTCGGCCTTGGCCGAAAGCAGTTGGCTGCGCACCGTTGCGGGTGCGGTGTTGGCCTCGAGAAAACTTGCGATCAGATCGGCGCGGCCAGCAAGCTGGCAGGTCTGCGCGATCTCGACGGCATCGGCCACGGTCAACGTGGCGGTGGGCGATTGAGAAGGACTGCCAACAGGATCAGCAAGAGGCCGATCAAGAGCAGCGGGGTCGGTTCGATCATTCATCAATGACTCCTTGGGGTGGTTGCTGAAAAAGCCCGCCCGCGCGGCCACGGCCACCGGAGTCGGGTTGGGGGAAAGGGATGCGAGCAGTTGCGCGAGCGCGTCGTCGAAAGTGCCGACGGCGTCGGCAAGGCCCATGGCGACGGCCGCCTGCCCGAAGAACAGTCCGGCCTCGGTGTCGCGCACGGCGGATGTCTCAATGCCCCGGTGACGAGCCACCGTCTCGACGAACAGGCCGTAGATGCGATTGACCTCAGCTTTCAGAAAGGCGTGGGCTTCGCTGGAGATTGGCTCGTGCGGGTTGAGATCGTTTTTGCGGTCGCCCGCGAACACGGCGGTGTAGTGAACGCCGTCCTGCGCATCCTTCTCGGACTGGTCGACGTGCATCGCAATCACGCCAATCGAGCCGACACCGCCGGTGCGCGAGACGAAAACCCGGCTGGCGGCGGACGCCAGCGCGTAGGCGGCTGAGAAGGCCATGTCATTGGCCACGGCCCAGACCGGCTTGATCTGCGCTGCCGTGCGGATGCGGTCGGCCAGATCGAACACGCCGCCCGACTCGCCACCCGGTGAATCGATGTCGAGCAGGATGGCCGACACCTCCGGATTGCCGATGGCGGCGTCCAGTTGCGCGGTCAGGCCCGCGTAGCTTGTCAGTCCGGACTCGGCCTCCAGCCCCACGGTGCGGCGCACCAGCGTGCCGTGGATCGGGATGACGGCCACACCGGGCGGCGCCCCGGACATCGCACGTGTCGGCGGCGTGTAGCCAGGGGCAGCGGCCAGATCGGAAAGGCCGACGCGGGGGCCGAGCACGGACAGGATCACGTCAAGTTTTGGGCGATGGATGGCCAGCGGCACGCCAAAGAGGCGCGCCGCCAGATGCGGCAGCAAGGTCATGGGAAGTCCTTCAGGCAGTCGAATTGGTGCCGGATGCGTCGGCGGCGTTGCGGTTGGGTTCCGCACTGCCGCCGTCCTTCGACGTGTAGCGAGGATCGGAATCGAAAATCAGTCCGAGGTCGTCGGCGCGCTTGTTGTCGGCGGCGATTTCGCGGTCGACGTCCTCGGCGTCGTAGCCATTGGCCGAGATGGCTTCCGAGCGACTCATCAGGCCCGCGCGGATCGCCAGCAACATCGCCTTGAATTCCTTCTCGGGATCGACCCACTGCCAGCCCTGGGGAATCCACTTCACCGCGAGGTACTGGCGACGACGGGCTGGCCCGCCTCGAGCGAAGCCCGGGGCATCCAGGGCCCCGGCGAGCACCGCCTGCTTCATCCAGGCTGCCCACACCGGACGGCACATCTGATGCACCAGCACCCCGTGCTGCACCATCTCGCAGCGACGCCGGAACTCCAGCATCCCGGCGCGGATGGACGAGTAGTTCACGCCGGTCAGATCGCCGGTCAACTGCTCGTAGGTGATACCAATGGCGGCGGCAACCGCGCGGAACTGGGTGCGCAGGAATTCGGAGTACGAACCGCCAACGTCGGCAGGATCGGAGAACTTGATGTCCTCGCCGGGCTCCAGAATCTGCAGCGTTCCCGGCTCCAGCCCTGCGAGCGAAATACCGTCGGCGTCCGATGCGCCTTCGCCCATCAGGTTGTCCTCGGGGTTGGCGCGCGTGACGAAGCCCGCGAACATCGCGGCAGTCTTCTTGCGCACCAGCTCAGCGTCGTCGTACTGGTCGAGCTCGTTGAGCTTGACCAGGGCCCGCGACAGCCACGGCTCGCCCCGGATCTGGCCTGGGCGCTGCACGCGGAACAGGTGAATGATCTCCTTGGCATCGATCCGCACCGTGTCCATCCCGCCCTGGCCCGACATCGGGGCCAAACGCCCGTCCTCCGGGTGCGAGCGGTACAGGTGGTAGGCAACGCGCCGCCCAAGGTTGTCGAACTCGATGCCGGAGCGCACGACGTTGCCGGACGGCAGATCGGTGTTCAGGTTGATGGGCAGGTGCTCGGGCTCCAGCAACTGGAGCTGCAGGGGCACCGACAGGCCATCCTCCGGACGGCGTGGCCGCAGTCGGATCAGGCATTCGCCACCTTCGAGCATCGCCCGACACGCCAGGGCCTGCAGGCCATAGAAGTCGGTCTGTCCGGCCGCGTCGGCTTCCTCGACCCAATCGCGCCACAGTGCTTGCACCTCCGCCTTGAACCGTTCGTCGCCAGACAGGCTTTGCGGCTTGATGCCGGTGCCGACCGCATTGGCTACGAAGGCTTCGATACCGGCCTGCGCCCAGGCATTGCGCCGAACGAGGTCCCGGCTCTTACCGCGCAGTTCGGCGTTGGTCGCCAGCATCGCGGCGACCGCACCCGGATTGCCGGGCATCCAAGCCAGCGAGCGACGGCCACGACCTGCGGCTTCGTGTACCGGCGAGGCACCGAACAACCGGCGCACGGTTTGGGAGAACCAAGCCATCTCAGAACCCCTTGCGCGTGGTAACGCGGATCTGGCGTGGCGCACCGGGCAACAGCCCGGTCTCAGCCGCCTGCTGAAGCAGGCCCCGCCTGACTTCGCGGATGGCGGCCATCAATTCGTCGACAGAGCGGTACTCGACCGTCTTGTCGGCAAAGGTCACCCGCCGTTCGCCCTTGGCGAGTGCGGATTCCAGGGCCTGGAGCTGGGTTTCTGTGTAGGCCATCAGCGGTACACCACGAGATTGATTTCGGAGGAGTCGTCGAACGACGTTGCTGTCGTCGCGCAGGAGATGTCGACGTACTGGGCCGTTTTCAGGTCAGAGCTGGCGCGAACGACAGCCACACGCTGCTGGCCACTGTTGCTGCTGCTGCGTGCGAGCGCCGTCCAGCAGTAGTTCGCATCCGGCATCGCCAGCGCAAAATGCACGCGGTAGCGGCCCGCCGCTGTACGCACGACGCTGGCCACGTTGTGCGCGCTGCCGATCACGATCTGACCGCCCACGTAGCCAAAGCTCACCCACACCCGAGCAAGTCCAGGGTGCGTGGCGTCGATCTTGGTCTTGACCTCGAAGCCGATGCGCGCAGCCAGGGCGGCGATGCTGGACGCGAGGCTCATCAGGCCAGCGCCCCGTCGAAGATCACGACGAAGTCCGTGTCGGTGTTGCCAACATCGACGGCCGCAACCGCGCCAATGTTGGTGCGCGCCTGAAGTTGCTCGGCAACGGTCAGGGTTTGCGCCGCGTCGTACCGCACCCGCAGATTGACGGCAGCGAGGAGCGCGTCCAGGCCCGTAGTGCCGTTCTGCAGCAACTGCTGGATCTCCACCAGGGTGTCGTAGGCGGCGTCTGCTCCACCGAGGATGTCGGCCTTGAGCGCGTCGAGCAGCGACACGATCTTGTTCGACGAGTAGGTGGTTGAGGTGGCGATCTGGTTGTCGTCGATGGCGGTTGCGGAGAGTACCGCCGCCTTCAGTTCGTTTATCGCCGCGACCAGACTCGACTTGTCGGTGGTGGACAGGCTGGCTAGGTTTCCCGCCGTCGCCCGGACGTCGTTGAACTCCTGGGCGACCCTGATGACCAGGCTCTCGATACGGGTGGCAAGACTCATTTGTTCTCCTTGGTTTGAAGGCTACGGCCATCAGCGAAGCCAACGGCTTCGGATGACGCGTCGACCGGTATTGCGGGTTCCAGAAGCAGCGAGGCCACCGCTGGGGGTGGCCTCGTTCAATTCGATGTTGTGAATGGGCGGTGGCGCATCCGGTGGGGGCGCTACCCCAAGTTGACGCTCCAACTCCCGCCAGTGGCGATCCTCGAAGCGGTCCAGTCCCGCCGCCGATGCGGCGGCGCGGGCGTAGACGTAGCAGTCGAGCGCTTCGTTGCGCTCTCGCATCTTTTGCCATTCGCGCACCGGGAATCCGTTGCGGTCGCGGCGCGTGATCAGTTGCTCGGCGCAGAGCTGCTGGATGAACTCGGCGTCGATCTTGGGCAAATGGACGAACCCGGCTGGAAACACCGGGGTCGAGCCGTCCTCGCCCACATCCGCGCTCTTGCGCAGGTTGTTGTAGAACTCCAGCTTGGCGATCCCAACCGCCACCGTGAACACCTTGATGCCTCGGCGCAGTTTCTTGCCACCCTGCGACACATCGATGGCTGTCGGTGTGCCGATCAGTGCGGCACCGCGCGGCACGCCCTTGACCGCCATCACGCGCGGATCGTGGCAGGCTCGCACGAAGGCGTAAGCCTCCTGCGTGGCAAAGCCGGTGTCCAGCGCGAAGCGCGCCAGTGGCATCGCCCCCCCCGAGGCGTGCGTCCAGTTCTCGGCCAGCATCGCGGCCAGCGCCTTCCACACCGCGTCCCGTGCGGTATCGCCCATCAGGACTCGGTGCTCGATGAGCCAGGACTCCTTACCGCGCCCAAAGGCCCAGATCGAGGCCTCGATGCGATCCTTCTGGACGTCGGCCGCACCCACCAACAGCAGGCCGCCCAGTGGCACGGTGCCCACGGAATAGTCCTCGCGGCGCTCGACCAGCCGTTGCCAGTCGGGCGCTTCGCCTTCCTCGACCCAGGTCTCGCCCAGCTCGGTGTTCTTGAAAGTCTTGATCGCGGCGGCCGATCCCGACTCCTTGTTGACGGCGGCTTCCCACGCCGCAGCGATGTCACGCCAGGATCGCCAGCCAACGGGGCTGTAGAGCGACGACAGGTGAAAGCCAGCCGTCTTGCCCTGTGCCATCGAACGCCATTCGCCACGCTCCAGCATCCACGTCTTGTGATGCTCGGAAATCGCGGTGTCGCAGGACTCGCAGATGTATGCGGCGGTTTCCGGTTGCCCCCTGTCCCAGCGCAGTTGCTCGAAGCGCAACCATTGCGGGTGGTTGCAGTGTGGGCACGGCACGAAGTAGCGGCGCTGGTCGCTGGCCTCGTATTCGCGTTCGATGGCCGAGGCCCCCGAGATCGTCGGCGTCGACACGATAAAGATCTTGCGCCGGGCAAAGGTGCGCGTGCGCGCCTCGGCCAGCGAGATCGCGTCGCCTTCGCCCTCGACGTCCAGGGGGTAGCCGTCCACCTCGTCGAGGAACAGGTAGCGCACCGGCATCGAGCGCAAGCCCACCGCACTGTTAGCACCGGTCATCACCAGCACGCCGCCCCGGAACTCCTTGGCCAGGATCGTGTTGCCCGAGTCGCGGCTGCGCGCCGGTGCGATCAGTTCGGCCAACGCGGCTGACTCCTCGATCAGCGGATCGATCCGCTGCTTGGAGTTGCGCTTGGCCATCTCCACCGTCGGCCAGACCGCCATCATCGGCCCCGGCGCGTGGTGGATGACATAGCCGATCCAGTTCGACCCCATCTCGGTCGCACCGAGCTGCGCTGCCTTCATGAACACCACACGCTCGACCGGCGAGGTCGGCGACAGGCAATCCATGATGGCCTTGAGGTACGGCGTGCGGCTGGTACGCCAGCGCCCCGGCTCGGCAGACGCCTTGCTGGAGAGCATCCGGTGGCGATCTGACCATTCCGATACCGTGAGCAGCGGGTCGGGAGCAAGCCCGTCGCGCCACGCCCGTTCGATCTCCTGCGCGCCTTCGTAGTCCATCGTCATCAATCCACGCGCGGGCGCAGCTCGCCCAGCTCAATCAGGTGCTCGCGCACGGCAGCCTCCAGGGCCACGTGCATCTGGTGCGCATCGACACCGAGCGTGGATGCCATCTGCCCCGAGATACGCGCGGGCCAGTTCAACCACGCGTCGCGCTCGATGCGCGCAAGTTTGAACACGTGGGCCACGGCCTGCGCCCGATCCACCAGTTCCTTCTTGCGGTGCGCCAGCTCCACCTTATTGAGCTGGGCTTTGAGCACTTCGTTGACGGTGCGTGCCTGTAGCAGCGATGTCCCGCCCGTCGACAACGGTGGGGTGCCGGGTTCGGGCACCTCACGCTCGGGCAGTACGCGCGCCTTCGAGGGACTGACCTTCTCCGGCGCTGCCGCCTTGCGGGGTTGCAATGTGTTTTGTGCCCACTGCGCGTCGGCGGTATCCGGATCAATCGTGCCGTCTGGCAGCGGTGTGATCCGCCCGGTGTCGATGGCCTTCTTCACGGCCACGTGCGACACGCCACGGTGGCGCGCGTAGGCGCGAATGGAGAGTCCCATCGTCACCTTCAATCATTTGTTCGTCATGTCCGCAGATTTAGCTTGGCTTCCATCGAGAACAGCGCGTTCATCACGTCACGCCAACCAATCCCGAAAGGAAAACGCCATGAGCCAGATCGACACCATCCTCACACTCATCGCCCAGAAGCATCTCGGCATCGAAACCCTGCAAACCCGCAACGCCGACAGCCTCGACTTCCACGACACGGCGGTGTGGTGCCTCAAGGACGCGTTGGAAGCGGCCTTCAAGGCGGGCGTCGAATTTGGCGCATCGAGCCCGAAGGCCACGGAAGGGGAAATCGCCAAGGACTGACGGGAAAGCCGCCAAGCCAAGCAGAAAGCGCTTGGCTTCAGTCCCTGACAGCGCGTTCATCACATCGTCATCCACCACCCCCGAAGGAGCAGCCCATGACCACCACCAACCTGACCCCGGCCCAGCACGCCATCCTGGCCAAGGCCATCAACACCAGCGCTGGCAAGATCGACTGGTTCCCCGACAACATCAAAGGCGGCGCGCGCAAGAAAGTGCTCGACGGGATGTTCAACCGTGCCCTGATCACCACCGACGGCACCGACTGGTTCGTCGCCGCCGAGGGCTACGACGCACTGGGAATGTCGCGCCCCGGCGTGAACAAGACAGGCATCGGTCAATTCGAAGCCAATCTCGACCAGATCATCGCCAATGCTGAAGGCGGGCCAGCCGCCGCGAGCGATCCCGAACTGGAAGCCGCCGTAACCGCCGCCGAAGCAACGTGGGCCAAGCCGCGCACCCGCGACAACAGCAAGCAAGCCGAAGTGATCCGGATGCTGCAACGCCCCGAAGGCGCAACCATCGGCCAGATCTGCACCGCCACCGGTTGGCAGGCACACACAGTGCGCGGCACCTTTGCCGGGGCCTTCAAGAAGAAGCTGGGCCTGACCATCGTGTCGGAAAAGCCGCAGGGCAGCGAGCGGGTGTACCGCATCGCCTGACCAGAATGATCGAGAAAGAGGCCAAGCGGCGCTTGGCTTCTCAATCGAACAGCGCGTTACTACGGGTGTCGCAACGATCAACCCGAAGGAGCCAGAGATGAACACCACCACGCAGATCCCCGCCACCCAGAACGAAGCCTGGGGCTTTTGGGGCACGATGAACGAACACGCCAGCACGGCTTGGCCCCTGGCAATGGCCGCCATCTCGGACGCCACCAGCCAGCCGCTCGAATCGGTCAGGGTCTTCCTCGACAGCCGCCACGGTCGCCACTTTGCCGACGACGTCCAGAACGGGCTTTACGAGGGTAAGGCCCTGGCGGACGCGATCAACGCAGCCACCCAGCGTTGGATGGGCTGGACGATTGGCCGTCAAACCAGCAAGCAATACGGCATCCCGCGCGGCCTGCCTTACCTGACGGGCTTTGTGATTCACTGCGAGATCGTCGAGGAATCGCTGGCCGCCTGATCAAGCACCGCGCCATCCGCCTCGCGGGTGGCCTGCTTACCAGTGAACTCCTCCCACCGGCGCACGATCACATCCACGTACTTCGGGTCGAGTTCGATCAGTCGCGCAGAGCGGCCTGACTTCTCGGCAGCAATCAGCGTGGTTCCAGAGCCACCGAACGGGTCGAGAACCACGTTGCCGGGTCGGCTCGAATTGCGGATAGCACGCTCGACCAACTCCACCGGCTTCATCGTCGGGTGCAGGTCGTTCTTCTGCGGCTTCTTGATGTTCCAGACGTCCCCCTGGTCGCGGTCACCACACCAGTGGCGTGTCGCCCCCTCGGGCCATCCGTAGAGGATCGGCTCGTACTGGCGCTGGTAGTCGGCGCGCCCCAGGGTGAAGGTGTTCTTGGCCCAGATGATGAAGGTCGACCATTTGCCACCGGCGGCGCGGAAGGCGGCCTGCAGCACATCCAGTTCGCTGGAGGACATCGCCACATAGATACCGCCCCGGCAATGCCTGACGGTGGGCGTCAGCGCTGCCAGCAGGAAGTCGTAGAAGCCGTCACCCAGGTTGTCGTTCAGGATCGCGCGATCCTTGCCGCGCATCTTGTCCTTGGCACTGTTGGCGTAGTTCACGTTATACGGCGGGTCGGTGAAGACCATGTCCGCCAGGTCGCCCTGCATCATCCGCTCGTAGCTCTCGGCCACGGTCGAGTCGCCGCACAGCAGTCGGTGCTGGCCCATGATCCAGAGATCGCCCGGACGCGAGATGGGTGTCTCGCTGACCTCGGGCACCGCATCCTCATCCGTCTGACCCTCGTTGTCCGGCTCGTCTCCTGCGATCAGTTCGGCCAGAGCGTCGGCGTCGAAGCCGGTGATGTCCAGATCGAAGCCTTCGAGTTGTAAGGCTTCCAGTTCGATCCTTAGCATCGCATCGTCCCAGCCTGCGTTCTCTGCGATGCGGTTGTCCGCAATGACCAGAGCCCGGCGCTGGGTCGGCGTCAGGTGATCGAGCACGACCACCGGTACCCGTTCCAGACCCAGCTTCTGGGCGGCGGCGAGACGACCGTGGCCTGCGACGATGATGCCGTCGCTGCCCGCCAGGATCGGATTGGTGAATCCGAACTCGGCGATGCTGGCGGCGATCTGCGCCACCTGCTCCTCGGAATGGGTGCGCGCGTTGCGGGCGTAGGGCAGCAGCTTGGCAGTCGGCCATTGCTCGATCTTGTCGGCCAGCCAGCTCATGTCAGCACCTCGGCATTAACGGTGGCGGCGCGCTCGGCGACTACTTGCTCGAAGGACTGGCCGGTGGCGATCAGGGTGATCGGCACCCCGGGATGATTCTGCTGGAAGCGTTTGATGGCGACGTCCACGTACTGCGGGGCGATTTCCACGCTGCGGCAGATCCGACCGGTGCGCTCGGCGGCCAGCATCGTTGTGCCGCTGCCGCCGAAGGGTTCGAACACGATGTCGCCCGCATCCGTATAGGCCTCGATGACGAACTCCGGCAGCGCCACCGGGAACACGGCGGGGTGGTCGATGTCCTGACCGATCTTGCCCTTGTGGCGCATCACGCGGATCACGCTGTCGGGGATGCGCGTGTCCTGCGTCGGCAGCCCCTTGTGCGTCCAGCCGCCCACCTCGCCATCCTTGCCGCGCATCGCGGTGGACGACCCGTCGGCGCGCAGGTGGGATTCCTGGCCTGCGTGCTTGCAGGGGACGATCTTGTTCGGCTTACGGCTCTCCCGGTTGAAGTGGAAGACGAACTCGAAGCTCGGCGCGAAGCGGCCTGCCCAGTCGCCGGGCATCCCCGGCCCCTGGTCCCAGACGTACCACGCAAAGCGCCGCCAGCCCTGCTGGCGCATCCAGCCCAGCCAAGCGTCCCAATACGAGATGACCTCGTTGTCGCGGTGGATGAGGCCCAGGTTGACCAACACCTGACCGTCGCCTGCCATCGGCAGGTGTGCGAACACGCCGCGCATCAGGCCGTCCCAATCGGAGATGCCGCCCGAGGTGTAGTCGCGCTGGTTGCCGTAGGGCGGCGAGGTGAAGCACAGGCGAGAGACTTCACCCTGCATCAGCGCAGCGACCACGTCCCGGTCGGTGGCGTCACCACAGATCAGGCGGTGCGGGCCAATCGCCCAGACATCGCCCGGCCGGGACACTGCCACGACGGGTGCTTCCGGCACGTCGTCAGCCGCGTCAGGCTCGTCGGCTTCGGACTCTGATTCATCATCTGCGACGGCCGCCGCACTGGTGAGCAGTGCCTCGATCTCGGCATCCTCGAAGCCGGTCAGAGCGAGGTCGTATCCCGCGTCGGACAGCTCAGCCAGTTCCAGGGCGAGCATTTCTTCGTCCCAGCCCGCATCCAGTGCCAGCCGGTTGTCGGCGATCACGAGTGCCCGCTTCTGCGCGACGGTTAGATGGGCCAGTTCGATCACCGGCACCTGATCCAGGCCGAGCTTGCGCGCAGCGGCCAAACGCCCGTGCCCGGCGATGATGCCGTTGTCGCCGTCGACGAGGATCGGGTTCGTCCAGCCGTACTCGACGATGCTGGCCGCGATCTTGGCGATCTGGCTTTCGGCGTGCGTGCGCGGATTGCGGGCGTAGGGAATCAGCGCCTCGACCTTGCGGTACTCGACGTTGAGCGTGTTCAAAGTGGAAGTCCCAAAAGCAAAACCCGCCAAGCGTTGCCGCAGGGCGGGTTGGTTGAATGAAGATTCTGGTGGGGTGGTAACTGCGCCTGGGGGTGGTAACCGGGGCGGTAACCTGGCGGACTGGTAACCTTGTCCGCGACCTGACGCTAAAAAAGCGTCGCGCTCGCGCCCCCCGCATTGCGATTCGGGAAGGAAGGACCCCTTTTGCCTCGGGCCGCTCGCCTAACCGTCACCGCTGTCCAGAAGATAGCTGAAATACTACCCCCGACCGGGGTGATTTGTTGCAGCCTCGGCGAGCATCAAAAGGGACAAACGCAGGAAACGAAGGACAAACGCGGCAAGCATTACCCTGCTTGGCCTACGATTTTGGAGGGCGCACGGATGCCTTCGCTGTTGAGCTTCTCGGCCACGATCTCCAGCGCCCGCTGCCAGCGACGCCACGCCGTCGTGCGGTCGCAGGCAAAGCGGATCGTGATGTCCCGCCAGCCGTAGCGCTTGGCACGCATCCACACCAGATGTCGTTGCTCGACCTCCAACCACTGCACCCACTTCATCGTCTCCAGCATGCGATCGATGGCATCGGGGGTGGGGGGGAACGGTCGGTAGACGTGCTCGTCAGCTGCGAACGTCTCCCACTCCTTGCGCACGATGACGGGCCATGTGTTGAAGTAGCCCTGCACACGCACAGGGGGCAGGCGTCGTCCGGTGCTGGCGGCCTCCTCGAAGCGGGCCGCTACATCCTCAATCGTCCATTCAGCCATGACGAGCCCCTCCGTACAAGCGTTCGCCAATGCGGCGCACGATCTCTCGCTCGATAAAGTCCAGACGTTCATCGGATGCGTTGACCACCAGGATGTGCTGGTCGCGCCAGCCCTGGCGTTTGATGTCTTCTGGGTCATCACGGTCATCGAGACGTCCAAGGGGGCAGCGGTAACGGTAGGCGGGTATCTTCACGTCACACCTCCTGCGTCTCGATGGCCCAGTGCAGCAGTGCTAGGGCATCGGCTTCGTTGTCATCAACCGGAGCGTGGCCACGCGCCCGGACGGATGCCACCATCTCATCCTTGCTGGCGTTGCCCTTGCCGGTCGCGTGCTTCTTGATCGTGCCGACTGGCACGCCCTGGTACGGGATATGGTGATGCTCGCACCACGCCGTGAGCGTGGCAAGGAAACCGCCGTAGGCGTGGGCAGCATCGGTCGAGACGTGGCGACGCACCTCTTCGAAGTGCAGGCAGTCGATGCCACTGGTGACGGCCTTCAGTTCGGTGAGCCAGCGTTTGAAGCGCAGGAAGCGCATTCCGCCGCCTTCGAAGCGCTGCGGCCGGAAGCTCTCGGAGCCGCTCGTGATGTGGCCGTCGCTGCCGCGCAGTGCCCAGCCGGTGGTGGTGCCCAGATCGAGGGCGAGGATGGTCGTGGTCATGGTGTCAGTCCTTATCCGGTGCGGATCTGACGCAGCTGACACTTCGTGACGAAACTCTCCATGAGGCGCGCGCACACGCGCACGCGTAGGGGTTACGACAAACTGCGTCAGCTGCGTCAGACCGCGTGGTTTTCATGGGGTCAGTCGTCCGCGTAGGGGGTGTAGGCAGGGGTCGGCGGGTGCTTGAGGCCAATGCCCTGGAACCCGCGCACGCCCATCCCGTTGCGCCATTTGTCCAACCCACGCGTGATGAGCAGATCGGAAAAGCGGCGTTGTGCGCCGACAAACTCGCCAGAAGCTTCAGCCCACTGCTTCCAGTCGTTGAACAACTCGGCGGTCAATGACTTGGCGTTGGGCTCGCGCACGCAGCGCTCATCGAGCCAGCGACCCAGGGCGTCCTCGGCTTCGAAATACTCCTCGGTGGCGTCCACCACGCGCTGCGGTGGAGAGAGTCGTCCGTGGCGCTGCCAGTCGAGACAGCCCTGCACGGCCCACCCGAGGATGCCGTCACGTTCGGCCAAGAGCTTCTGTTGCAGGTTCTTGTCGCGGCGCTCGGGCGGCACGGTGATCGTGAAAGGGATCAGGTGCAGCCTGCGTTTCATCGCCTCGTCGATATTGCGAATGGCAGGCTTGTGGTTGCCCGCCACGAACAACTTGAACTGCGGGAAGAACTCGAAGAAGTCCTGGCGCATGAAGCGCGCCGAGATCTTGTCCCCACCGGTGAGGTTCTTGAGCTTGGACTCGGCCCAGCGTTTTCCCTGCTCGGTTTCGATGGCCGCCACGAAGCGCGCGCCGCGCAGTCCCGCCATATCGGTCGGGTGCCGGTCGGTGCGCGTTTCCATGAAGGTGTCCATCGGCGCGTTGGTCGCGTAATCACCCAGGATGGTGGCCAGCGTGTTGACGAACACCGACTTGCCGTTCGCGCCTGTGCCGTACAGGAAGAACAGCGCGTGCTCTTGCGTCGACCCGGTCAGTGCGTAACCGACCATCCGTTGCAGGTAGGACTGCAACTCCTTGTCGCCACCCGTGACCTCGTCGATGAACTGCCTCCAGGTCGGGCAGTCGCCACTCGGCGTGGCTGTGGTGATCTTGGTCATCCGGTCGGCGCGCTCGTGCGGGCGCATCCGGCCTGTCTTGAGATCGACCACACCGCCCGGCGTGTTGAGCAACCACGGATCTGCATCCCATTCGTCGGTGGTGGCCGCGTGCCTGCGATCAGCACGCGCCAGGCGCTCCACACCGCCGACCGTTCCTGCGCTGGCCAATTTGGCGGCGACCTTGGGGTTGTCGGCGCGCACAGCCGTCTGGCGGCAGACGCTGCGGATCAAGTCCGTGGCCGCCAGCGTGTCCTCGGTGCGCCAGCGTTGCCCGTCCCAGACCAGCCACTTGCCCCAGCCAGCCACGTAGCGCCAGTCGCGGTGGTAGCGGCGCGTGAAGGACAGCGCCAGCGCGTCCTCCGTACCCCAGACGGATTCGTCGCTGCTAACGAGTGGATCAACGTCATCGGCCACGTCGTGCATCTGCAGGCGCGGCCCGTGGGTGAGGAATGTGGCGACATCAAAGCCCTCGGCGATGGCATCGGCCACGTCCCAGCCCTCTGCAGCCTCTTCGGGCGGATAGAGAACGTGGCAGGATTTGGCCCCCGCCGACAAGATGGCCTGTGCCGCCTGCGTGGCGTACTCCCAGCCCGGCTTGTCGCGGTCGGGCCAGATCAGCACGGCCTTTCCGGCCAATGGCGACCAGTCGGTCTTTTCGACCGGAGCGTTCGCGCCGTGCATCGCCGTGGTGGCCACGATGCCCGCGTCGATCAGGGCCTGCGCGCACTTCTCGCCTTCGACCAGCACCACCTGCGCGGTACTGGTCATCCCTGGCTGGTTGTAGAGCGGACGCGGGTCGGGCGGTGCCATCTTGCGCCGCTTCGCATCCCAGGGCCGGAACTGCTTCTTCTGTCCGGGTGGGTCGTAGCGGTAGACGACGGCGATGAGATGGCCTTGGGCGTCGAGATAGTCCCACTTCGCGGTGGCGGGGCCGAGTTCGTCGACCGGCACGTCCTTCTTGTTGGCCTTGCGTACTGGTGCGGAACGCGAGCGTCCGATCAGATCGGCAGCGGCGTCGAGCACGCGCGGAAAGTCGCCCGGCACGTCGATACCGAGGTGCGCGGCAATCAGTGCATAGATGTCGCCACCGTCGCCGGTGGCGCGATCTGTCCACAGTCCAGCCTTCTCGCCATCGAGCACCACCTCGAGGCTGTCGCCGGGACTACCCAGCACGTCGCCGATCAGGAACTTGCCACGGCGCTTCTTGCCCGCCGGGAATAAGGTGATCAGAACGGATTCAAGACGCGCGAGCAGTTCGGCACGCAGTTCTTCGCGTTCGGCATCGCCGAGGGTGAGGCGGGTGGGGTCGGGCAGTGGCGCGATGTCGTTGAAGTCGAGCGTCATTCGGCCTCCTCACCATCGGCGTCCCCGTTGCGCCCCTGCGCGGCAGTGCTGCGCGCGGCCCACGCCGACAGTTCTGATGGTCGATAGCGCACCAGACCGCCCATCAGGTAGTGGGGAATCTTGTACTTGCTGCGCATCTGCGGATCAGCAAACCAGTAGTACGGCAGTCGCAGTGCGGCAGCGGCCTGCTTGGCGTCGATCATCGGTTCGACGCCACCGATGAATTGCGTGTCGTTGCTCATGTTGTCCTCCAGCAGCGGTCTTGCCACGCGCACATCCGGCATTCGAAGTGGGTCGGGTCGTGGAAGGCGCGTGGCAGAAGCTCGCCAGCCTTGGTCGCCGTGATGACCTTCACTGCCCGATCCGACATGCGTTGGGCCAGCGCCGCGTCAAAGGGCACGAGCTCGGTGTAGATCTCCATCGTGTCGGCGTTGAGCGCCGTGAAGATCGCCGGGTGCTCGTGCAGTTCGAGATAGGCTTGGTAAATCGCCACTTGCGCGGCGTAGATGGGCTTGGAGATGGCCAAGCCCTTTTTCTCCAGATCGCTCCAGGACTTGTTGCCCAGGCACTTGCACTCCCATAACGCGGGATAGGCGAAGCCCTCGGGGCCCCCAACGACGACGCCGTCGACGTGTCCCTGCAGGCGACCATCGGCCACCGAGAAGCCGAACTGCTCGCCATCGGCCTTTCGGGTGCGCAAGTCAAAACCTGCGTCCCGCAGCCACGCGACCATGCAGTCCTCCATGACATGGCCACGCTCGAAGATGCGCAGCATCCGGCCCGGGGTGTCCCGCCCGTGGTCGATGGGAGCCTTGGCGTACTCGAACTGCAGCGCGCGCTTGCAGGCCACTCCGAGGCGCGAGGCCCCGAGGTACTGGCGCTCAGACTGACGGGCGCGGGCCTGCTGCAACCCGGCGTCGACCAAGGCGGTGACCTGGCCCGCGATGCTCGATGAGGAATTGAAGTCCATCATGGCTTCTTCCCCCTCGGTTCTTCCCAGGGCAGGTCGTCCTCCAGATCCGCGAACGGATTGGCGGCATCGGGTGCCAGCGGATCGGGCGTGGGCGGCAAGCCCCGCACGGGCGGAAACTTGCTGGACTCGTGGTGCGCGACCATTGCGTCCGACCAGCAAGTGACGATGGCGTCGATTACCCGCAGAGCTTCGGCTTCGGAGTAGTCGCCCAGCGGCTTGGTGAAGCCGATCTCGCCCGCTGCCTCGCCGAAGGCCTTGAGGCAATGACGCATTGCGGCTAGTTCGACATCAGACGGATCAATCATGGCGACCTCCGTCTTGTCGATGCGACCTTCCTTGGCCCGCTGCCAGTTGCCGTACAGCGCGTGAAATGCGTCCTGGCAGCGACGCGAGCAGAACACCCAGTCGATGGGATAGCGCCGGGGATCGCCCACACCGTGGCGGTTGTCGGTGTGGCCGTAGCCCCGGGCCTGTCGTTTGCAGACCCAGCATTTCACGCCCCCTCCTCGAGTTCATCGAGCAGCAGGCCCAACTGCAGGGCAGCACCAGCGAAAGCGGCTTCGCAGCGGCGCTTGAAGTCGGGGTAGCTCATCGAGCTGCGCGCAATCGCCGTGACGGCGTGAATCTGCGATTCCAGATGCGCAAGTCCCTGATCGGACAGCCACTGGTGGTGCTTCTGCGAGATGCCCTTGCGATTGCGGATCTCGCCCAGCAAGTCTTCTGGCAGCACCGGCCCGTAGACCCAGCGCAGCGTGATCTGGCCGACGACGTGCGGAGGGTTCTGGTCGTGGCCCTGGTACTTCCAGCCGAACAACCGATAGATGGCGCGGTAGTAGTCCGGATGGAAGCGGCGCTCCCACGATGCGCAGGACTGGCGCAGCAACTTGGAGATCAGCTCCTGCAGCGCATCCGGTGCGCGGTGGTGCTGGTAGCCAGTGGCCTCGTCGATCAGCGCGACCTCGCCAGTGGTGGCAAGAGCGCGCATGATCGTCAGGCAGTTACCGACGATGCCCTGGCGTGCGCGGTGCAGCGTGCCTGCAATGGCTGCGTCCACCACGGAGGTGGCCACGTCCGCGATGATGCCTGCAGGGAAGAACTGGGTCTGGCGTCCCGATGGCAGCAGAATCGGCCCGGATGATTTCTCCAATAGAGACAATGAGTTAGGTGCAATGTCAGCCAGAAAACGGGCGAAACGGCCACCCTTGTGCGATTCGTGAAAACCGAGGAGCTTGGCCAGTTCCTTGCGGACGTAGCCGCGCTCGCCGGTGGTGAGCACGACCGCCTCGCAGTCGAGATCGCCGAAATGCACGACGCCGTAGTGGCTGGCAGTGAGCATGGATGCGTTCATGGCAATCTCCCTCACTGCGCCCACGACGGTTTGCCCGTCACGGGTGCGCGTTGCGGAGCCGGTGCTTGGTACGCGGGTGCTGCCTGCGCCGGAGCCCCGGAAGATCCGCCGCCCGAAGCCTTGGTCGGCACACCCATCAACTTGGCGTAGTCGGGGTGATCGGGTTCGACCGCCACTTTGACCACGTTGCGGTCCTGGCCCTTGCCGTCCTTCTCGATGTCGACGCGGGCGAGGAACTCCAGGCCATCCAGTTCATGGAAGCCCTGGATGCGGCGCGCAGAAGAAGCCTGTGGGCTGTTGTCCTGCGGATGAACGTTGCGGGCACTGTTGAGCGCCGCGCGAATGAAGCTGCGCCCCATTTGGCCCCAGGTCGGACCCTTCTTGGAGTGCAGGCCAATGTTCGACCACATCTTGCGTTTGGCGTGGTCACCAGAGGTGACCACGAATTCGGCGGCAAGGTAGATCGAGCCGGTCTCGAAAGATTCGGTGGCGTAGCCGCCGCCCCAGCCCTGCGACGGGTCGTCATAGCCACCGGGCTTGAGGGTCATGCGCACCGGGACAACGGTGCCCTTGGGGATCAGATCAAAGCCGGATTGCTGGGCGTCGGCGTCGTTGAAGTCATTCCATGCGGTCATTGCGATTACTCCTGAGATTCGATGTGTGCGGGGGTGGCGGCGCTGGCAGGCACGGCGGAAGCGCCTGCGCACTTGGCGATCAGCGCGCCGAGATGCGGCGGCTCCAGCAGGTCGAGGCGACCGCTGCGGTCTTTGGCCGGAAAGCCGTAGGGATTGACGGTGTGGGTGACGAAGGCGCGGTAGGTGCTGCCGTCCTCGGCCTTGATCTCGGCCAGCGTCACAACCTCGTCGACGATGCCGGGCAGCTCCAGGCTGGTTTTGCTGCCTTCGATCTGCGGGACGAACACCTTGCGGTTGTAGTCATCGAGCCGCTCGTCGAGGATCGCCACGAACACCACGTTCTTGCCGCGTGCGTGCTGCAAGTGGGTCAATGCGCTGATCATTTCCTGGCCGAGCAGGCCATAGGCCGCGCGTAGGTCAGGCTTGCCCGAGCGGTCGCTGACGGCACCCGGCTGCGTCTTGCACCACGCGAAGCACTGGCGGGACAGCTGCGTGATCGAGTCGAGGAAGAAGGTCTGGTAGCGCTCGAGCTGTGTCGGATCACCAAACTTTTCGATGACGTGGTCGTAGTGAGCCTGCGAGAAGGCGCTCTCAGGCGGCAGCGACTTGTCCGGGCCCGCGAGGAACACGAAGAAGTCGCGGCTCTCCGGCCACGAAGCCGGACGGATGGTGTCGCCCGGCCAGTCGGCCACCGCCAAATCACCGGCCTCGATGTCGAGGAACAGCGTGGTGGCCGGGTCGAGGTCCTTGAGCCGCGTGGTTTTGCCGATGCCAGACTTGCCCAGCATCAGCAGCTTCACGCCCTTGCGCTCGGCCATCCGCTCGATTGCGGACACGATGGGGAGCTTCTTCATGCGGCACCCCCATCGAGCGTCAGGGTGATGCTCGGCTTGCCTTCCTCGACCGTGCGCGCAGCCGCAAATTGCTCCTGCAGCGCCGTGGGCCAGTTGGTGTAGCGGGACTCGGACACCGACAACTTGATGTCGATGTAGTCCTCGACCTTGTCGCCTGAGGCGGCAATACGCTCGGCCATCTCCTTGAGGATGGTCTGGCTCCAGGTCACCTTTTTGGGGAGCTCGTACTTCACGTGCAGCGCACCGTCGCTGACGTGGGCGGTTCCGAAGTCGCGGCCGGAATCCCGCAGCGCGCTACGGGCCTGCTCGCCGTAGCGCTGGAGCTTGGCGGCATCCAGCTTGGCACGCAGCTGCTTGAGGTAAGCAGTGGCCTCGTCGACATTGCGCTCGGCAGCGACGAAATCGGTGATCGGCAGCGCCACCAACTGGGCGGTGCTCATGGCAGCGAGGTCGGCGGGAAAGATGGTCAGATCGCTCATGGCCGCTCTCCTCACTGGTATGCACGAGTGAAGGTCGAGTGCCGCGAAACGCGACGCTCGAAGGCTTCGACCTCGGAGATCAGGTAGGTGACGCGGGCACCGAGCTTGCAGAAGACCGGGCCGAGTTGTTCCTGCCGCCAGCGGCGCAGGGTCTTGACGGAAAGCCCCCAGCGGATGGCCAGCTCGTTTTCGTCAAGGGCGATGCGCTGTGGCGCACCGGGTTTGGCCGGAGTCTGGCCAGATGTTGCGTTGGTGAAGTAGGTTTGCATTTCGATGTGCCTCCTGTATGAAATGGGCACATCGCAGTCTCCGCACGGGTTTATGGGCCGTGTCTGGCTCGATTTATGGGGGCGTTTATGTGTTGCGCCTAACCCGGTATTTACCGTGCGAAACCCACTCGATCACCTCCTCACGCGCTACTTTGTCGCCGAAGGCATCGTCGAAGGATTGGAAGCCGGTGTTGACGGTGACGGAACCATTCACCTCTTTCCACGACATCACGGGCGGGGCACTTCCTTCGGTCCCCCACATCAGCTTGATGATCTTGGCGCGCGCTTCGGTGAGTTCGATGGACGACGCCATGTGCGGGAGCTTGAGCCGCTTGCCATTGAAGAACTGCACCGGTTCCGGCTCACCCACGTTGGTTGCGTAGCCGCGCAGGACACGATCAAAGGCATCGGTGTCGAACGCATCTGCGCCATCGGTCACGCGGACGAACTCATCGAAGCCGCGCAGCGTGTGGTCACGTGGCAGCGAAGCATTGGTTCGCCTTGGGCACAGAACAACGCCACCACGCGGCCACACGGTGTCGGCAAGGACTGCGGTGATCTTGTCCTGCGGTGCGCGTGACCATGCTCGGCCAACGAACACCGGTGCGAAATCGTGCGTGCCAGCGATTCGCTGCTCACCGAGGTGCCACAGGTGATTCGGTGTCCGGCAGATCTGGCTCGAGCGTCGCCGCTCCTCAATGCCGATCAGCGCCGCCAGATCTGCGAGCCAGGAATCCATCTGGATGGAATAGAGGGCAATCCCCGCCAGCGGTTGGACGATGGTTCTGCCGTTCAGCGGACTGCAGTAGCTGTAGCGACCGGCGTCCTCATCGACATCGATTTCGACTTCCTGTTCGGAATCGAGAAACGGCACCATCACATGGGTGAGATGGCCTGCGGGCACGATCCAGCGCCGCTGAAGAAACTGCTGGTGGTCGCGCCCGAGCCTGTCGGCCAGCACTGATTCGTCGAGTCGTGGGAGGTTGTCCAGCGCGAGGAAAAAGCTCAAATGCGGCGACGTCATCGGCGTCCTCCTCAGAACTGGCTCAGCACGCCGATCTTGATGAGCTGTTCCTGCACGCGCTTGCGGTCGTCGTCGGTCCTGCTCTTGTCGTTCAGCCCGTTCGGCGCGGTGATCTGGACAGCGACGTTGTGCGCCTTGCGGTGTGGCGTCTTGGACATCCTCATGACCAACTTCACCTGCACAAGCGCGTACTGACTCAGGTCTTCGGCGCAATAGTCCTCATAAGCAACCTGATAGATGTTGCGGCCGTCGCGCCGGTCGCGGGTGATTTGCATCTTGCTGGAGAGTTGCCGCACCACATCACGTCCGCCGTACTCTGAGGTCTGCTCGAACGGCTTGGCCACCGTGATCTGCAGGATCGAGATATCGTCGATGCCTGCGACCCGGTCACGTTTGAGGCGGTCCAGCATCTTGGAGGTCGCAAAGCCGAGCAGGTCGAACTGCCGCATGGGCATGTCCTCGATCTGGCCTTCGTGCGCCAACGCGACATCACGGAAGACGGTGGCCAGCTCGCGGCGCGCCTCCCGTTCTTCGCAGAACACGCTGAGTGAGCCAGTATCCGGCTCCCACGAGAAGCGGGCCGACATCGCAGCGGGTTCCTCGTGGTCGACGACATGCCCGTTCGCCACTTGCTGGAACGTGGCCGTCTTGCCATTGAAGGTCGCCGTCAGCGTGTGCAACAGCGCCGACTGACCGGCTTCGCAATCATCGTCATCACCCTGTTCGCATGACAGATCTCGGCGCGTGAATTGCTCGATCAGGATTTGATCCTTCGGCACCTTCGGGAACAGTTCGGCAATGCGTGTGCGCAACACCTCTTGAACGTCGATCCCACTCTTCGGCACGACGCCCTTGGGGCCCAGGTAGTGGCTGGAGTAGTGGTCGCTTTTCCACTGACGATGCATCACTTGCAGATGCTCAGCCTGATCGAAGCGTTCGTCGCGGCGGGCGCCTTGCGCTGGAAAGTCCTGCAAGAGGTGCAGATACAGGGCGCGGCTGTAGCGGTCGCTGGGCGCAGCCAGCATGGCGGCATCGTCGGCACGCTCTTCGTTGAGCAGGGACAAGACGGCCTGTGCCCCGTAGTCATCGTCAAGGAGCATCACTCGCTCGGCGGCACACTCGATGCTGTACTGGGCGGCCACCGGCAATTTGCCGACAGCATGAAAGAGTGCCTGACGCGACTCGACTGGCAACTTGCCCTTGGCCGCTTCTGCCAATGCCTTCAACTCCGGCAGTGCCGTCGCGCTGGCGCGTTCGAGCAGATCCACCAGCAGCCCGGGGCGCGCGACCTTGCGCACGAGGCTGACGAAGTTCTCTGCGTTCGGCAGGATGTTTGCGCCCTCATCGGATCGATGCTCACGCGCACGTTTTGCTGCAGGCTGGCTCGTCGCCAACTTGGTGCTTTTCTTTGTTGTTGAGGCTTGGTCAGCTGGCATAGGCAAGTTCCTTTGACAAAGTGCGCGATTGCGCGAACAGTTAATCGAATGATTCAAAAAACGCCGACGCGAGGTCGGCTCCACAGGCGGTAGATCCTGGTCAGCGCATCGTGGCCTCCTGAGTGGTCAGGCCATAACGGTTCAGACGTACTTGGATGAACCGTGGATTGACACCGAAGCGCGTCGCCAAGGCTTTCTCGAAGCGATCCATCTCCAAGACTCCCAGGTCGCCGTTCGCCTTGATGCGCAGGGCCGTGCCGGGGTGGTCGGGATCGGTTGAAGGATGGCGATGGATGGTGATGTCGTGCTGGGGCGCAAGCTCTTCGACGGCGGCGATGATGCGTTGGCGAGGCACCAGCAAGGAGCCCATGAACTCGTTGGCGCGCAGCTCGGCGAAGTGTTCTTCCGTCGTTGGCTTCGCAGATAGTGACTTGGACAAGTGGTCGCTGTCCGGCGTCGTGGTGCGGTAGGCGCGTTGCATCGTCGGTTCGATGTCATCGAACAACCCGGGACCCTTGCTGCCCTGAACAACCCAGCCGGGGGCGTCGAACACGGCGTGGCCCAGCTCGTGGGCCAAGGTGCTGAGGGCCAGCAGTTCGCTGAGACTCTCACCCACGGGCGAGATGGACACCATCGCGGCGTCGGGCATAGCGGGGTCGAATTCACAGACGCCGAAGACGTGGTTGCCTTGCTCGTCATGCACGGAGTAGTCGGTGCTGACCTCCAGCGCGAAGTCGATGCCGTTGATCTTCAGGCCGGAGATCTGCCGCAGCGCGTCGAAAGAAACGGCATCGATGCTGTCCGCGACCAGTTGCTGGCGCGCGGTCGCGGCGATGCGTTCGACCTCAATGTGCTTGATGTACAGCGGGCGCTTCCGGTCGCAGCACCGGTAGTCGAGAGTCAGTACCGCCATTCACTTCTTCTCCGTCACGTTCCGGCGGTACATCCGAACCAGGTTGCCAACATCATCGCGGATGTCGGGAGGCAGGCGACTGGCCTCGACGAAAGCGTCGTCGGCGCTGATTCCAAGGATCTCGGCCGCCTTACGGATCAGCTCGTCCTTGGGCGGTTTTTCCATGTCGCGCTCGATGCGCGACCAGTAGGCGGGTGATATCTCCAGCTGGCGCGCAAAGTCATTCATCTGAATGCCTTTCTCTTCGCGCTTCTTGCGGATGAATGCTCCAAAGGGCATGGTTGTGACCTGATTGCGTGATTAGTTAACGACAGATGGTAGAGGCCAAGAGGCACTCTGTCAACTGTTTCGTTAACGCGCAATGGATTCATGACTGGCGGTCACGATTACCCTGCGTTGCCATCCGCTTCGGAAGATCAGGCTCACTATCCCTGACGGTTGCAATTCCTCGGAGCCGTCATGAAGAACCTCGAACTCGCATCTCCCACGGAGATGAGCGCCAGCGCCCGTGCTGGCGAAATCGCCGCCATCCTTGCGGCTGCCATCGTCCGCACCCTTGCTGCGGATGAACCAAAACAGAGAGAAGTTGGCCTTGGCTTCCTGCCCGACCAGCGCGTTCATACAACCCCCTATCAAGAGGAGAAGTTGTGATGAACGAGAAACAAGCATCCGTCGCCGCGCGGATTGCGGAGCTGGCCTGCCTGCCGATGTCCGAGCTCTGGACGGTGTGGGATCGGTATTTCCCGCGTCGCCCGGACTACCCCAACCGCACGCACGTCGAGTCCCGTCTCGCCTACAAGCTGCAGGAGGAAGCCTTCGGTGGCCTTGCGCCCGAGACCAAGCAGCGCCTGGAAGCCATCGGCGCAAAACACTCCAAGATCAAGCTGCGGGCCAAGCCGCGCGAGTTCGATTTCGCGCCGGGCACGATCCTGCTGCGCGAATGGGGCGAGCGCGAACATCGGGTGACAGTCACCGCCGAGGGGCTGTTTGAGTACCAGGGGCGCAACTTCAAGAGCCTGACGGCGGTGGCCCGCCACATCACGGGCGCGCACTGGTCGGGGCCGCTGTTCTTTGGCCTGAGCAAGGGAGGTGCGCGATGAGCGAGATTGCCAGCACCAAGGCCCGCAAGCGCTGCGCCGTCTACTGCCGGGTGTCCTCGGATGAACGGCTTGACCAGGAGTTCAACTCCATCGACGCGCAGAAGGAGGCGGGCCACGCCTACGTCGCCAGTCAGCGATCCGAGGGCTGGATTCCGGTGGCCGACGACTACGACGACCCCGGCTTCTCTGGCGGCAACACGGATCGGCCGGGGCTGAAACGCCTGATGGCGGACATCGAGCGCGGCCAGATCGACATCGTGGTGGTCTACAAGATCGACCGCCTGACGCGCAGCTTGGCCGACTTCTCCAAGATGGTTGAAGTGTTCGAACGCCACGGGGTGTCCTTTGTGTCGGTCACCCAGCAGTTCAACACCACCACCTCGATGGGTCGGCTGATGCTCAACGTCCTGCTGTCCTTCGCCCAGTTTGAGCGCGAGGTCACCGGCGAGCGCATCCGCGACAAGATTGCCGCCGCCAAGCGCAAGGGGATGTGGATGGGCGGCGTCCCGCCCCTGGGTTACGACGTCGACAACCGCCTGTTGGTCATCAACGAGGCCGAGGCGGCGGTGGTGCGTCGCATCTTCGAGGAGATGCTGACCATCGGCTCGCCGACCCAGATCGCCGTCAGCCTCACTGCCGACGGCATCACGACCAAGGCCTGGACGACGCAGGAGGGCCAGACCCGCAGCGGCACACGCATCGACAAGAAGTACCTGCACAAGCTGCTGCGCAACCGCATCTACCTGGGGGAGCTATCGCACAAGGGGAACTGGTACCCCGGCGCTCACCCGCCGATCATCGACCAGGAGCTTTGGGACAAGGTCCACACGGTGCTGGCCAGGGATGGGCACGCCCGGTCGGTGGAGACCAAGATCCGGTCGCGCACCGACGCCTTGCTGCGCGGCCTGCTGTACGCCCCCTCGGGCGAACGGATGTACCCGACCTACTCGCGCAAGAACGGGCGCAAGTACCACTACTACGTGTCCAAGTCGGAAAGCCGGTTCGGAGCACCGGGCAAGAGCTACGAACGCCTGCCTGCACCTGAGATCGAGGCGGCGGTGGTGGCCCAGATCCGCACGGTGCTGACCAGCCCGGAATCCATCGCATCGGTGGTGCGCCACATCCAGCGCAATGGGGCCCAGATCGACGAGGCCACCACGGTGATGGCGATGGGACGGCTCAACGACGTGTGGGATCAGTTGTTCCCGGTCGAGCGTCACCGCATCGCCAACCTGATGATCGAGCGCATCGACCTCGTCCACGTCGGCGAGGTGCAGGGCATCAAGGTGAAGTGGCGGGAACTGGGCTGGGACGCCCTAATCGGCGAGTTCGCCCCGAGGGGCATCGGCGCGGAACTGGTGGAGGTCGAAGCCTGATGGACGACACACTGGAAACCTTTGTGCCCCTGACATTTCGTCGCCGGGGCGCGCGGCGCGTGGCCGCCGACGACCGTCACGTCCACGATGTGACGCTGCTGGAGGGGGTGGCACGCGGTTTCTACTGGCAGCACCTCGTGGACACCGGTGTGATGAAGAGTGGGTCAGACATTGCCCGGACCGAAGGACTGCACCCCTCGGTGCCCAACGAGCTGATGCGCCTGACCCTGCTCGCGCCTGACATCCTCGAACTGCTGATGGCCGGGCGGCAGCCGCGCCGGATGAACCTGATCTGGTTCCAGCGCAACCCGCTGCCGGTGGATTGGGAGGCGCAACGCCAGATCGTGAAGCGCTTTGAGGAGGACGCATGAGCAAGAAGCACCGGGGCCGGTTCAAGGGTGATCCGGTCACCTATCAACTGCCGAACCCGGCAGGCGGCGTGCAACTGGAAACCTTCGTGCCCTGGACGCTGGTGAAGCGGGGGCTGAAGAAGCAGGTCATCACGCCCTTGGACGCGCCGCAGGAATTTCTGTCCGAGGCCACCCGGGAGCGGGAAGCCCGGTCGGCCGCGCAGGACACCGCGTTGATGCGGGCGCTCGGACTGGCGCACCACTGGCAACGCCTGCTGGATGAGCAGCGGGCGGCATCAGTAGCCGAGATCGCCGAGGCCGAAGGCACGGACGTGACACAGGTGCGCCGGGTCATGCGGCTGACGCTGCTGGCCCCGGAGGTCGTGGAACGGCTGGTTGGCTCGCCCGATGCCGTGCTGGAGAAGGTGATGCGCCGCCCCTGGCCCAATGCCTGGGGCGACCAGATGCGCGTGCTCGCGCCACCCGGGTGAGCACGTCGCACCCAGCGCCAGCTTGCCGCCTGCGGGCGGTTTTTTTGTGGCCTCTCGACACTCGGTCGCCACCGCTACAGGAGTTGCCAACCACAACCGACCGCCTCTAAACCCGCGCCAGCAAAGGAAATGGCCTCGAGAACGCTCGCGTGGCCACCAGAGAAAACGGAGAACAGAGAGGCGTCGGCGGGGGCAAAAACGCCGACTTCGCAGGGGTGGCGCTCGCGAGGCCAGGCCCGAAAACCGCGCCAACACTGGGGGAACGGGCAAAAAAAATCCCAACCGATGAGGGTTGGGATTTTGGGTATTGGTGGAGGCGGGGGGGATCGAACCCCCGTCCGCAAGTCCTCTACAGGCAGTTCTACATACTTAGTCCGGTCAATTGGGTTTTAACCTTGGCACGCCGGCCGAACAGGCTTGCTTCTGGCGAGTCACCTTGGATTTAGCCCCGGCCAAAGTGACCCTGGCAAGGGCGAGTCCCTGTAAATGACGCTGCCGTGGGTTGCCCCACCTGACCCAGGGACCAGTCAGTGCAGCGGTCACGCCGCTTTAGGCGGCGAGAGCGAAACGCTCGTCGTTGGCGTTTATTGATTTCCAGATGGATTTACGAGGTCACTGGTCCTCGGTATGCCCTGCGCTGCTTTGCAACCCACGTCGAAGCCAGGTCGCCCCCATAGCAGACAGCCGATAGACCGGCGGCCTGCGAAAAAGTTCAGCAGACGCGCATGGTATCACGCGAGGCCGGCGAGTGCGGCGATATCGCTGGCATGATCGACCAGATGGTCGGCGCCCCAGTCCTCGATGCGCGGGCCGTCGCCCAGATAGCCGTAGCGGACGGCGACGGTGCGCATGCCGGCGTTGCGTCCGGCCACGATGTCGCGGAGGTCGTCGCCGGCGTACAGGCAGTTGTGCGGGAGGTCGCCAAGCAGGGCACAGGCGAGCCGCAGCGGATGCACGGCAGGCTTGGCGCGCGGGGCCGAGTCGCCGCTGACGACGCAGGCGGCGCGCTTCAGGTAGCCGAGTGCGTCGAGCAGGGGCAGGGTGAAGCGTTGCCCCTTGTTGGTGACGATTCCCCAGGGCCTGCCGCGGGCTTCGAGCGTGTCGACGAGTTCCGGGATGCCGGGGAAGAGGGTGGTGCCCTGGCAGAGTCCCGTTTCGTAGTGCGCCAGGAAGCGGGTGCGGAAATGCGGGTAGTCGGTGTCGTCCGGGCGCAGGCCGAAGCCCGCGCCAAGCATGCCGCGGACGCCGCTGGAGGTGTGCGGCCGCAGCGTTTCCAGCGGCAGCGGCGGCTGCCCCTGTTCTTCCCGCAGACGGTTGAGGGCGGCGCCGAGGTCGGGCGCGGTGTCGGCGAAGGTGCCGTCGAGGTCGAAAAGAACGGCCGCCGCTACGGGATCAGGCATGCCTGCGGCAGTGGATCAGGTAATTGACGCTGGTGTCGCGTCCGAGGCCGTAACGCTGCGTCAGCGGGTTGTAGCTCATGCCGATCAGTTCGTCCGGTTCCAGTCCGACGCTTTTTGCCCAGCGCGAGAGTTCCGACGGCTTGATGAAGCGGGCGTACTCGTGTGTGCCCTTGGGCAGCAGCTTGAGGATGTATTCGGCGCCGATCACGGCGAGCAGATAGGCCTTCGGATTGCGGTTGATCGTCGAGAAGAAGACCTGTCCGCCGGGCTTCACCAGGGCGGCGCAGGCGGCGATGGTGCTGGCCGGGTTGGGGACGTGCTCGAGCATTTCCATGCAGGTCACCACGTCGTAGGCTCCGGCTTCTCCTTCCGCCAGCGCTTCCGCCGAGGTCTGCCGGTAATCGACGCTGCGGCCGCTTTCCAGCAGGTGCAGGCGGGCGACTCCGAGGGCTTTCTCGGAGAGGTCGATCCCGGTCACCGTGGCGCCGCGCGCGGCCATGCCTTCGGAGAGCAGGCCGCCGCCGCAGCCGACGTCGAGGACCTTCTTCCCCGCCAGTCCGGCATGGCGTTCGATCCAGTCGAGACGCAGGGGATTGATGTCGTGCAGGGGCTTGAATTCGCTGTTCGGATCCCACCAGCGGTGGGCGAGCTGGCTGAATTTCTCGAGTTCGATCGGGTCGGCGTTGGTCATGGTCTGGTCGGTGTCAGGGTGAGTGGCTGAAACAAAAAAGCCCTGCCGGAGCAGGGCTTTTGCGCACCGGGCGGATTACTTGGTGCCGATGACTTCGATTTCGACGCGGCGATCCGGCTGCAGGCACTCGATGACCTTCTTGCTCTTCGGGCCCTTGCACTGGCCCGGCTTGGTCACGGGCTGCTTCTCGCCCTTGCCTTCGGTGTAGACACGGTTGGCCTCGATGCCCTTGCCGACCAGGTATTCCTTGACCGCGGCGGCGCGCTTCTCGGAAAGCTTCTGGTTGTAGGCGTCGGAGCCGAAACGGTCGGCGTGGCCGACGGCGATGATCACCTCGAGCTTGATGCTCTTCACCTTGTCAGCCAGTTCGTCGAGCTTGGCCTTGCCTTCGGGGCGCAGGGTGGCCTTGTCGAAGTCGAACAGGGCGTCAGCGGAGAGGGTGATCTTTTCGCCGGTCGGCTTCACGCCGGCAGCGGGGGCGGCGGCCGGAGCGGCAGCCGGAGCGGCGGCCGGTTCGCATTTTTCCTTGGGCAGGAGGTCCTTGTCGCAGGTGCAGCCAGCCGGGTCGTTGGCGGCGGCGGCCGGCGTCCAGTAGCCGGTGCGCCAGCAGAGGCCGAAACCGCTGGTGGCGACTTCGTTGCGGGCATCGATCACGTAAACGCGGTTGGCAGCGGTCTGTGCCTGGGCGACGGCTGCGCCGAAACCGAGGGTGGCGGCCAGAACGGCCATCAAGGAGTGTTTCGCAATTTTATTCATGGATTTTCCTCATTGGTTGAGCTTGCGGACCCGCTCCGCGCTGCCTGTTGGGCTGCATTTTTGGTGCGCTTGATGTTCAGGGTCGGGATAACACGTCGCGCGGGCAGATTTTATTCTGCCATAAAGCAGCGGTTTTTATCAATTTTGCCTCGTCATCGCCGAGCAGCCGGCCGTTTTTCACCCGCTCCCGACCGGCCACCCAGACATCGGAAACGTGTTCCCGTCCGGCCGCATACACCAGGTGGGAAACCGGGTCGTAGCAGGGCGCCAGTTCGATGCCGTCGAGCGCCACCGCGCAGAGGTCGGCGGCCTTGCCGGCCTCGATACTGCCGATTCGCGCTTCCAGGCCGAGCGCCCGCGCGCCGCCCAGGGTTGCCAAGTGCAGCGCCTGATGGGCGCCGAGGACCTCGGCCCGGCCGCTGCTGCCCTTGGCCAGCAGGGCCGCGAGGCGCATTTCCTGGAAGAGATCAAGCCGGTTGTTGCTGGCCGCCCCGTCGGTGCCCAGGCCGACGTTGACCTTCCTTTCGAGCAACTCGCCGACCGGGGCAATGCCGCTGGCCAGCTTGAGGTTGGAGGTCGGGCAATGGGCGACGGAGCAGCCGTGCTGGGCCAGCAGCTCGATGTCGAAGCGGTTCAGATGAACGGCGTGTACGCCGATCAGGGCGGGGCTCAGCAGTCCGAGCCGGTGCAGCCGTTCGAGCGGACGCCGGCCATGCTCGCGCAGGCTGTTGTCGACTTCCTGCGCGGTCTCGTGGATGTGGATGTGGATCGGCAGGTCGATCTGCTCGGCCAGCGTGAGGATGCGCGTGAAGCTGCGGTCGCTCACCGTGTAGGGGGCGTGCGGTGCCAGGCAGAAGGTGAGCAGCGGGGCATCGCGCAGCGCGTCGCGCGCGGCCAGGCCCTTGTTCAGGTAATCGTCGGCGTCGGCGGCGTAGGCGCTGGGAAACTCGAGCGCCACGAGGCCGATGGCGGCGCGCATGCCCGCGGCAACGGCGGCCTCCCCCGCTGCCTGCGGGAAGAAATACATGTCGTTGAAGCAGGTGATGCCGCCGCGCAGCATCTCGGCACAGGCCAGACGGGTGCCGTCGTGCACGAACTGCGCGGAGACGTGACGGCCCTCGGCCGGCCAGATGTGCTTCTGCAGCCAGTCCATCAGGGGCAGGTCATCGGCCATGCCGCGCATCAGGTTCATGGCGGCGTGACTGTGCAGGTTCACGAGGCCGGGAATCAGCACATGGCGTGGCAGCGGGCGCACTTCGCGCGGCGTGTACCGGGTGCGTGCCTCGTCGTGCGGCAGCACGGCCAGGATGACGTCGTCGCGGACGACCACGGTGTGGTCTTCGAGAACGGTTCCGGCAGGGGCGACGGGAACGACCCAGCGGGCTTCGATGAACAGATCGGCGTGCGTGTCACTCATGGTGGGGCGTCAGGCGGTCGGGCGAGAAAAAACCCCGCCGGAGCGGGGTTGCCGGGGAGGGCGATGGCTTACTTCGCCGGTCCCTTGACTTCGATGTCGGTGCGACGGTTCGGCGCCAGGCACTCGATCAGCTTCTTGCGCGGCAGCGTGTCGGCACAGGAGACGCCCGGCACCGCCTGCGTCTTGCCGGCGCCCATCGTTTCGATGAGATCGGGGTTGACGCCCTGTTTGACGAGATAGGCCTTGACGGCTTCGGCGCGTTTTTCGGAGAGCTTCTGGTTGTGCTGGTGCGAGCCGAGCCGGTCGGTATGCCCGGTGATCAGGATCATGTTGACCTGCGCGCAGGTGCCGAGCCGGCCGATCACGTCCCGGTCCAGCTGGGCCATCGCGGCAGGCTTGAGCTTCGCCTTGTTGAAATCGAACAGCTGATCGTTCTTCAGCGTCGACGTGAAGTCGCATTTCTTCGGCGCGGCGGCGGCGGCCGGGGTGGCCGGGGCTGCCGCCGCGGGGGCGGCCGCCGGCGCGGGTTCGCATTTCTCCCTGGGCATCAGGTCCTTGTCGCAAGCGCAGCCGGCAGCGTCGCTGCCGGCCGCCGCCGGCGTCCAGTAGCCGGTCCGCCAGCAGAGGCCGAAGCCGCTGGTGGCGACTTCGTTGCGTGCGTCGATGACATAGGCCCGATTGGTGGCGCTCTGGGCGCCGGCGCTTCCGGCCAGGACCAGCAGCCCGAGGGCGGCCAGCAGGGGGGCGATGGTTTTCGGTTTCAAAGTCTTCCTCCTCATTGTTTTTACACGTCTCCGTCATGACGGGCCGGGCGGTCCACCACGGCGGGACTGCCGGGCGATTTAAGCACATATAAACATGCCTGCGGAAGGGGTGTCGCATCCAGGTGCGGGCCGGCGCCGGCGCCGTTACCGCTCGGGGGAGTCCGATCGCCCCCGGCAGGCATGATAGAATTCCCGGTTTCGCCAAGACGACAACGACGACAACATAAGCGCCGCGGTTTGGCCGTTGCTGGAAGACTCCGGATAGAAGATGGAACAATTCGCCAAGGAAACCCTGCCCGTCAGTCTCGAAGACGAGATGCGCCGTTCGTATCTCGACTACGCCATGAGCGTCATCGTCGGCCGAGCCCTGCCGGATGCGCGCGACGGCCTGAAGCCGGTGCACCGGCGCGTGCTGTACGCGATGCACGAGCTCGGCAACGACTGGAACAAGGCCTACAAGAAATCAGCCCGTATCGTCGGCGATGTCATCGGTAAGTACCACCCGCACGGCGATACTGCGGTGTACGACACCATCGTGCGCATGGCGCAGGACTTCTCGCTGCGCTACATGCTGGTCGACGGCCAGGGCAACTTCGGCTCGGTGGATGGCGACAATGCCGCAGCCATGCGTTACACGGAAGTGCGCATGGCGCGCATCGGCCACGAGCTCCTGGCCGACATCGACAAGGAAACCGTCGACTTCGGCCCGAACTACGACGGCTCCGAGCAGGAGCCGCTGATCCTGCCGGCGCGTATTCCCAACCTGCTGATCAACGGCTCCTCGGGCATCGCCGTCGGCATGGCGACGAACATTCCGCCACACAACCTGAACGAAGTGGTCGATGCCTGTCTTGCCCTGCTGCGCGATCCGGAGATGTCGGTCGATCAGCTGATCGACCTCATTCCCGCCCCCGACTTCCCCACCGCCGGCATCATCTACGGCGTGGCCGGCGTGCGCGAGGGCTACCGGACAGGGCGCGGCCGTGTCGTGATGCGTGGCAAGACGCACTTCGAGGACATCAAGGGCAGCGCCGACCGGCAGGCCATCATCATCGACGAGCTGCCCTACCAGGTTAACAAGAAGTCGCTGCTCGAGAAGATCGCCGAGCTGGTCAACGAGAAACGGATCGAAGGCATCTCCGACCTGCGCGACGAGTCCGACAAGTCCGGCATGCGCGTGGTGATCGAGCTCAAGCGCGGCGAGGTGGCCGAGGTCGTCCTCAACAACCTGTACAAGCAGACGCAACTGCAGGACACCTTCGGCATGAACATGGTGGCGCTGGTCGACGGCCAGCCGCGCCTGCTCAACCTCAAGCAGATGCTCGACTGCTTCCTGTCGCACCGGCGCGAGGTGATCACTCGGCGCACCGTGTTCGAACTGCGCAAGGCGCGCGAGCGTGCGCACATCCAGGAGGGCCTGGCCGTTGCGCTCGACAACGTCGACGAGATCATCGCCCTGATCAAGGCCTCGCCGACGCCGGCCGATGCCCGCCGCGGCCTGATGTCGCGGCTGTGGACCTCGCAGACGGTGAGCGAGATGCTGCAGCGCGCCTCGCTCGACGCGACCCGTCCGGAGGGTCTGGGCATCGAATACGGGCTGTCGAAGAGCGGCTACCTGCTTTCCGAGGCGCAGGCACAGGCGATCCTCGAACTGCGCCTGCAGCGCCTGACCGGCCTCGAGCGCGACAAGATCGTCGCCGACTTCGCCGAGCTGCTCGAAAAGATCGCCGACCTGATGGACATCCTTGCCCGTCCCGAGCGGATCACCGAGATCATCGGCGACGAACTCACGGCGGTGCGCGCCCAGTTCGGCGACAAGCGCCGCTCGGAGATTGTCGTGCATACCCAGGATCTCGGCATCGAGGATTTCATCACGCCGCAGGACATGGTGGTGACGCTGTCTCACTCGGGTTACATCAAGTCGCAGCCGCTCGCCGACTACCGCGCGCAACGGCGCGGCGGACGCGGCAAGCAGGCTGCGGCGATGAAGGAAGACGATTTCGTCGATCATCTCTTCGTCGCCAATACGCACGATTACATTCTGTGCTTCTCGAACCGCGGACGCGTCTACTGGCTGAAGGTCTATGAGGTGCCGCAGGGCGGCCGCACCAGTCGCGGCAAGCCGATCGTCAACATGTTCCCGCTCGAGGCCGGAGAGAAGATCAACGCCATCCTGCCGATCAAGGAATTCGCCGACGACAAGTTCATCTTCATGGCCACCGCCCAGGGCACGGTCAAGAAGACCCCCCTCTCCGATTTCGCCAACCCGCGCAAGGCCGGCATCATCGCCGTCGCCCTCGATGACGGCGACTATCTGATCGGTGCCGACATCACCGGCGGATCGCACGACATCGTGCTGGTCTCCGACGCCGGCAAGGCGGTCTGGTTCGACGAGGAGGACGTGCGTCCGATGGGTCGCACGGCACGCGGCGTGCGCGGCATGAAGCTCGGCGAGGAGCAGCAGGTGCTCTCGCTGCTGGTCGCCGAGAACCATCAGCAGACCGTCCTGGTGGCCACCGAGAACGGTTACGGCAAGCGGACCGTGCTGGCCGATTTCCGCCATTCGGGACGGGGCACGCAGGGCGTCATCGCCATCGCGGCCAGCGAGCGCAACGGCAAGGTCGTTGCTGCCCGCCTCGTGCAGGATGAGGACGAGGTGATGCTGATCACCACCGGCGGCGTGCTGATCCGCACGCGTGTCGCCGAAATCCGCGAACTCGGACGCGCCACCCAGGGCGTCACGCTGATCTCGCTCGATCCGGGCGAGAAGCTGGCCGGCCTCGAGAAGATTGTCGAGAGCGACGACGAGCAGGGTGCCGACGTCGCGCCGGACGGCGAGGGCGCGGACGGCGAGGGCACCGACGCACCGGAGCAGGAGTAAGCGATGGCCCGGATCTGGAATTTCAGTGCCGGCCCCGCCGCCCTGCCGCAGCCGGTGCTCGAGCAGGTGCGCGACGAACTGCTCGACTGGCATGGCGCCGGCATGGGCGTGATGGAAATGAGCCATCGCGGCAAGGAGTTCACCGGTATCGTGCAGCAGGCCGAGGCCGATCTGCGTGCCCTGCTCGGCGTGCCCGAATCCTATCGGGTGCTCTTCCTGCAGGGCGGTGCCACGCAGCAGTTCGCACAGATTCCGATGAACCTGCTGACCGGCGGCTCGGCCGATTATCTCGTCACCGGGTCGTGGTCCAAGAAGGCGCTCAAGGAAGCACAGCGGGTCGTCGCCGGTACGGCGAGCGTGCGCTGTGCGGGTTCGACCGAGGCCGACGGTTTCGTCGGCCTGCCCGATCCCCAGGCGCTGGCGTTCGACCCGCGGGCCGCCTATTTCCACCTGTGCACCAACGAGACCATCCACGGGGTCGAGGTGCCCCCCGACTACCCGCTGCCGTCCGCCGTGCCAGTGGTCGCCGACATGAGCTCGCACATCCTCTCGCGCCCGGTCGACGTCTCGCGCTATGGCCTGATCTACGCCGGCGCCCAGAAGAACATCGGCCCCTCGGGCGTGACGCTGGTCATCGTGCGCGAGGATCTGCTCGGTCGTGCCGGACCGACGACGCCCAGCGTGATGGATTTCTCGGTGATGGCCGAGAACGGCTCGATGCTCAACACGCCGCCCACCTTCGCCATCTATGTGGCCGGCCTCGTCTTCCAGTGGCTCCGCGCCCAGGGCGGGCTGCCTGCGATCGAGCGTGCCAATGCCGAGAAGGCAGCGCTGCTCTATGCCTGCATCGACGGCAGCGGCGGCTTCTACCGCAACCCGGTGGCGCCGGCCTGCCGCTCGCGCATGAACGTCCCGTTCACCCTCGCCGACAGCGGGCTCGACGCGGCTTTCCTCTCCGAGACGAAGGCTGCCGGATTGGCCTCGCTCAAGGGGCACAAATCCTTCGGCGGCATGCGCGCCTCGATCTACAACGCCATGCCGCTTGCCGGCGTGCGCGTGCTGGTCGATTTCATGAACGATTTTGCCCGCCGTCACGGCTGAGCGGCGGGTATCCGGGCCCACGATGAACGACGATCTGCAGAACGAACTCTCGGCGGTGCGCAGCGAGATCGACGCGCTCGATGCGCAACTGCTCGATTTTCTCAACCGCCGCGCGCGCTGCGCGCAGAAGGTCGGCGAGATCAAGGCGCGGCACGGCGATGCCGGCTTCATCTACCGGCCCGAGCGGGAGGCCCAGGTGCTGCGCCGCATCCAGGAACTGAACCCGGGCCCCCTTTCCAGCGAAAGCGTCACCTGGCTGTTCCGCGAGATCATGTCGGCCTGTCTGTCGCTCGAACAGCCCCTGTCGGTGGCTTTTCTCGGACCGCTCGGCTCGTTCACCGGCAGCGCGGCGACCAAGCATTTCGGCCACGCTGCCCGCCTCCTGCCGCAATCCTCGATCGACGATGTCTTCCGCGAGGTCGAGGCGGGGCATGCCCACTACGCGGTGGTGCCGGTCGAGAATTCGACCGAGGGTGCCGTCGGTCGCAGCATGGATCTGCTGTTCTCGACACCGCTCAGGATCTGCGGCGAGGTCGTGCTGCGCATCCACCAGAACCTGATGACGCGCGAGCCCGCGCTTGACCGGGTGACCCGGGTCTATTCGCACGCGCAGTCGCTGGCGCAGTGCCATGAATGGCTCAACCGCAACTTGCCAAATGTGCCGCGCATTTCCGTCGGCAGCAATTCGCAAGCCGCCGAGATGGCCATGCAGGAAGCCGGCGCTGCCGCCATTGCCGGCCAGGCCGCCGCCGAGCGCTTTGGCGTGCCGATTCTCGTTGCCAACATCGAGGACGAGCCGAACAACACCACCCGCTTCCTCGTCCTTGGCCGCCATGATGCCGGTTTGTCGGGCCGCGACAAGACCTCGCTGATCATGTCGGCCCCCAACCGCACCGGTTCGCTGCATGCGCTGCTGGTGCCGCTCGCCGAGGCCGGTGTGTCGATGACGCGGCTGGAGTCGCGCCCGGCACGGCACACGCTCTGGGACTACGTCTTTTTCGTCGATATCGACGGCCACCGCGACGAGCCGAAGGTGGCCCGGGCACTCGCCGAACTGCAGCAGCGCGCGGCCTACCTGAAGGTGCTCGGCTCTTACCCCGCAGCGGTCTATTGACACCGGTTTTCCCGATACCGATTTCACCGAACCCCGGATTCCAGAGGTCACTCATGTCCATCAGCGCCCAGTCGCTTCCCTACATCCGTTCGATTTCCCCCTACCAGCCGGGCAAGCCGATCACCGAGCTGGCGCGCGAGATGGGGCTGCCGGTCGAAACGCATCGTCAAGCTGGCCTCCAACGAGAATCCGCTGGGCATGAGCCCGAAGGCGAAGGCCGCGCTGGCCAAGGCCATCGACTCGCTCGAGCGCTATCCAGACGATTTCGTGCTGAAGCAGGCGATTGCCGGACATCTCGGTCTTGGGATGGAGCGCATCGTTCTCGGCAACGGCTCCAATGACGTGCTCGACATCGTGGCGCGTGTGTTCCTGGCGCCGGGACGTTCGGCGGTGTTCTCGCAGCATGCCTTCGCCGTTTATCCGCTGGCCACGCTGACCGCCGGCGCAGAGCCGCTCGCCGTCGCAGCGAAGGATTTCGGCCACGATCTGGCGGCCATGCGCGCAGCGATCCGTCCGGACACGCGCATCGTGTGGATCGCCAACCCGAACAATCCGACCGGCACCTTCCTGCCGCACGACGAGGTACTCGCTTTCCTGTCCTCGGTGCCGCAGGACGTGGTGGTGGTGCTCGACGAGGCCTACAACGAATACCTGCCACCGGAGGAGCGTGCCGATACGGCAGCCTGGCTGGCGGATTTCCCCAACCTGGTGATCACCCGCACCTTCTCCAAGATCTACGGCCTGGCCGGCCTGCGCGTGGGTTATGCGCTGACCTCGGCGGCGATTGCCGACCTGATGAACCGCATCCGCCAGCCGTTCAACTGTAACAACCTGGCGCTGGCCGCCGCCGCCGCCGCGCTCGACGATCACGAATTCGTCGAGCGCAGCTATGCGCTCAACCGTGCCGGCATGGCCCAACTGACCGAGGGCCTGCGCCGGCTGGGCTATGACTACATTCCCTCGCGCGGCAATTTCGTCGCCTTCCGTGCCGGCGATGCCGCCGCGATCAACCAGAAACTGTTGCGCGAGGGGGTCATCGTGCGGCCGATCGCCGGCTACGGCATGCCCGAGTGGCTGCGCGTGACGATCGGTACCGAGGCCGAGAACGCGCGCTTCCTCGCGGCGCTCGCACTGGCACGCTGACGGGGGGCGCGGCATGGCAGCCGAACCCGAGTTCCGCAAGGTCGTCATCTTCGGCGTCGGCCTGATCGGCGGCTCCTTTGCGCTGGCGCTCAAAGCCGCCGGCCAGGTCGAGGAAGTGGTCGGCTTCGGACGCAGCCTCGGTTCGCTGAAGCAGGCGGTCGACCTTGGCGTGATCGACCGGATGGGCGTCAATGCCGGGCAGGAGGTGAGCGATGCCGACCTGGTGCTGCTTGCCACGCCGGTTGCCCAGATGCCGGAGATCATGGCGCGGATCGCCCCCTACCTGAGCGAGCGGACGCTGCTGACCGATGGCGGTAGCACCAAGGCCGACGTGGTTGCCGCCGCCCGCGCGACCCTGGGCGGCGCCGTCGGCCGCTTCGTGCCGGCGCATCCGATCGCCGGCGCGGAAAACAGCGGCGCGGCCGCCGCGCGTGCCGACCTGTATCGCGAGAAGAAGGTGGTGCTCACACCGCTTGCCGAGAATGCCGTGCTCGACGTCGCCCGCGTCCGTTCGGCATGGGAGTGGTGCGGCGCGCAGATCCACGAACTGACTCCCGAGGCGCACGACCGCGTCTTCGCCGCGGTCAGCCATCTGCCGCACCTGCTGTCGTTCGCGCTGGTGCATGACCTGGCCGTGCGCGAAGACCGTGATCTTTTTTTCAGTTTCGCTGCCAGCGGTTTCCGCGACTTCACGCGCATCGCCGCGAGCCATCCGGAGATGTGGCGCGACATCTGCCTTGCCAATCGCGTCGCCCTGCTCGAGGAACTCGACCGCTATCGCGCCCAGCTCGACGAACTGCGCGATGCCCTGCAGCGCAGCGACGGCGCGCGGCTCGAACGGATTTTCGACGTCGCCCGCACGGCCCGCCGCGCCTGGGGCGAGACTCCCCCCCAACGTTTGCCGGATTGACCATGGATTTTCTCGATCTGCCGCCGCTCACGGCCGCGCAGGGCACGATACGCCTGCCCGGCTCGAAGAGCATTTCCAATCGCGTGCTCTTGCTGGCCGCCCTCGCCGAGGGTGAGACCGAACTGCGCGACCTCCTCGAGTCGGACGACACGGCGCGCATGCTCGATGCCTTGCGTGCGCTCGGCGTGGGGGTCGAGGCGTTGGGCGACCACGCCTATCGGGTGCGCGGCGTCGGCGGCCGTTTTCCGGTGCGCGAGGGTAGCTTCTTCCTCGGCAATGCCGGCACCGCCTACCGTTCACTGACCGGCGTGCTGGCGCTGGCCGGTGGGAACTACACGCTGACCGGCGTGCCACGCATGCACGAACGGCCGATCGGCGACCTCGTCGACGCGCTGCGCCAGATCGGTGCCGACATTGCCTACCTCGGCAACACCGGCTATCCGCCGCTGGAAATCCGCCCGGCCAGCATCCGCCCGGGCGGTGTCGTGCGCGTGCGCGGCGATGTTTCCAGCCAGTTTCTCACCGGTCTTCTGATGGCCCTGCCGCTGACCGGGGTGGAAACCACGGTGGAGGTGGTCGGCGAGCTGATCTCCAAGCCCTACATCGAAATCACGCTGGCCACCATGGCACGTTTCGGCGTCCCGGTCACGCGCTCGGGCTGGCAGCGCTTCAGCGTGCCCGCCGGGGCCGTCTACCGTTCTCCGGGCGTGCTGCATGTCGAGGGCGACGCCTCCTCCGCCTCGTATTTCCTGGCGCTCGGCGCCGTCGGCGGCGGGCCGCTGCGGGTCGAGGGCGTCGGCCGCGATTCGATCCAGGGCGATGTGCGCTTCGCCGAGGCGCTGCAGCAAATGGGGGCGCGCATCGAACTCGGCGACAACTGGATCGAGGCGCGCGCGCCGGCCGCCGGTCGCCTGCGGGGCATCGCGCTCGACTGCAATCACATCCCCGATGCGGCGATGACCTTGGCGACCGTTGCGCTGTTCGCCGAAGGACCGACCACGCTGACCAACATCGCCAGCTGGCGGGTCAAGGAAACCGACCGGATCGTCGCCATGGCCACCGAGCTGCGCAAGCTCGGCGTCACGGTCGAAGAGGGGGGCGACTTCATCCGCGTGCATCCGCCGGCGCGACTGGCCGACCTCGTGCCGGCCGCGATCGACACCTACGACGACCACCGCATCGCCATGTGCTTCTCGCTGGCAGCCTTCGGCACGCCGCTGCGGATCAACGAGCCGAACTGCGTGGCGAAGACCTTTCCCGACTATTTCGAGCGCTTCACCGCGGTGACCGCAGCGGTGCCGGTGATCGCCATCGACGGCCCCTCGGCCTCGGGCAAGGGCACCGTGGCGGCCCGCGTGGCGGCCGCGCTGGGCTGGCATTACCTCGATTCGGGCGCGCTCTACCGCCTCACCGCATTGGCCGCGCGCCGCGCCGGGGTGGATTGGGACGACGAGGCCGGGGTGGCGGCGATCGCGGCCGCGCTTGACGTCCGCTTTGCCGAGGATTCGATCCGGCTGGCCGGGGAGGACGTCGGCGAGACCATCCGCAGCGAGGAGATTTCCGCTGGTGCTTCCCGTGTCGCCGCGTTGCCGGCGGTGCGCCAGGCCCTGCTGTTCAGGCAGCGGGCCTTTCGCAGGGCTCCCGGCCTGGTCGGTGACGGTCGCGACATGTCCACGGTGATTTTTCCCGACGCCGCGACCAAGGTTTTCCTCACAGCGAGCGTCGAGGCGCGTGCGGAAAGACGCTATAAACAGTTGATCGAAAAAGGAATGCCTGCTAGCATTCAGCCTCTTTTGCAGGATATGCGCGAACGCGACGAACGCGACAGCCAACGCAGCGTGGCGCCCCTGCAGCAGAGCGCGGATGCCCGGTTGCTCGACACGACGCATCTCTCCATCGATCAAGCGGTGGCGGAGGTGCTGCGCTTTTCGGGGCAATCGCCGCGGTAATCAAGTAGTAGTCACGGCGCGCCGGCCTTCCGGGGTGTCGTCTTTCGGTGTTGCCGGTTCCGCCGGACTCTCCATCGGCCCGCTGGTGCGGAAGCCCGGGAGTGCGGGGCGGCAACGTTGTTCAACCAACCCCGCAGCAATGCGGTCAGGTCACTCACATGTCTGCCAATCCCGTCTCCCAAGAAAGCTTTGCACAACTTTTCGAAGAAAGCCTCGCGCGCCAGGAAATGCGCCAGGGCGAGGTCATCACCGCCGAGGTTGTGCGCGTCGACCAGAACTTCGTGGTCGTTAACGCCGGACTGAAGTCCGAAAGCTACATCGATGTCGAAGAATTCCTGAACGATCAGGGCGAACTCGAAGTCAAGGCCGGCGATTTCGTCCAGGTCGCCATCGAGCAGCTCGAAAACGGCTTCGGCGAAACCCGCCTCTCGCGCGACCGCGCCAAGCGCGTCGCTGCCTGGAACGCCCTCGAGCAGGCCCTGAACGACGGTTCGCTGGTGACCGGCACCATCACCGGCAAGGTGAAGGGCGGCCTGACCGTCATGACCAACAGCGTCCGCGCCTTCCTGCCGGGCTCGCTGGTCGACATGCGCCCGGTCAAGGACACCACGCCGTACGAAGGCAAGACCTACGAATTCAAGGTCATCAAGCTCGACCGCAAGCGCAACAACGTCGTCGTCTCCCGTCGCGCCGTCCTCGAGGCGAGCGTCGGTGAAGAGCGCGAAGCGCTGCTTGCCAACCTCAAGGAAGGCAGCATCGTCAAGGGTGTCGTCAAGAACATCACCGATTATGGCGCGTTCGTCGACCTGGGCGGCATCGATGGCCTGCTGCACATCACCGATCTTGCCTGGCGCCGTGTCCGTCACCCGTCCGAAGTGCTGGCCGTGGGCGACGAAGTGCAGGCCAAGATCCTCAAGTTCGACCAGGAAAAGAACCGCGTCTCGCTCGGTCTCAAGCAGCTCGGCGAAGATCCGTGGGTCGGCATCTCGCGTCGCTACCCGCAGGGCACCCGCCTGTTCGGCAAGGTCACCAACCTCACCGACTACGGCGCGTTCGTCGAGATCGAGCAGGGCATCGAAGGCCTGGTGCACGTCTCCGAGATGGACTGGACCAACAAGAACGTTCATCCGTCCAAGGTTGTCCAGCTGGGCGACGAAGTCGAGGTCATGATCCTCGAGATCGACGAGGATCGTCGCCGCATCTCCCTCGGCATGAAGCAATGCGCCGCCAATCCGTGGGACGATTTCGCGATGAACCACAAGAAGGGCGACAAGGTGCGTGGTGCGATCAAGTCGATCACCGACTTCGGCGTGTTCATCGGCCTGCCCGGCGGCATCGACGGTCTGGTGCATCTCTCCGATCTCTCCTGGTCGGTTCCGGGCGAAGAGGCGATCCGCAGCTTCAAGAAGGGCGACGAGGTTGAGGCTGTCGTGCTGGCCATCGATACCGAGAAGGAGCGCATCTCGCTGGGCATCAAGCAGCTCGAGGGTGACCCCTACACCAACTACATCGCCACGCACGAGAAGAACGCCATCGTCCGCGGCACGATCAAGTCGGTCGATGCCCGTGGCGCGGTTGTTTCGCTCGAGGGCGAGATGGACGGTTACCTGCGCGCTTCCGAGGTTTCGCGCGATCGCATCGACGATCTGACCAAGGTGTACAAGGAAGGCGACGAGATCGAGGCGATGATCATCAACGTCGATCGCAAGTCGCGTTCGATCAACCTCTCGATCAAGGCCAAGGATCAGGCCGAGCAGCAGGAAGCCATGCAGAAGCTTGCTTCCGAAAGTGGTTCCGCCAGCTCGGGCACGACCAACCTCGGCGCACTGCTCAAGGCCAAGCTGAACAATCCGCAATAAGGTCCGAGCATGACCAAATCCGAGCTGATCGCCCGGCTCGCGGAGCGTTTCCCGCAGCTGGTCGCGAAAGATGCTGATTTTGCGGTCAAGATGGTTCTCGATGCGATGTCCGAGGCGCTCGCCCGGGGTGATCGCATCGAGATCCGCGGATTCGGCAGTTTCGCGCTGAATTACCGCCCGCCGCGCATCGGCAGAAACCCCAAGTCTGGGGAGAAAGTCAGCGTCCCGGAAAAATGGGTGCCGCATTTCAAGGCGGGCAAGGAGCTGCGCGAGCGCGTCGATGGCACGCTCTGAGCTTCCGCGTAACACAAGCTGTGGTAGATTGCGGGCGGCAACGGAAGTTGCCGCCCTTTTTGTTGAAATGACCGGGAGGGAGCGATGCGCGCCTTGCTCTGGGCCGTGAGAATCTTCATCTTTTTGTTCCTGTTCGCCTTCGCGGTCAGAAATACCGACCCCGTCAGCGTGCGTTTCTTTTTCGACACGCTCTGGCAGGCGCCGCTGATCATCGTCGTGCTGGCCTTCTTCGCCGGAGGGGCCCTGTTCGGTGTGCTTGCTCTGCTGGGGACCGTGCTCGGCCTGCGCCGGGAAGCCGCGCGGCTGCGCCGCGAACTCGCGCGGACCGGAACAGGGGGCGCGCAACCGGTCGCCGGGCCGACGACCGATACCGGATTCTGAAACCGTCTGAGTCACGTTCCGAACCGCATTCCGGGTCGCATTCCGGGTGCGTTCCAGATCGCACCTTGAGCCGCTCTCCGCGTCGCCCTTCATGATCGAATTCGAGTACTGGCAACTTCTGCTCTTCCCCCTTTTCTTCGGCCTCGGCTGGGCCGCTGCGCGCGTCGACATCCGCCATCTGGTCAAGGAGTCGCGCGCGCTGCCGCGGTCGTATTTTCAGGGATTGAATTTCCTGCTCAATGAACAGCCCGACCGGGCCATCGAGTCCTTTGTCGATGCGGTCAAGGTCGATCCGCAGACGATCGAGCTGCACTTCGCGCTGGGGGGGCTGTTCCGCCGTCGTGGCGAGACCGACCGGGCGATCCGCATGCATCAGAATCTGCTCGAGCGCGACGATCTGCCGCAGGATCTGAAGTTGCAGGCGCTCGCCGAACTCGGTCAGGACTACCTGAAGGCAGGACTGCTCGACCGCGCGGAAGAAGTCTTCGAGAAACTGCGCGCATCGCCGAATGCCACCCTCGTCGAGGATGCCAAGCGCAACCTGCTCGAGATCTATCAGTTGGAGAAGGACTGGGAAAAGGCCATCGCGATCGCTGCCGAATTGCCGAACAGCGTTTCCCAGAAGGATGTTGCCGAGTATTACTGTGAGCTGGCGGCGGCCGAGATGATCCGCTCGCGTCCCGATCTGGCGGTTAGCCACCTTCAGAGCGCCCTGGAGCGCAACCGCAAATGCGTCCGTGCCAGCCTGCTGCAGGGCGATCTCGAAGTGCAGCAGGAGCGCGTCGGTGCTGCCATCGAAGCCTGGCAGCGCATCGAGCAGCAGAATCCGGCCTATCTTGCGCTGGTCGCGCAGCGCCTCCTCGATGCTTACCGGCGCCTCGATCGCCGCGCGGAAGGGCTGCAGCTCCTGCGCGGCTATCTCGAACGCTATCCCTCGCTCGACCTGCTCGATGTCGTGTTCCAGCTCGTGCTTGAAAGCGAGGGGGCCGATTCGGCGTACCGGCTGGTGCGCGACGAGCTCAAACGCAATCCGACCCTGCTTGGCTTCGACAAGCTGCTCGAGGCGCGTCTGCTGGTGGCCTCGCCGGAGACCCGCGCCGACCTCGATCTGGCCAAGAGCATCGTGCATGGGTACACGCGCCGGCTGGCCCGCTACCGGTGCGATAATTGCGGCTTCAAGGCCCGCCAGTTCTACTGGCGTTGTCCGGCCTGCGGTGGCTGGGAGACCTACCCGCCGAAGCGCACCGAAGAATTCGATCTGACCCCCTAGGAGTTCGTCTTGAAAATCACCGTGGTTGGTACCGGCTATGTCGGCCTGGTCAGCGGCACCTGCCTTGCCGAGGTCGGCAACGACGTTCTTTGCCTCGACGTCGACCCCGAGAAGATTCGCATCCTCAACGAAGGGGGCATCCCGATCTTCGAACCGGGCCTGCTTGACATGGTCCGCCGCAATGTCGCCGCCGGTCGCCTGCGCTTTACGACCAGCGTCGAGGATGCCGTCGCGCACGGCACCATCCAGTTCATCGCCGTCGGCACGCCGCCCGACGAGGATGGCTCGGCCGACCTGCAATACGTGACGGCCGCAGCGCGCAACATCGGCCGCTATATGACCGATTACAAGATCGTCGTCGACAAGTCCACGGTCCCGGTCGGCACCGGCGACCGGGTGCGCGCCGCTGTCGCCGCCGAACTCGACGCACGTGGCGCACGGATCGATTTCAGCGTCGTCTCGAATCCGGAGTTCCTGAAGGAGGGGGCCGCCGTCGAAGATTTCATGCGTCCCGACCGCATCGTGATCGGCGCCGAGGATGCCCGTGCCATCGAGTTGATGCGGGCGCTATACGCACCGTTCCAGCGCAATCATGAACGACTGATCGTGATGGACGTGCGTTCGGCCGAACTGACCAAGTACGCTGCCAATGCGATGCTGGCCACCCGCATCAGCTTCATGAACGAGCTGGCCAACCTTGCCGAGAAACTCGGTGCCGACATCGAGCAGGTGCGCCAGGGAATTGGTTCCGATCCGCGCATCGGCTATCACTTCCTCTATCCCGGCTGCGGTTATGGCGGCTCCTGCTTTCCCAAGGACGTGCAGGCACTGCAGCGTACTGCGCGGCAGGATGCAGGCATCGAACTGCGCGTGTTGAACGCCGTCGAGGAAGCCAATGAAGCGCAGAAGCACGTGCTGTCGGCGAAAGTTCGTGCCCGTTTCGGCGACGATCTGACGGGGCGCCGCTTTGCGGTCTGGGGGCTGGCTTTCAAGCCGAATACCGACGACATGCGCGAGGCGCCGAGCCGCTACCTGCTGGCCGACCTCTTTGCCGCCGGCGCGACGGTCACCGCCTACGATCCTGTGGCGATGCACGAAGCGCAGCGGATCTTCGGCAAGGAGCCGCGTCTGTCGTACGCCGACAGCCCGATGGCCGCGCTCGACGGGGCCGATGCGCTGATCATCGTTACCGAGTGGAAGGAATTTCGCAGTCCGGATTTCGAAGTCCTGAAGGCTCGTCTGCAGACACCGGTGATCTTCGACGGCCGTAATCTCTACGAGCCGCGCCTGCCGCGCAGCCACGGGATCGAATACTGCGCGATCGGACGCAAATGATGCGCCTGCCCAGTTTTTCCGGGGCCCGCGTGCTCATCGTCGGCGATGTGATGCTCGACCGCTACTGGTTCGGAGACGTTTCGCGCATTTCCCCCGAGGCGCCGGTGCCGGTGGTCAAGGTCGAGCGCAGCGAGGAACGGCCGGGCGGTGCGGCCAACGTGGCACGCAACGCAGCCGCCTTGGGAGCCGCGGTCGGCCTGCTCTCGGTGGTTGGCGACGACGAGCCCGGCGTCAGTCTGCAACGTCTGATGGACGATGCGGGAATTGCAGCGGCACTGCACGTCGATGCGGCGATCAGCACCACGGTCAAGCTGCGCGTCGTCGGTCGCCAGCAGCAACTGCTGCGTATCGACTTCGAGACGATGCCCTCGCACGAGATCCTGCGTGCCAAGCTCGCCGATTTCGTCGAGCGCCTGCCGGCCTGCGATGTCGTGCTGCTTTCCGACTACGGCAAGGGCGGTCTCGCGCACATCGAGGAAATGATCCGCCTGGCGCGTGCCGCCGGCAAGAAGGTGCTGGTCGACCCGAAGGGCGACGATTATTCCAAATATGCCGGCGCAACGCTGATCACGCCGAACCGCGCCGAGCTGCGCGAAGTGGTCGGGCGCTGGAAGGACGACGCCGAACTCGAGCGCAAGGCCCAGGCGCTGCGCACCGAACTCGGCCTGGAGGCCCTGCTGGTCACGCGCAGCGAGGAAGGGATGTCGCTGTTCAGCGCGGCCGGAGCCCTGCATCAGGGTGCAGTGGCACGCGAGGTGTTCGACGTTTCCGGTGCCGGCGACACGGTGATCGCCACCCTTGCGGTGATGCTCGCCCAAGGCGCCGCCTGGGCCGACGCGATCCATGTCGCCAACGTGGCTGCCGGCGTGGTGGTCGGCAAACTCGGCACCGCCGTGGTCAGCCGCGCCGAACTCGAAGCTGCATTGAACTGAGGAACACGCATGTACACCATCGTCACCGGCGCTGCCGGTTTCATCGGATCGAATCTCGTCAAGGCGCTCAACGAGCGCGGCGAGAAGAACATCATCGCTGTCGACAACCTGAGCAAGGCCGACAAGTTCCGCAATCTCGTCGACTGCGAGATCGCCGATTACCTCGACAAGCAGGAGTTCATCGAACGCCTGCAGGCCGGGCACTTTGACGGCGAGGTTGACGCCATCCTGCACGAGGGCGCCTGCTCCGACACCATGGAGACCGACGGCCGCTACATGATGGAGAACAATTACCGCTATTCGCTGAGCCTGCTCGACTGGTGTCTCGATCAGGACGTGCAGCTGCTCTATGCCTCCAGTGCGGCAACCTACGGCGGCAGCACCGTGTTCAGGGAGGAGCGGCAGTACGAGGCGCCGCTGAACGTCTACGGCTATTCGAAGTTCCTGTTCGACCAGATCGTGCGCCGGCGGCTGGCGGAGATCGGTCCCTCGGCCTCGCAGGTGGTCGGCTTCCGTTATTTCAACGTCTATGGTCCGCGCGAATCGCACAAGGGGCGCATGGCGTCGGTGGCCTTCCACCACTTCAACCAGTTCCGCGCCGATGGCAAGGTGAAACTTTTCGAAGGCTGCGACGGTTATGCCGACGGCGAGCAGAAGCGCGATTTCGTATATGTCGGCGACGTGGCCAAGGTCAATCTCTTCTTCCTCGACCATCCGGAAAAATCGGGTATCTTCAACCTCGGAACCGGTCGTGCGCAGAGTTTCAACGACGTGGCCGTGGCCAGCGTCAATGGCTGCCGCGCGCTCGCCGGCGAGGCCCGCCTGCCGCTCGCGACACTCCTGGCGGACGGGCTGATCGAATACGTGCCTTTCCCCGAAGCCCTCAAGGGCAAGTACCAGAGCTTCACGCAGGCCGACCTCGGCAATCTGCGCAAGGCCGGCTACGAGGATGACTTCGCGACGGTGGAGGAGGGGGTTCAACGTTATGTGGAGTGGCTCGATGCCCGCGTATAAGACACTCGAGGACTATGTCGGCAACACGCCGCTGATCCGCCTGAAGCGCCTGCCGGGAGCCGATATCGAGGCACGCGGCAACGTCGTGCTGGTCAAGCTCGAGGGCAACAATCCGGCCGGCTCGGTGAAGGACCGTCCGGCGCTGTCGATGATCACGCGCGCGGAGCAGCGCGGCGACATCCGCCCCGGCGATACGCTGATCGAGGCGACTTCGGGCAATACCGGCATCGCGCTGGCGATGGCGGCAGCCATGCGCGGCTACCGGATGATTCTGGTGATGCCGGAGAATCAGAGTGTCGAGCGTCGTCAGACGATGCGCGCCTTCGGCGCCGAGCTGGTGCTGACGCCGCGCGGCGGCGGCATGGAACTGGCGCGCGATGTGGCCGAGAAGATGCGCGACGAGGGGCGGGGCATCATCCTCGACCAGTTCGCCAACCCCGACAATCCGCTGGCGCATTTCGAAGGGACCGGGCCGGAGCTCTGGCGCGAGACCGGCGGGGAAATCACGCATTTCGTCAGCAGCATGGGCACCACCGGCACCATCATGGGCGTTTCCCGCTATCTCAAAGCGCAGAATCCCGCCGTCTGCATCGTTGGCTGCCAGCCCGAGGACGGCGCGCAGATTCCCGGTATCCGCAAATGGCCGGAGGCCTATCTGCCGAAGATCTTCGACCGCTCGCGCATCGATCGCGTCGAATCGGTCTCGCAGGCCGAGGCCGAGGAGATCACCCGCCGCCTGGCCAGCGAGGAGGGCATCTTCGCCGGGATTTCTTCGGGCGGCGCGCTTGCCGTCGCCCTGCGCATCGCGCGCGAGGTCGAGCGGGCCACGATCGTCAGCATCGTCTGCGACCGGGGCGACCGCTATCTGTCCACCGGCGTCTTCCCCGCCTGAACATGAAACCTGTGCTCGTCTTCGACATCGAGACCATCCCCGACGTCCCGGGGCTGCGCCGCCTGCACGATCTCGATCCGGCGCTGTCCGATGCCGAGGTGGCCGAACTGGCCTTCCAGCAGCGGCGCGCACAGAACGGCAGCGATTTCCTGCCGCTGCACCTGCAGCGCATTGCCGTCATCTCCTGCGCGCTGCGTGCCGGGAAGGATTTCCGCGTGTGGTCGCTGGCCGAGCCGGAACAGAACGAAGCCGAGATCGTCCAGCGCTTCTTCGACGGGATCGAGAAATTCACGCCGCAGCTGGTTTCATGGAACGGCGGTGGCTTCGACCTGCCGGTGCTGCACTATCGCGGCCTGATCCACGGCGTCGCCGCGCCCCGCTACTGGGACCTCGGCGACGGCGACTACGCCGACAGCCGCGATTTCAAGTGGAACAACTACATCAGTCGCTATCACACGCGCCACCTCGATCTGATGGATCTGCTGGCGATGTATCAGCCGCGCGCTGCGGCACCGCTCGACGATCTGGCCAAGCTGATCGGCTTTCCCGGCAAGCTGGGGATGGACGGCAGCAAGGTCTGGGAGGCGTGGCAGGGCGGGAAGATTGGCGAGATCCGCGATTACTGCGAGACCGACGTGGTCAATACCTATCTCGTTGCCACGCGCTTCCGCCTGATGCGCGGCGAGCTGTCGCGGGAGGGATACGAGGCGGAAATCGCCTTCGTGCGCGATGAGTTGGGCAAGCTCGACAAACCCCACTGGAAAGAATTTCTCGCAGCCTGGCCGTAAACCGCTTGCGCTTTGCCGGAAACCCGCTATAATGCGCGCTTCTTCGATGCCGCAGGCGGTTGAAAGCGGTGATGAAGGCGCGTAGCTCAGTTGGTTAGAGCACCACCTTGACATGGTGGGGGTCGTTGGTTCGAATCCAATCGCGCCTACCAGATTGCAGACGGAGCAGATTGATGGCCTTTCGAACTAGCCCTGCTAGCCTCCCGAAATACTGATCGAGACTGCATCCGTTGTTCGACAAAAAGTGCGGCTCGTCCGCACTTTTTTTTTGCCCGAGGCCTGAATCATGCCCGACGTCAAACTGCCCGACGGCTCCGTCCGTTCCTTTCCGGCGCCGGTCAGCGTCGCTGAAGTCGCTGCCAGCATCGGCGCCGGTCTGGCCCGCGCCGCGCTGGCCGGCAAGGTGGATGGCCGGCTGGTCGACACCTCCCATCGCATCGAATCCGATGCCGATCTGGCCATCGTCACCGACAGGGATGCCGAAGGTCTCGAGATTCTCCGGCACTCGACGGCGCACCTCCTGGCCTACGCGGTGAAGGAGCTCTTCCCCGAAGCGCAGGTGACGATCGGGCCGGTCATCGAGCATGGCTTCTACTACGATTTCGCCTACAAGCGCCCCTTCACGCCCGAGGACCTCGAGGCCATCGAGAAGCGCATGACCGAGTTGGCGCGGCGTGACATTCCGGTTATCCGCGAAGTCTGGGACCGCGACGAGGCCGTCCGTTTCTTCCTCGAACAGGGCGAAAAATACAAGGCCGAGCTGATCGGCGCGATTCCCGCCGGCGAGCAGGTTTCGCTCTACCGCGAGGGCGATTTCATCGACCTCTGCCGTGGCCCGCACGTGCCCTCGACCGGCAAGCTCAAGGCCTTCAAGCTGATGAAGGTGGCCGGAGCCTACTGGCGCGGCGATCATCGCAACGAGCAACTGCAGCGGATCTACGGCACGGCCTGGGCGAAGAAGGAAGACCTCGATGCCTATCTGCACATGCTCGAGGAGGCCGAGAAGCGGGATCATCGCCGCCTCGGTCGCCAGTTCGACCTCTTCCACATGCAGGAAGAGGCGCCGGGGCTGGTCTTCTGGCACCCCAAAGGGTGGGCGGTCTGGCAGGAGATCGAGCAGTACATGCGCAAGGTGTACCGCGACAATGGCTACCAGGAAGTGCGCTGCCCGCAGATCCTCGACCGCACGCTATGGGAAAAGTCCGGGCACTGGGAGCATTACAAGGACAACATGTTCACCACCGCCTCGGAGAACCGCGACTACGCGGTGAAACCGATGAACTGCCCGGGGCATGTCCAGGTATATAACGCCGGCCTGCGCTCATACCGCGATCTGCCGCTGCGCTACGGCGAGTTCGGTTCCTGCCACCGCAACGAACCCTCGGGCGCCCTGCATGGCCTGATGCGCGTGCGCGGTTTCGTGCAGGACGACGGTCACATCTTCTGCACCGAGGATCAGATCGAGGCCGAGGTGACGGCCTTCAACGCGCTGGTCAAAAAAGTCTATGCCGATTTCGGTTTCCACGACGTGGCGGTCAAGCTCGCCCTGCGCCCGGAAAGCCGCGTTGGTTCCGACGAGGTCTGGGACAAGGCCGAGCACGCCCTGCGCGATGCCCTGCGTGCCTCGGAGCTGGAGTGGACCGAGTTGCCGGGTGAGGGTGCCTTTTACGGACCGAAGATCGAATTCCACATCAAGGATGCCATCGGCCGCTCCTGGCAGTGCGGCACCATGCAGGTCGACTTCTCGATGCCTGGCCGTCTGGGCGCGGAATACGTGGCCGGCGACGATACCCGGCGTGTCCCGGTGATGCTGCATCGCGCCATCCTCGGTTCGCTCGAGCGCTTCATCGGCATCCTGATCGAGAACTTCGCCGGAGCGCTGCCCCTGTGGCTGGCTCCGGTGCAGGCAGTGGTCCTCAATATTTCCGAAAAGCAGTTCGAATACGCCGACAGTGTTGCGAAAAAACTACGCGCCGCGGGCCTGCGCGTCGAGGCGGATTTGCGCAATGAGAAAATAACCTATAAAATCCGAGAACATAGCTTGAACAGGCTGCCATATCAACTTGTCGTCGGGGACAAGGAAATGGCGGCGAATCTGGTGGCCGTGCGTACACGCGGTGGTCAGGACCTCGGGCAAATGCCGATCGAGGCGCTGGCCGCGCGACTTCTGGAAGAAGTCGCGGCGCGAAGTGGCACGGCTTAACTTTTGTCGGAATCCTACGGGATAGGGGAGCGGGACCATAGCACTGCAAAAGTCGCAACGCGTCAATGAAGAGATCAACGCGCCGGAAGTCCGGCTGGTCGGCGAAGACGGCGAACAACTCGGCATCATGAGCTCCAGGGCCGCCCTGGCCTTGGCGGAAGAAGCCGGCGTCGATCTGGTCGAGATCGCTCCGATGGCCCAGCCGCCGGTCTGCCGGATCATGGATTTCGGCAAGTTCAAGTACCAGGAACAGAAGCGGCAGCATGAGCAGAAGCTCAAGCAGAAGCAGGTGCAGGTCAAGGAAGTCAAGCTTCGTCCGGGGACCGACGAGAACGATTACCAGATCAAGCTGCGCAACATGACGCGCTTCCTGCAGGAGGACGACAAGGTCAAGGTGACCCTTCGCTTCCGGGGGCGCGAGATGGCCCACCAGGAGATCGGCATGCGCCAGATCGAGCGCATCAAGAGCGATCTCGAGGCACTGGCCGTTGTCGAGCAGATGCCCAAGATGGAAGGGCGGCAAATGGTGATGATCCTCTCGCCGCACAAGAAAAAGTAGCACCCGCAGCACCCAGGCGGTCGGCAGTACCCCAAGTGGGGTCGGGTAGAACAAGCGTTCCCGTCGGGAAACACCTGATTCCATGTTTATAAACAGGAGCATACAAATGCCCAAGATGAAGACCAAGAGCAGCGCCAAGAAGCGCTTCAAGGTCCGCGCCAGTGGCGGCATCAAGCGCGGACAGGCGTTCAAGCGCCACATCCTGACCAAGAAGACGACCAAAGCCAAGCGCCAGCTGCGCGGTGCAACCGGAGTGCATGACTCCGACAAGGCCATGGTTCGCGCCATGATGCCGTACGCGTAAGGAGAGAAGAGATGCCCCGAGTTAAACGTGGTGTAACGGCGCGCGCGCGTCACAAGAAGGTCCTCGCCCTGGCCAAGGGCTACCGCGGCCGCCGCAAGAACGTATATCGCATCGCCAAGCAGGCGGTGATGAAGGCCGGTCAGTACGCCTACCGTGACCGCCGCCAGCGCAAGCGTCAGTTCCGTGCCCTGTGGATTGCCCGTATCAACGCGGCGGCCCGCGAGCTCGGCCTGAAGTACAGCACCTTCATGAACGGCCTGAAGAAGGCGCAGATCGAAGTCGACCGCAAGGTGCTCGCCGATCTGGCCGTTTTCGACAAGCCGGCTTTTGCCGCACTGGCCTCGCAGGCCAAGGCACAGCTCGGCGCCTGAGCTGTCCAGGTGACGAAAAAGGAGGCGCGAGCCTCCTTTTTTTTCGATGGAGTGTTTGAGACCCGTGCAGAACCTCGACCAGATCATCCAGGAAGCGTCTGCGGCCTTCGCCGCGACCGACGACCCTGACACCCTTGAGCAGATCAAGGCCCGCTACCTCGGCAAGTCCGGCCAGATCACCGAACTGCTGAAGAGCCTCGGCAAGCTCCCGCCGGAAGAAAAGAAGACCGCTGGCGCTGCCATCAACCGCGCCAAGGAAGCCGTCGAGTCCGCACTCAACACACGCCGCGAGGCGATCCGCCAAGCCGCCCTTGCCGCGCGACTGGCCGAGGAAGCACTCGACGTCACGCTGCCCGGCCGCGGCGAAGCCCGTGGCGGCCTGCATCCCGTCACGCGCACGCTGGAACGCATCGAAGGTCTGTTCCGCTCGATCGGTTTCGAGGTTGCCGACGGTCCGGAGATCGAGGACGACTTCCACAACTTCACCGCACTGAACACGCCCGACGATCATCCGGCGCGTTCCATGCACGACACCTTCTACCTGCAGGACGAAAGCGGCAAGGTCGCCGAGGGCATCCTGCTGCGCACGCATACCAGCCCGATCCAGGTGCGGTACATGCAGCAGCATGTGGAGAAATACAAGCATCTGGAGACGATGCCCGAGATCCGCGTCATCGCGCCGGGCCGCGTCTACCGCGTCGATTCCGACGCCACCCATTCGCCGATGTTCCACCAGGTCGAGGGCCTGTGGATCGGCGAGAACGTCAGTTTCGCCGACCTCAAGGGCGTGGTCGCCGATTTCCTGCGCCGTTTCTTCGAGAGCGACGACCTGCAGGTGCGTTTCCGGCCCTCGTTCTTTCCGTTCACCGAGCCCTCCGCCGAGATCGACGTCGCCTTCATGAGCGGTACGCTGAAGGGCCGCTGGCTGGAGATCGCCGGCTGCGGCATGGTGCATCCGAACGTGCTGCGCCACGTTGGCATCGACCCCGAAAAATACATCGGCTTCGCCTTCGGCATGGGGCCGGACCGCCTCACCATGCTGCGCTACGGCGTCAATGACCTGCGCCTCTTCTTCGACGGCGACCTGCGCTTCCTGCGCCAGTTCGTCTGATCCGACACCGGAAGCTGAATCATGAAATTCTCGGAATCCTGGCTCCGCACCTTCGTCGACCCGAAACTTTCGGGCGCGGAATTCTCGCATCTCCTGACCATGGCCGGCCTGGAGGTCGAGGAGGAAGACACCGTTGCCCCGCCGTTCAACGACGTGATCGTCGCGCAGGTGCTCGAGGTCGTGAAGCATCCCGATGCCGACCGCCTCAACGTCTGCAAGGTCGATATCGGCGCCGCCGCCCCGCAGCAGATCGTCTGCGGTGCGCCGAACGTCGCTGCCGGCCTCAAGGTGCCCTGCGCGCTGCCCGGCGCGAAGCTGCCCGGCGATTTCACCATCAAGGTGGCCAAGGTGCGCGGTGTCGAATCCTCGGGCATGCTCTGCTCGGCCAAGGAACTCGGCATCGCCGAGGATGCCTCCGGCCTGCTCGTGCTGCCGGCCGACGCTCCGGTCGGGCAGGGCATTCGCGAGTATCTCGATCTCGATGACCGCCTGCTGACCCTGAAGCTCACTCCGAACCGTGCCGACTGCCTGTCGCTCACCGGGATTGCCCGCGAAGTGGCGGCACTGACCGGCGCCCCGGCGCGCTATCCCGAAGTCGGTGAAGCCCCGGTAACCATCGAAACGCGCCGCGACATCCGCCTCGAGGCCCCGCACGCCTGCCCGCGCTACTGCGGACGCGTCATCGCCGGGGTCGATGCAAGGGCTCCGACCCCGCTCTGGATGCAGCGCCGGCTCGAGCGTTCCGGCATCCGCCCGATTTCCGCGCTGGTCGACATCACCAACTATGTAATGCTCGAGCTCGGCCAGCCCCTGCACGCCTTCGACAACGCCCGGCTCGAAGGCGCCATCGTGCCGCGCATGGCCCGCGCCGGCGAGCAGATCCTGCTGCTCAACGAGCAGACCCTGACGCTCGAGGACGACGTGCTGCTGATCGCCGACGACCGGCGCCCGGTGGCGATGGGCGGCATCATGGGCGGCGAGGAGAGCGGCATCACCCTCGAAACCCGCGAGCTCTTTCTTGAAGCCGCCTTTTTCGCCCCCGGCGCGATCGCCGGCCGGGCCCGCCGCTACGGCTTTGTCTCCGATGCTTCGCACCGCTTCGAGCGCGGCGTCGATTTCGGCGGCACCCGCCGCGCACTTGAGCGCGCCACCCGGCTTGTTCTCGAGATCTGCGGCGGCCAGGCCGGCCCGGTCAGCGAGGCGCAGGCCGCCCTGCCCGAGCGCACTCCCGTCCGCCTGCGTCCGTCGCGCGTCGCCAGGGTGCTCGGTCTCGCCTTCGACAGCGCGCGCATCGCAGAGCTATTTACCCGCCTGGGCCTGACCTTCGTCCGCGAGGGCGAGGATTTCGTCGTCACGCCGCCGAGCTACCGTTTCGATATTGAAATCGAGGAAGACCTGATCGAGGAAATCGCCCGCCTGCACGGCTACGACAACATCCCCGCCCCGGCGCCGCAGGGCGCCCTGTCGATGCTGCCGCAGACCGAGGATGCGCGGCCGCTGGCGCGCATCCGGCGGATCGTCGCCGGGCGCGGCTATCAGGAAGTGGTCAACTTCGCCTTCGTCGAGGAAGCCTGGGAAACCGATTTTGGCGGCAATGCCGCGCCGATCCGTCTGGCCAACCCGATCGCCAGCCAGCTGGCGGTCATGCGCTCGACGCTGATCGGCGGCCTGGTCGCCAACGTGGCCACCAATCTCAAGCGCCGCCAGAACCGCGTGCGCGTCTTCGAAACCGGCCGCTGCTTCACCCGTGCCGCCGCGAGCGGCCCGGTGGCTGGCTTCCGGCAGCCCTGGATGCTCGCCGCGCTCGCCTACGGCAGCGCTCTGCCCGAACAATGGGGGGCTCCGGCGCGCAACGTCGACTTCTTCGACGTCAAGGGCGACCTCGAGGCCCTGCTCGCACCCGCCGAGCTGCGTTTCGAGCCGGCCACCCACCCGGCGCTGCACCCCGGACGCAGCGCCCGCGTGCTGATCGACGGCGCCCCGGCGGGATTCCTCGGCGAGCTGCACCCGCAATGGGTCCAGAAATACGACCTGCCGCTGGCGCCGGTACTCTTCGAGCTCGAACTCGATCCGCTCACGCGCGCCCGCTTGCCGCAGTACGCCGAGGTCTCCCGGCAGCCGCCGGCGATCCGCGATCTGGCCATCGTCGTCCCGCACGAAACCTCCCTGCAGGCACTGATCGACGGCATGACCGCCAATCGCCCGGCCCTCGTGCAGGACATCCGCCTGTTCGATCTTTATACCGGCAAAGGCGTCGGGACCGGGAAGAAAAGTCTTGCTTTCCGTATAGTTATGCAAGATACTCAAAGAACTTTGCAAGATGCGGAAGTCGACGCCGCCATGCAGCAGCTGGTTGCCTACTTGCAGCAGGCATTCGCGGCGCAGCTTCGCGTCTGACAAGGAAGAACAATGACGCTTACCAAAGCTGAGCTCGCAGATCTGTTGTTCGAGAAGGTCGGCCTCAACAAGCGCGAGGCCAAGGATATGGTCGAAGCGTTCTTCGAGGAAATCCGCAATGCCCTGGAGCGGGGCGACGGCGTCAAGCTCTCCGGTTTCGGCAATTTCCAGCTGCGCGACAAACCCCAGCGGCCTGGCCGCAATCCCAAGACCGGCGAGGAAATCCCCATCACCGCGCGGCGTGTCGTCACTTTCCATGCCAGCCAGAAGCTGAAGGCCGAGGTGGAGCAGTCCTATCATGGAACCGAGTCATAAAGACGGCGGCAACGAGCCCCTGCCGCCCATCCCGGCCAAGCGCTACTTCACCATCGGTGAAGTCAGCGAACTGTGCGGCGTCAAACCGCACGTCCTGCGCTACTGGGAGCAGGAATTCACGCAACTCAAGCCGGTCAAGCGGCGCGGCAATCGTCGCTATTACCAGCACCATGAAGTCCTGCTCGTCCGCCGCATCCGCGAGCTCCTCTACAGCCAGGGCTTCACCATCAGCGGCGCGCGCAATCGTCTGGAGGATCTCGGCGACGCCTCGTCGTCCGGCGAATCGATGACGCCCGAAAGCCTCCGCGCCGAGTTGCTGAAAATTGCCGAAATCCTGAAAGTTTGAGTTTTATCCCGATTTCCGGTTATAATTTAAAGCTGTCGGGGCGTAGCGCAGCCTGGTAGCGCACTTGCATGGGGTGCAAGGGGTCGCGAGTTCGAATCCCGCCGCCCCGACCAATGTTTCAGGCAAAAAGGCCAGTCTTAGGACTGGCCTTTTTGTTTGCTCCAGATGCAGCAACAATCTCCTCATCCGCTGGCTTTATTTACAATCCTCCCCATCCTTATCCGCCGGAGCGATGCGATGGAGCGCTGTCCGTGGTGCGAGGGCTTCGATCTGTACCGGGCGTATCACGACGAGGAGTGGGGCGTACCGCTGCGCGACGAACGCGCGCTATTCGAGCTGCTGTGTCTGGAAGGGGCGCAGGCGGGTTTGTCGTGGGCGACGATCCTGCGCAAGCGGGCGCACTACCGGCGGGTGTTCGACGATTTCGATCCGCAGCGTGTCGCTGCCTATGATGACGCGAAGGTCGCTGCCCTGCTGGCCGACGCCGGCATCGTGCGCAACCGGGCGAAGATCCTCGCGACCATCGGCAATGCCCGCGCCTGTCTGGCGCTGCGCGAAGGGGGCGGTTCCCTGGCTGATTTCCTGTGGCGCTTCGTTGATCACACGCCGCGCCAGAACGCCTGGCGCACGCTGGCCGAGGTGCCGGCCGCCACGCCGCAGTCGGAGGCCATGAGCCGGGCCCTGGCGCGCGCCGGCTTCCGCTTTGTCGGGCCGACGATCTGCTACGCCTTCATGCAGTCTGCCGGCATGGTCAACGACCACCTCGTCGGCTGCTTCCGGCACGCGGCGCTGGGCGGGCGCTGAGCGCGCAGCGCCCGCCGGGGAGGGATCAGTCGAAGACCTGCCCGTGCTCGCGCGAGGCGTGGAAGCCGACCTTCTCCCATTTTTCGCGCGTCACGTCGAGGTTGTAGCGCGTGCTCGCCAGATACACGAGGTTGCCGTCGACGTCCCTGGCCATGCGGTGCTGCTGCTCGCGCTCGAAGTTGCGGCGGGTGGCCTCGTCGGGGAAGGTCAGCCAGCGCGCGGTGTGGATGTCGGCCGGCTCGAAGATGGCGTCGACCTTGTATTCGGTCTGCAGGCGCTGGGCGACGACCTCGAACTGCAGCTGGCCGACGGCGCCGAGCAGCATGGCGCCGCTCGCCAGGTTCTCGAAGACCTGGATGGCGCCTTCCTCGCCAAGCTCCTGCAGGCCTTTCTGCAGCTGCTTGCTCTTCAGCGGATCGCGCAGGCGCGCGGCGCGGAAGAGTTCGGGCGAGAAGTAGGGGATGCCCTTGAAGCCGAGCGTTTCGCCCTCGGTCAGGGTGTCGCCGATGTGCAGGTTGCCGTGGTTGTGGATGCCGATGATGTCGCCGGCCACCGCGTCCTCCATCAGCACCCGTTCGTTGGCCATGAAGGTCAGCGCGTTGGCCAGCTTCATCTCGCGGTCCAGGCGCACGTGCCGGACCTTCATGCCCGAGGTGTAGCGGCCCGAGCAGACGCGGAAAAAGGCGATGCGGTCGCGGTGCTTGGGGTCCATGTTGGCCTGGATCTTGAACACGAAGCCGCTGAAGGCCGCTTCGGCCGGCTGCACCATGCGCGCGCCGCCGTCGCGCTCCTGCGGCGGCGGTGCCCAGTCGAGCAGTGCCTGCAGGATTTCCTGCACACCGAAGTTGTTGATGCCGGAACCGAAGAAGACCGGTGTCTGCTGACCGGCCAGGAAGTCGACCAGCGAGAAGGGATTGCTGGCGCCCTGGATCAGCTCGACATCCTCGCGCAGCTTGCCGACCTCGAGCGGGAACTGGGCGTCGAGCAGCGGGTTGTCGATTCCATCCAGCTTTTCCGCCTCGCTCCGGCGTTCCTCGCCGGGGGCGAAGCGCAGCAGCGAATCGTCGAGCAGGTGATAGACGCCGCGAAAGGTCTTGCCCATGCCGATCGGCCAGGTCACCGGTGCGCATTCGATGCCGAGCACGTTCTCGATTTCCTCGAGCAGCTCGAAGGGCTCGCGCACCTCGCGGTCGAACTTGTTCACGAAGGTGATGATCGGCGTGTTGCGCATGCGGCACACGTCGAGCAGCTTGATCGTCTGCGCCTCGACGCCCTTGGCCGCGTCGATCACCATCACCGCCGCATCGACGGCGGTCAGCACGCGGTAGGTGTCCTCGGAGAAATCCTCGTGCCCCGGCGTGTCCAGCAGGTTGACGGTATGCCCGAGATACTCGAACTGCATCACCGAGCTGGTCACCGAAATGCCGCGCTGCTTTTCCACCTCCATCCAGTCCGAGGTCGCGTGACGGGCGCTCTTGCGCCCCTTCACCGTGCCCGCCATCTGGATCGCGCCGCCGAACAGCAGGAGTTTCTCGGTCAGGGTCGTCTTGCCGGCGTCGGGGTGGGAAATGATGGCGAAGGTGCGGCGCTTCTGCACGTCGCGCAGCAGCTCGGGGGGGTAGGGGGTGGCGGTCATGGAGAATCCGGGATGCGAAAAACGAAGGCCGCCGGTCGCAGGACGGGTGCGGCGGGCGGCGCGCAGGCCGAACTATAGCAGAATCAGGGGCTTCCGCCGGTGCGGGCCTCAGCGGCCACGGGCCAGGAAGCGGTCGAGCTGCGCCGCGAAAGCGCGCTGGTCGGCGGCCGAGAGCGGCGGCGGCCCGCCGGTGTCGACCCCGCTCGAGCGCAGGGTGTCCATGAAATCGCGCATGTTGAGCAGGGGACCGATGTTCTCCTTCGAATAACGCTCGCCACGCGGACTGAGTACGTGAGCGCCCTTGGCAATCACCTCGGCGGCGAGCGGCAGGTCGGCGGTGATCACCAGATCGCCGGGGGCGACGCGCCGGACGATCTCGTTGTCGGCGACGTCGAAGCCCTTGGGCACCTGCACGCTGCGGATGAACGCGGAGGGCGGTACCGCCAGCATCTGGTTGGCGATCAGCGTCAGCGGGGTGGCCGTGCGGTTGGCGGCACGGAAGAGAATTTCCCGGACGCTGCGCGGACAGGCGTCGGCATCGACCCAGAGATGCATCAGGCCACCGCCTCCGGCGCCCGGCGGTGCCAGGCGAGCGCGCCGTGGCCGGCGGCGCGGCCGCTGGCCAGGCAGGCGGTGAGCAGGTAGCCGCCGGTCGGCGCCTCCCAGTCGAGCATCTCGCCGGCACAAAAGACGCCGGGCAGCGCGCGCAGCATCAGCGTCGCGTCGAGCGCCTCGAAACACACGCCGCCGGCCGTGCTGATCGCCTCGGCCAGCGGCCGGGGTGCGCACAGGCGGAGGGGCAGGGCCTTGAGCGCGGCAGCGAGACGGACGGGGTCGGCGAAGGTCGCCGCCGGCAGGCATTCGCGCAGCAGCTTCGCCTTCGCATCGCGGATGCCGAGCCGGCCCTGCAGATGGCTGGCCAGCGAGCGCGCACCGCGCGGGCGGGCGGTTTCCGCCAGCACGGCGGCGGCGTCGCGGCCCGGCAGCAGGTCGATCTCCAGCGTCGCCGCGCCGTGCGTGGCGATGGCCTCGCGCAGCCAGGCCGAGAGCGCGTAGACCGGGCCGCCCTCGACGCCGCTCGCGGTGATCATCAGATCGCCCGGCCGGGCGTGCCGCTCGCCATTTTCCGCCACGCAGGCGGCGACGATGTTCTTCACCGGCTGGCCGGCGCAGTGCGTGCGGAAGAAGTCGCTCCAGCCGACATCGAAGCCGCAGTTGGCCGGGCGCAGCGGCGCCACCGGCACCGCGGCGGCGGCCAGCGCGTCCACCCACAGCCCGTCGGCACCGAGCTGCGGCCAGCTGGCGCCGCCGAGTGCCAGCACCACGGTATCGAAGGACCGCGCCTGCTCGCCCTGCGGCGTGGAAAAGCGCAACACGGCCCCGCCGTCCGGGCGGGGCGTCCAGCCGGTCCAGCGATGTCGCGCGTGGATGGCGACGCCCTGCGTGCGCAGCCGGTGCAGCCAGGCGCGCAGCAGCGGCGCCGCCTTCATGCCTTCCGGAAAGACCCGTCCGGAGCTGCCGACGAAGCTGGCCACGCCGAGTCCGTGCATCCAGTCGCGCACCGCCTGCGGGCCGAAGGCCTCGAGCAGCGGCGCGATCTCCCGCGTGCGCGCGCCGTAGCGGCCGATGAACCCGGCCAGCGGCTCGGCGTGCGTGATGTTCAGGCCGCCCTTGCCGGCCATCAGGAATTTGCGCCCGAGCGAGGGCATGGCGTCGAACAGCGCGACGCGCTCGCCCGCGCCGGCCAGCACCTCGGCGGCCATCAGTCCGGCCGGGCCGCCGCCGACGATGGCGATCGTGGCGTCGCTCCCGGGCGCGGCGGGAGCCGATGCTGCGGAATTCAGCGCGGCAACCATGCGCCCTGCGTCCGGCCGTGCCCGGTGCGGGCGTCGTACTCGCGCTCGCGCCGCACGTGTTCCTGCAGCGTCTCGTGCGCCGCCGCGTTGGCGCTCCGTTCCAGCGTGGCGCAGTCGGGCTGCGGCGGGTGGCCGCGCAGGCGCGCGCGGATGGCCGCCGCGGCCTGCTGGCCGATGCGGTAGTGGCCGAGCTCGTGTTCGCGCAGGGCGGCGGCATAGGTGGCGAAGGCGGTCTGCTGCGCCGGCGTGCCGCCGGCGATGCGCGGCAGCTGGATGTTGCCGCGCAGCGAGGTTTCCGCGCGCACGATGCGGCAGCCTCCGGCGTCGCTGTCCCAGTAGAAGCGCCAGTCCACATGCCAGCGCGTGTAGCCGTGGAAGACCTGGCCGCCCTGGCGGATCGGCGTGGCGCGGTTGAGCGCGGCGAGCAGCGACTCGTCGCGGCCGATCGGCGCGGTGTAGTACTCGGTGTCGAGGGTCTCGGCGGCGCGTGCCGGCGCGTTCGTGCCGGCGAGGAGGAGCAGGATGGCCAGCATGCCGGAAAGCGCGCCGGGAGAGCGGGAGGCGGTCAGCAGGCGCATGGGGCGGCGGGGGTGGCGATGCGGGGCAGCAGGGCATGCAGGCCGAGCGCAGGCAGGGCGGCCTGCAGGCGCTCGGGACGGGCGGTGGCGAGCAGCGTCAGGTGGCCGTTGCCGTGCGCGGCGGGACCGGCCAGACGCAGGCACTGGCGCGCCACCGCGTCGGCCACGTCGACCAGTTCGGCGCGGCCGGCGACGATCGGCCGGAGAACCGGCGCGAGGAAGGCGTAGTGGGTGCACCCGAGGACGATGCGATCGGCCCCCGCAGCGAGCAGCGGCTCGATCCGCCGGCGCGCCTCGGCAATGAATTCCGGGCCGTCGAGATGCAGCGTTTCGACCCGCGTCGCCCAGCCCGGGCAGGGGGCGATATCGACGCGCACGCCATCGGCGTGCAGACGGACCAGCCGGGCGAGGCGCTCGCTGCGCGCCGTCGACTCGGTGGCCAGCACGGCGATGTGGCGCGCCGGCGAGGCCGCCGCCGCCGGCTTGATGCCGGGTTCCACGCCGACCACCGGCACGCCCGGACAGGCCTCGCGGAAGGCGGCGATGGCCGCCGCCGTGGCGGTGTTGCAGGCGACCACGATGAGCGTGCAGCCGCGCTCGAGCAGATGCCCGGCAATGGCCAGCACACGGCCGCGGATGAAGGCGTCGTCCTTGTCGCCGTAGGGAACGTGTGCGGTGTCGGCGAGGTAGACGAGATCGGCGCGCGGCAGCGCGCGCGCGATGGCCGCGAGCACCGAAAGACCGCCGAGGCCGCTGTCGAAGACGCCGATCATGGGGCGACGGGGCCGGTCAGCGTGCCGCGACGACCGCCATCTCGACCGCGAAATCGGGGTTGGCCAGCACCGCCTGCACGCAGGCGCGCGCCGGTGCCGTGCCTTCCGGCAGCCAGGCATCCCAGATGGCGTTCATCGTCGCGTAATCGGCCATGTCGCGCAGGTAGATGGTCACCATCAGCAGACGGCTCTTGTCGCTGCCGGCGCGCAGCAGCAGGCGCTCGATGGCGGCGAGCACCTCGCGCGTCTGGGTGGCGATGTCGGCGTCGAGGGTTTGCGGCACCTCGACGAGGTAGACGGTGCCGCCATGCGCGACGGCGTCCGAGTAGCGGGGGGTGGTGCCAATGCGGTCGATGCTCATGCGGTTCTCCCCGGAAAAGGGCGAAGCCGGCGCGGGGGCCGGCTTCGCGGTGACGGTGCCCGGCGCGCTCAGGCCACGGCGACCGGAATCTTGCCGATCTTCGCCTGCCATTCCTTCGGCCCGGTGTTGTGCACCGAGGTTCCGGTCGAGTCGACGGCGACGGTGACCGGCATGTCCTTCACCTCGAACTCGTAGATTGCTTCCATGCCGAGGTCGGCGAAGCCGACAACCTTGGCCGTCTTGATCGCCTTGGCCACCAGGTAGGCGGCGCCGCCGACGGCCATCAGGTAGGCCGAGCGGTGCTTCTTGATCGCCTCGATCGCGGCGGGACCGCGCTCGGCCTTGCCGACCATCGAGATCAGGCCGGTCTGCGCCAGCATCATCTCGGTGAACTTGTCCATGCGCGTGGCCGTCGTCGGACCGGCCGGGCCGACCACCTCGTCGCGCACCGGGTCAACCGGGCCGACGTAATAGATCACCCGGTTGGTGAAATCGACCGGCAGTTTCTCGCCTTTCGCCAGCATGTCCTGGATGCGCTTGTGCGCGGCGTCGCGGCCGGTCAGCATCTTGCCGTTGAGAAGCAGGGTCTGGCCCGGCTTCCAGCTGGCCACCTCGGCCGGCGTCAGGGTGTCGAGGTTGACGCGGAGGGACTTCTCGGTGTCTGGCGCCCAGGCCACGTCCGGCCATTCGTTGAGGTCCGGCGGCGCGAGGTGGGCCGGGCCGGAACCGTCGAGGTGGAAGTGCACGTGGCGGGTGGCGGCGCAGTTCGGGATCATGGCCACCGGCAGCGAGGCCGCGTGCGTCGGGTAATCGAGGATCTTCACGTCGAGCACGGTGGTCAGACCGCCGAGCCCCTGCGCGCCGATGCCCAGGGCGTTCACCTTCTCGTACAGCTCGAGGCGCAGTTCCTCGACGCGGGAGAGCTGTTCGCCGCGGGCCGATTTCTCGACCAGCTCGTGGATGTCGACCGGCGCCATCAGCGATTCCTTGGCCAGCAGCATGGCCTTTTCCGGCGTGCCGCCGATGCCGATGCCGAGGATGCCCGGCGGGCACCAGCCGGCGCCCATCGTCGGCACGGTCTTCAGCACCCAGTCGACGATCGAGTCGGAGGGGTTGAGCGCGTAGAACTTGGACTTGTTCTCCGAGCCGCCGCCCTTGGCCGCGCAGATCACCTCGACATGGTGGCCGGGGACGATCTCGTAATGCACCACGGCCGGGGTGTTGTCCTTCGAGTTCTGGCGCTTGCCGGCCGGATCGAGCAGCACCGAGGCGCGCAGCTTGTTGTCGGGGTTGTTGTAGGCGCGGCGCACGCCCTCGTTGCACATCTCCTGCACCGAGAGGGTGGCGTCCCATTTCACGTCCATGCCGACCTTGAGGAAGATCACCGCGATGCCCGTGTCCTGGCAGATCGGGCGCCGGCCCTCCGCGCACATGCGGCTGTTGGTCAGGATCTGGGCAATCGCATCCTTCGCCGCCGGGCTCTGCTCGCGCTCGTAGGCGGCACCCAAGGCCTTGATGTAGTCGAGCGGGTGGTAGCAGCTGATGTACTGGAACGCGTCGGCGATGCTCTGGATGAAGTCTTCCTGGCGGATCGTGGTCATTTCAGGCTCTCTCTCGTGTGCCCCGGACGGTGGGGCGGGTGGTTGCGCTTTCTTTTGTCTGGCGCCCCTTGCGAAGGCGGGAAATTTTATCACCATCCGGAGGCTCCCGCTCCGCCGGGGAGCGGCTACAATCCCCCGACAGCGACGACCGCGAACGTCCGATGCGGACGACCCGGAGAGGTGTGGCGTCGCGTCGCGGCAGACGCCTGGCCAACAGGGCGCGCCGCCTTCGAGGAGGAGGGAGGTCGCATGGAACAGTCCACGCCGGTGGCGTCCGCGGAAGCCGCGGATACCGCCAATTCCGGTCCGCACGCCCGTCTGGCCGCGCTCGCGGCCGAGAATGCCGCGCTGACCGCCCGGCTCGCCGAGAGCGAGCGGGCGCGCCGGGAAGCCGAGCGCGCATTGCAGGAGAGCGCGCTCTACAACAGCAAGGTCGATCACGGCTCGTCCACGCCGATCATCATCATCGATCCGGTGATCGGCATCATCGACTGCAACGACGCGGCCGTGCGCATGTACGGCTACCGCTCGCGCGAGGAGGTGCTCGGCCGTTCGCCCTTCGATTTCTCGGCGCCGACCCAGTACGACGGCAGCGACAGCGAGACCGAGGGCGCCGAGATCGCCCGCTCGACCCTGCAGAACGGCATCGCCACCTTCCAGTGGCGGGCCATGCGGGCCAACGGCGAGATCTGGGACGCCGAGGTCAACCTGATGTCCTTCGACTGCGGCGGGCGCCTGCTGCTGCGCTTCACCGTCGACGACGTCACCGAGAAGCGCCGCGTGCAGCAGGAGATCGAGTTCCAGAAGGCGGAAATCGGCAAGCTGCTGGAGGAACAGCAGGCGATCTTCGAGAATGCGCCGAACGGCATCCTGTACACCGCCGAGGGCGTCATCCTGCGCGCCAACCGGCGCATCGCCGAGGAGCTCGGGCGGACGGTCGAGGAACTGATCGGCGAGCATGCCTCCGAGGTGATGTTCGATTCGTTCGAGTCGTACCGCGCCTATGGCGAGATCGTCGGTCCGATCCTGCGCGAGGGCGGACACACCCATGTCGAGTGGGAATTCCCGCGCAAGGACGGCTCGCGCTTCATCGCCATGGTCTCCGGGCAGGGCGTGCATCTGCCGGGCTACCAGAACGTCGCCATCTGGATGTTCGAGGACATCGCCGAGCGCAAGCGCCTCGAGAACGAGATGCGCAAGAGCGAGGAGCGTCTGCGCCGGGTGCTGGAGAACAGCCCGGCCGGTGTCACCATCAGCACCCTCGAGGGCGACTCGCTGTTCTCCAACAGCCGCCTCGCCGAGATGATGGCGATCCCCATCGAGCGCGTCGGCCGGCACCGGGCCAGCGAGTACTGGCGCAATCCCGCCGACCGCGCGGCCTTCATCGAACGCCTGCGCGCCGAGGGCGCCATCCGCGACTATCAGGCCGATTTCGTGCGCATGGACGGCGAACCCCTCACCGTGCTGCTTTCCTCGGCCCTGCAGGAGTTCGCCGAGGGGCGCTTCCTGGTCACCTGGATCTACGACATCACCGAGCGCAAGCGCGTGGAGCAGCGCGTCGCGCGCAGCGAGGAACGCCTCAATCTGGCCCTCAACGGCGCCCAGCTCGGGCTCTATGACTGGTATCTCGACGGCGCGGGCAACATCACGCACGCCACCATCAACCGCATCGCCGCCACCCTGATCGGTCACACCAAGGCCGAGCTGCAGGAACGCTATCCATCCTACATGGCCTGCTGGAACGATCTCGTGCACCCCGACGACCGGCAGCGCGTGCTCGACCGCCTGCGCCGCTTCGTCAGCAACGAGGACACCCACTTCCGCACCGAATACCGCCTGCGCGCGCGCAGCGGCGACTGGCGCTGGCTGCTCGACATCGGCAACGCCGTCGAGCGCGACGACGACGGACAGGCCCGCCGGGTGGTCGGCATCCTGCAGGACATCACCGAGCGCAAGATCGCCGAGGCCACGCTCAAGGAAAGCGAGGCCTACAACAAGATGCTCTTCCAGGAGTCCTCGCGCCCCATCGTCATCCTCGACCCCAAGGCCGGCTTCATCGACTGCAACCCGGCAGCGGTGCGCATGTACGGCGTGGCCTCGCGCGACGAGGTGATCGGCCGCACGCCGCTGCACTTCTCGGCGCCCACCCAGTACGACGGCCGCGACAGCGAAACGGCGGGGCGCGAGCTGATGCGCGACACCCTCAGGAGCGGGCTGGCGCAGTTCGAATGGCGCCACCAGCGGCCGGACGGCGGGATCTGGGATGCCGAGGTGCATCTCATCGCCTTCGATTTCCGCGGCCGCCGGCTGATGCAGTTCACCCTCGACGACGTGACCGAGAAGCGGCGCGCGCGCGTCGAGCTGGAGGACCGGCAGCGCGAGCTCAACGCCCTGCTCGCCGAGCAGCAGATGATCTTCGACAACGCTCCCAACGGCATCATCTTCACCGCCGACGGCGTCATCCTGCGGGTCAACCGGCGCATCGGCGAATACCTCGGCTACCAGCCCGAGGAGCTGATCGGCCAGCCCGGCTCGATCATCCAGCCCTCGTCCGGGAAGTACGGCGAATTCGGTGCGCTGGTCGGCCCGGTCCTCGCCGCCGGCAAGGACGTCAATGTCGAATGGAACTTCGCGCGCAAGGACGGCGCGCTGTTCCTCGCCAAGGTCACCGGGCGCGGCATCCAGGCCGGCAATCATCAGTGGGTGACCATCTGGGTGTTCGAGGACATCGCCGAGCGCAAGGCCGCCGAGCGCGCCATGGAGGCGGCGCGGCGGGCCGCCGAGGAGGCCGCGCGGGCCAAGAGCGATTTCCTCGCCAACATGAGTCACGAGATCCGCACGCCGATGAACGCCATCATCGGCATGTCGCACCTCGCCCTGCAGACCGGCCTCGACCGCCAGCAGCGCAATTACGTCGAGAAGGTGCACCGCTCGGCGGTCAACCTGCTCGGCATCATCAACGATATCCTCGACTTCTCGAAGATCGAGGCCGGCATGATGACCGTCGAGCGTACCGGCTTCCGGCTCGACGAGGTGATGGACAACCTTGCCGGCCTGATCGTCATCAAGGCCGAGGACAAGGGGCTCGAACTGCTCTTCCGTGTCGAGCCCGCGCTGCCCGCGGGCCTCGTCGGCGACCCGTTGCGGCTCGGCCAGGTGCTGATCAACCTGGCCAACAACGCCGTCAAGTTCACCGAGCGCGGCGAGATCGTGATCGGTGTCGAGCGCAGCGGCGGCGACGCGACGGAAGCGGAACTGCACTTCTGGGTGCAGGATTCCGGCATCGGGCTGACGCCGGAACAGTGCGGCAAGCTGTTCCAGTCGTTCAGCCAGGCCGACAGTTCGACCACCCGCAAGTACGGCGGTACCGGGCTCGGGCTGGCCATCTCGAAGAAACTGGTCGAACTGATGGGCGGACGCATCTGGGTCGAGAGCACGCCGGGCCAGGGCTCGACCTTCCATTTCACCGCCCGCTTCGGCATGCAGGAGGCGCCGGCGCCGCGCCGTGTCTGGCCGCTCGAGAAACTGCAGGGCGTCCGCGTGCTGGTCGTCGACGACAACGCGCACGCACGCGAGATCACCGCCAGCATGGCGACCAGCCTCGGCCTGCAGGTCGATACCGCCGCCAGCGGCGTGCTGGCGCTCGACGCGGTGATTGCCGCGCAGGGCGAGGGACACCCCTACGACCTCGTGCTGATCGACTGGAAAATGCCGCAGATGGACGGCGTCGAGACCTTGCGCCAGCTGCAGTCCACGCACCGCATCGACACCCCGGCGGCGATCATGGTCACCGCCTACGGGCGCGACGAGGCGATCGGCGCCGCCGGACAGCAGGGAGTCGCCCTGCACTCGGTGCTGACCAAGCCGGTACTCGCCACGACCCTGCGCGACGCCATCGGCGAGGCGCTCGGCTGTGCCGCCGCCGCCGAGGGCGAGCGTGGCGAGGCGCCGGCGGACTATGCGCAGGCCATGGCACAGCTCGCCGGTGCCCGGTTGCTGCTGGTCGAGGACAACGAGCTGAACCAGGAACTGGCCCTCGAGCTGCTGCGCGCCGCCGGCATCGCCGTCGTGGTGGCCGGCAACGGGCGCGAGGCGGTCGACCTGCTGGCCCGCGACCGGGCCTTCGACGGCGTCCTGATGGATTGCCAGATGCCGGTGATGGACGGCTATGAGGCAACGCGCGCGATTCGCGCCGAGCCGGCGCTGCGCGCCCTGCCGATCATCGCGATGACCGCCAACGCGATGGCCGGCGACCGTGAAAAGGCGCTGGCCGCCGGCATGAACGATCACATCGCCAAGCCGCTCGACGTCGGCGGCATGTTCGCCACCATCGCCCGCTGGGTGCGTCCGGCCGCCGCCGTACCGCCACCCGGAGGGGGCGTGCCGGACGCGGCGGCGAACATGCCGCCGGCGACGGGCGGGGATCTGCCGGCGCTGCCCGGCATCGACCAGCGCGCCGGACTGGCCGTCACCCTGAACAACGCCTCGCTGTACCGCACGCTGCTGCTCAAGTTCCGCGATGGCCAGCGAGGCTTCGTCGAGGCCTTCCAGGCCGCCCGCCGGGGTGACGACCCCGGCGCCCCGATGCGCCTGGCGCACACCCTCAAGGGCACGGCCGGCACCGTTGGCGCGCGCGGGCTGCAGACGGTGGCCGGCGATCTCGAGACCGCCTGCGAACAGGGCGCGCCGGAGGCGCGCATCGCCGCCCTGCTCGAGGCGGTTCGCGTCGAGCTCGATCCGGTGCTGGCGGGGCTCGCCGGGCTCGCCGGGCCGGCGGCCGCAGCGCAGGGCGGCGGGGGAGCGGTCGACACCGCCGCGCTGGCCGCACTCTGCGACAAGCTTGCCGATCTTCTGGCCTACGGCGATTCGAGCGCCGCCGACCTGCTGGACGAAAACGCCGACCTGCTGGCCGCCGCCCTGCCGGGCCACTTCCGGCGGATCAGCGAGGCCATCGGCGGCTTCGACTTCGAAACTGCGCTCGCCCTGCTGCAGGAAGCCCGTCCGGCGGCGACATCTCCGGGAGGTACTGCCGCATGAACGACCCCGTCAGCACCGAGAAACCCGTCGTCCTGGTGGTCGACGACACCCCCGAGAACCTGGCCCTGATGAGCGCGCTCCTGCGCGACGAGTATGTCGTGCGCGTCGCCAACAGCGGCGAGCGCGCCCTGCGCCTCGCGCAGGACAAGCCGCCCGACCTCATCCTGCTCGACGTGATGATGCCCGGCATGGATGGCTACGAGGTCCTGCGGCAGCTGCAGGCCGCGCCGTCGACGCGCGGCATTCCGGTGGTCTTCCTCACCGCGCGCGGCGACGTGGAGGACGAGAAGCGCGGGCTGGAGCTGGGCGCCGTCGATTACATCGCCAAGCCGATCAGCCCGCCGATCGTCATGGCGCGCGTGCGCTCGCACCTGGCGCTCAAGGCCTCGGCCGACTTTCTGCGCGACAAGGCCGCCTATCTCGAGAGCGAGGTCGAGCGGCGCACTCGCGAGGTGGTGGCGATCCAGGACGTGACCATCATGGCCATGGCCTCGCTGGCCGAAACGCGCGACAGCGACACCGGCAACCACATCCGCCGCACCCAGCACTACGTGCGGGCACTGGCACTCGCCCTGCGCGGGCATCCGCGCTTCGCCGGGCAGCTCGACGAGCACGCCATCGATCATCGATCTGCTGTTCCGCTCGGCGCCGCTGCACGACATCGGCAAGGTCGGCATCCCCGACCGCATCCTGCTCAAGCCCGGCCGCCTGACCCCCGATGAGTTCGCCATCATGAAGCGGCACGCGGCGCTCGGTCACGCGGCGATCGACCAGGCCGAGCGCGCGCTCGGCACCGATGTCGGTTTCCTGCGCATGGCCAAGGAGATCGCGCTGTCGCACCACGAATGCTGGGATGGCAGCGGCTATCCGGCCGGCCTGCGCGGCGACGCCATCCCGGTCAGCGCCCGCCTGATGGCGCTGGCCGACGTCTACGACGCGCTGATCAGCCGCCGTGTCTACAAGGAGGGCATGCCGCACGCGCGTGCCGCCGGGATCATCCGCGAGGGACGCGGTGGCCAGTTCGATCCCGATGTCGTCGATGCCTTCTGCGCCCTGGAGGAGGAATTCCAGTCGATCGCCCGGCGCTACGCCGACAGCGACGACGATCTGGCGCGCAAGAAGGCGCTGCTGCAGGACGCGCTGGCCGGCGAGGGCGCTTCTGCTTCCGCATCCCCCCCCGCTGCCCACTGAGTCCGGAGTCCGTCATGTCCATCATCAGCAACAAGACCGTTCTCGTCGTCGATGACATCGACGCCATGCGCCGGGTGATCGCCGGCCAGCTCGATGCGCTCGGCGCCGCCAAGGTGCACACCGCCGCCAATGGCGCCGATGCCCTGCGCATCCTCGCGCGGCAGAAGGTCGACCTGGTGCTTTCCGACTGGAACATGCCGGTCCTCTCCGGACTGGAGCTGCTCAAGAACATCCGTGCCGAGCCGCGCCTGCGTGGCCTGCCCTTCGTGCTGGTCACCGCCGAGACCGAGCGCGAGCGTGTGGCCGAGGCGATCGCCAGCGGCGTCACCGACGTGCTGGTCAAGCCCTACACCGCCGACCGCCTCGCCGCCCGCCTCGAACGCGCGATGCGCGGCGGCGGCATGCGGCGCACCGACACCCCGGCCTCCGCCGCGCGCCCCGGCACCGCGCGTCCGGCGACGGCGGAGCGCACGCCGACCCTGCTCGTCGTCGACGACACGCCGGACAATCTTTTTCTGCTCTCGCGCCTGTTCAAGGACGAATACACCGTGCGCGTCGCCAACAGCGGCGAGAAGGCGCTCGCCATGTGCTGCTCGGACGATCCGCCCGATCTCGTGCTGCTCGACGTGATGATGCCCGGGATGGACGGCTTCGAGGTGGCGCGCCGGATGCGCGAGCATCCGGTGGCCGAGACGATCCCGGTGATCTTCGTCACCGCCATGAATGGCGACGAGGCCCGCCTCAAGGGCATGGAGCTTGGCGCCGTGGATTTCGTCGGCAAGCCGATCGATCCGGCCGTGCTCAAGCCGCGGGTGCGCAACTTCCTGCGCTATGTGGCGCGGCACAAGGAGCTGCAGGCCGATTTCGACGGCATGATGGACGCCGCCCGCCTGCGCGAGGACGTCGAGCGGATCACCCGTCACGACATGCGCGGGCCGCTCGCCGGCATCGCCGGACTGGCGCAGGGCCTGCTGGCGCAGACCGGCCTGGGGACCGATGAGGCACGCGAGCAACTGCGCCTGATCGAGGACGCGGCCTTGCAGGTGCTCGACATGATCAACCTCTCGGCCGAGCTCTACAAGATCGAAACCGGCCGCTACCGGCTCGAGGCGCGCCCGGTGGGGCTCGCCGACACGCTGACACGGGTGCTGGCGATGGCCGGCGCGGCCTTCGCCGGGAAGAACCTGCGTTTCGTCTTCGAGGGCACGGCGGTGGATGCCAAGGGCGATCCGCTGCTCTGCCACTCGCTGTTCAACAACCTGGTCAGGAACGCCTGCGAGGCGGCGCCGGCGGGCAGCGAGATCGCGCTGCTGGTCGCCGAGGGCGATCCCCTGCACGTGATGATCCGCAATCGCGGCGCGGTGCCGGCCGAGATCCGCGAAACCTTCTTCGACAAGGGGGTCACCCAGGGCAAGGCCGGCGGCAGCGGCCTCGGCACCTATTCGGCGCGGCTGCTCGCCGAGGCGCAGGGCGGCGCCGTCGCGCTCGACGTCTCGGACGCCGACGACAGCACGACCGTCACCGTCTCGCTGCCGCGCGCGGAGTGAAGGCCCGGGCGGAGGGGGGTGGCGGGGCAGACCCCGCCGCACCTATGCACCTATTCGAAACGGCCCCGGTCGAGCTTGCCGGGCAATTCCGGCGTGACGTCGGCAAAGCGCAGGATGCGCCTGCCCTTGTGGTCCTTCAGGAAATCCTCGGCATCCTCGCGGCTGGCCAGGGGGACCAGTTCGTGCCCCATCGGTCCGAGGACGTCCGAGCCGATCACGAACCAGGCCTTCGTCGCGTCGATTCTCTGCAGGCCGTAGAAGTCGGTGACGGCCATCGCCCGGATGTCCTCCCGCCGGTGTCCCGGCGCGTATTTCGGCAGGTCCTGCAGGTACTTGAAGAAATCCTTGGCACCATCGAAATGGTGGGCATGCCCGTCCTTGTAAACCACCGTGGCCACCCATGCCGGGTATTTCGATACCAGCATGCCGCAAACCGGGCAGGTCTCCATGGCGCCGGGTTTCGGAATGCCGGCGAGGGTGGCCGGACCCTCGGCCGCCGCCCACGGTGCGCCCATGGCCAGGGCCAGCCCGCCGGCCAGGCCCAGCAGGCGCGGCAGGGCGGCGCGGCGGCCGCGGGCGTGGCCGCTCATTGCGCGATCGCACATTCCCGGACTACCCCTGTTTGGCCGCGGCGGCGCGGCGGCGTCGTTCCTCGCGGTTCTTGCGGATCTGCGCCACGTCGGTGGCCATGTCGAGATAGGACTCGCGCAGCGCGACATTGAAATCCGCGATTTCGCCCCCGTGCCGGCCACGGTACTCGCCGGCGCTCTCCGCCGAGGCGAAGGCGTGCTTGCTGCGTCGCGTCATCGCGTGCTTGAGGTCGGCGCCGATCAGATAGGTGAGCTGGCCGACCGGCAGCAGTGGCCGGATTTCCGCCTTGGCCGCGTAGTCCGGGCCCCAGATTTCCTTGGGCTCGCGGTCGATGTTGAGACTCAGGCTGAGCGCCAGGCAGTGGATCGAGCAGGTACCGTCGACCAGGTCGTCGCTGTACTGCACGAGCATGCGCGTGGCGTTGTGCTCCTTGCGGTCCATGCCGCAGTAGGGGCATTTCGGATATTTCTGCAGTTCTCCCTCCAGCGGTGCCGGGTCGGCCGGCTTCTTCGGGATGAACTGTGCCGGCGTGCCGTCGCCGGCGCAGGCGGACTGCGCCGAGGCCGGCAGGGCCACGGCGAGGCCGCCGCCGAGAAGGGAGAGCTTGAGCAGGTCGCGACGTTGCATGATGAACCTCCTGGGATTGAAGGATGCGGGAAAGGCGGGTGTGGGCGGGGGGTGCGACAATATTAGCGTTCGGCGATGCTTTGGCGCTGCGGCATTTTGTCGCGGACCGTCAGCCGAGCAGGCGCTGCATTACCCGGAAATAGGTGAAGCCCTGCCAGAAGGTGCTTGCTCCGAGCGCGATCACGAAGAGCGCCGCGCCCTTTTGCAGCAGGCCGCGCAGGCGCGGGCCCAGGCGGCCGAAAAGAACGCTGGCGAAGAGCATCGAGGGCAGGGTGCCGGCGCCGAGCGCGAGCATGAGCAGGCCGCCCTCCGGCACCGAGGGCGCGGTGGTGGCCTTGACCGCCATGGCCATGGTCATCGAGCACGGCATGAGACCGTTCACCAGCCCGGCGAGGGCGGCGCCGCGCACCGCGCCATGCCGGCCGGCGCTGATGAAGACCCGACGCAGCCAGCGTGCCGGCGCGAAACCCACCGTCAGCGAAAAGGGCAGGATGCCGAGCATTTCGATCCCGAGCAGCATGACCAGCAGGCCGGCGGCGAGCTGCAGGATGCCCTGCGCCTGTCCGAATCCGCCGCTGGCCAGCAGGACCGCGCCCATGCCGGCGGCGAGCATGCCGGCCAGGCCATACACGCCGATGCGCGCGGCGTGGTAGGCGGCGAGGGGGGCCTGGGCCAGCCAGCCGCTGGCGCGCGGTGCGCGGATGAAATAGCCGCAGACTAGCGCGCCGCACATGCCCAGGCAGTGGCCGCTGCCGAGCAGGCCGGTAAGGAAGGCGGCGAGATAGGAAAACGGTTCGCTCGGCACGGACGGGGCTCAGGAACGGCGCAGGAGGCGCAGCGAGTTGAGCACCACCGAGACCGAGCTTGCCGCCATCGCCGCCGAGGCGATCATCGGATTGAGACGACCGGCGGCGGCGATGGGAATGGCCACCGTGTTGTAGCCGAGCGCCCAGAACAGGTTCTCGCGAATGATGCGCATGGTGCGCCGCGAGATCGCCAGGGCATCGGCGGCCTTGGCGAGATCGCCGCGCATCAGCGTCACGTCAGCCGTTTCGGTGGCGATGTCGGTGCCGCCGCCGATGGCCAGGCCCACGTCGGCTGCGGCAAGGGCGGGGGCATCGTTGATGCCGTCGCCGACCATGGCCACCACCGCTCCGGCGGCCTGCAGGGTGCGGATGCACTCGAGCTTGTCCTGCGGGGTGGCGCGCGAGACGACCTCGGCGATGCCGATCTGGGCGGCGACATGGCGGGCGGCGGCTTCGACGTCGCCGGTGAGCATGAGCGTGCGCATCCCCATGGCGTGCAGGCGGGCAATGGTCGCTGCGGCATCGGCGCGCGGCCGGTCGGCCACCGCGAGGAAGGCGGCCGGTTCGCCGTCGAGCGCCACCAGCACGGGCGTCTTGCCTTCGTTGCCGGCCCGCGCCACGGCATCGGCGAAGGGCGCGGGGTCGACGCCGCACGCGCTCAGCCATTCCGTGTTGCCGATGCTCAGCGCGTGGCCGCCGACGCGCGCGCGCACGCCGCGCCCGGGGGTGTAGTCGAAAGTGTCGACCGGCGGGCGGGCCGGGGCGCCGTGCGCTTCGGCGAATTCGCGCAGGGCGCGCGCAAGGAAATGCTCGGAATCGCGCTCGGTGGCGGCGATCAGTCCGAGCAGCGCCGCATCCGGCAGTGCCGAGCGGTTGTGCCAGTCGACGACCGCCGGGCGGCCTTCGGTGACGGTGCCGGTCTTGTCGAAGACGACGGTGTCCACGCGCGCGCCGGTTTCCAGCGCCAGTCCGTTGCGGATGAAGATGCCGCGCCGCGCGGCGGCGCCGGTGCCGGCCATGATCGCGGTTGGCGTTGCCAGGCCGAGCGAGCAGGGGCAGGCGATCAGCACCACGGCGATGGCGTGCGCCAGTGCGTGCGTCGCCGGCCGGCCGGCCAGCAGCCAGCCGGCGGCGGTGGCGCCAGCCAGGCCGATGACGGCGGGGACGAAGACGGCCGAGATGCGGTCGGCGAGCTTCTGCACCGGCAGCCGGGCGCCCTGGGCGGCATCGACCATTCGCACGATCTGCGCCAGCACCGTGTCGCGTCCCACCGACACGGCGCGCAGGGTGAGCACGCCGTGCTGGTTGAGACAGCCGCCGAAGACGCGCTCGCCCGGTCCGCGGGCGGCCGGCAGGCTTTCGCCGGTGAGCATCGATTCGTCGATTTCTGAACGGCCCTCGACGATCTCGGCATCGACGGGAATGCGCTCGCCGGGCCGCACGCGCAGCAACTCGCCGGGCTGGAGCGTTTCGACGTCCACGCACAGCTCGATCCCGTCGCGCAGCACGGTGGCGGTCGCCGGCTGCAGGGCGATGAGCTGGCGGATCGCCTCGCCGGCCTTGCCCTTGGCGGATTCCTCCAGATAGCGGCCGAGCAGGACGAAGGCGACGATGCCGGCGGCGGCCTCGAAATACAGGTAGTGGCGGTGCCGCGACGGCAGCAGGCCGGGCAGGCTGTAGAGCCAGGCGGCGCCGGCGCCGAGCGCGATCAGGGTGTCCATGCTGGCGTGGCCGTACCGGGCCTGCGTCGCGGCGCGGCTGAAGAACGGCCGTCCGGCGCCGAACAGCACCGGGGTGGCCAGGACGAACTGCAGCAGGCGCAGGCTGTAGCGGTGCGGCATGGCCATGCCGAGGGCCATCAGCGGGGCGGTCAGCAGAGCTGCGCGGATGAAGCGTCGCCGGGCGTCCTCGCGCAGTTCGCGCTCGCGCTCGACCAGCAGGCGGCGCTGTGCCAGGGTGTCCATCGGACGTGCCTGGTAGCCCAAGCGGCGCACGGCGAGTTCGATATCCGCGCGGGACAGGCGGCCGTCGACGACGCAGGTGCCGGCGGCGAAATTGACGCTGGCAGCCTGAACGCGCGCATCGCGTGCCAGCGTGAGCTGGATCAGCGCGGCGCAGGAGGCGCAGCTCATGCCCTCGATGGCCAGCGAGAGGTGCGCGGGCGGTCTGTCGTCGGCGACCGCCGGTGGCGGGGGCGGTGCCGGCGGCGCACTGGCCAGCCGGGTGGCCAGCTGGTCGAGCAGAGCCAGCAGCGCTTCCGCCGTCATGATCGCCGGATCGAAATGCACGGCAAGCGAGCCGATGCGCGGCACCGCGCGCACTTCCCGGATCGCGCCGTGCTTGCGCAGCAGGATTTCGAGCAGGTAGAAGCGCTCCTCGTTGCCGCGCAGCGCGGGTACCCGCACCCGGAGGCGTCGGGCCAGGGCATGGACGAGGACCGCGCCGGTGGCGTTCGCGGCGGTCATGGGGTCGTCTCCGGCGCCGGCAGCGCCCGGGGGGCGCGTGCCACCTGCTTGCGGTAGCGCACCAGCAGGAAGGTCAGGTAGAAGACGGCCAGCCAGGCATTGCCGTGGCGCAGGGGCTCGCGCAGCCAGCGCTGGGTGATGAGGTCCCAGTGCGTGCGGATCAGGTAGAAGGCCAGCACGTCGTTGAGGAAATTGATCGCCGTCCGTTCGTTGATCAGCGACGGATCGATCACCCGGCCGAGCAGCGGTGCGCGCTCGTCGCCCGCCGGACCCGCCGCCGGACGGGCAAGCTTCGCCTGCAGCAGGTGGCGCGCCGCCTGTGCGCGGTGGCCGAGGACGCGGGCCCAGGCGACGGCCCGCTGGCGCAGCCTGGTCAACGCCGGCGATGCGTCCGCCCGGGCGGGGACATCGGCGGCGGTGCGCCGGGCGCTTCCGGACGGCGTGTCCGTGGCCGGGGGCAGGGCGGCGAGCGCCGCGTCGAGCGCCAGCGCGACCTGGCGGGTGCCGCAGGCATGCGGATCGAAATGCACCGCGAGCTTGCCATGCCGCACATCGCCGGCGGCCCGGCGCACGCCCGGCAGGCGCAGCAGGGCGGCCTCGATGGCGGCGAGCGCGGGCGGGGTGCGCAGCGCCGCCGGCAAGGCAAAGCGCAGATAGCCTTCCTCGCGGTGAAGAACCATGACCTGCCGGGCGAGTTGCGACATCGTGCCGTCCTCCGCCGCGCTCAGGGCTGGCCGGTGGCTTCGCCGGTGTCGGCGGCGCTGGCGGCCTTGGCCTGGGCTTCGCCGCTTTCCTTGGCCTCCGCCACCAGGTCGGAGAGGCTTTCCTTCTGCTGCAGGACGAAGTCCTTGCCGGCATCGCTGGCCTTGAGCAGCGCGCCGAGGATTTCCCGACGGTACTTGTGCGCGAAGTAGCCGGCGGCGGCACCGGCGGCGAGCAGCAGCAGCGGGCTGCGCAGGGCGCCGAGCAGCGGGTTGCCGGCTATCGCGCGGGCCGCGAGATAGCCGCCGGCGCCGGTGACCACCGGTTTCATCATTTCGCTCATGCCGCCGCTCATCATGTGCGGCATCTGGCGGGCGGCTTCGCTCATCGTGGCGTGGTCCATGGGTCATCTCCTGAGGTGGGTGGGGCGGAATCGGTGGGGGCGGGGTCGTCGGGGATGTTGTTCAGCATCCGGTAGATGCCCTCGCAGCCCTCGCAGCAGAAGCGCAGGCTTGCCTGCGCGGTGGTCAGCGTCCAGGGGCGCGCCGGCAGCGCCAGGCCGCAGAGATCGCAAAGCGCCTTGCCGCTCATTTGAGCAGCGCCAGGGCGTGGCGTTCGAAGGTGGCCTCGTCGGCCTCGCCGACGATCTTGCCGCGCACCACGCCCTTGCCGTCGATGAAATAGGTGGTGGGCAGGCCGACCACGCCATAATCCTTGCCGATGCGCGCCGGCTCGTCGAGCAGCAGCGGGTAGCTGACGCCGATCTTGGCGCCGAAGGCGAGCACCGTCTTGCGGTCCTGGCCGACATTGACCGCCAGGACTTCGAGTCCGCGTTCGCGGTGACGCTGGTAAACCGCTTCGATGGCCTTCATCTCGCCCTCGCAGTAGCGGCACCAGTCGGCCCAGAAACGGATCACCAGCGGTCGGGCGGCATAGCCCGCCGGAAAATGCACCGGCGGTCCGCCCGTGGCCCGTTCGGCGGCGAAGGTGGGCGCGATGTCGCCGGTGTTGAGCTGGCGCGCGGGCTCGCCGCTGCCGCAGGCGGCGAGGAGGGGGAAGAGGCAGGCGAGGGCCAGGTGGCGCGGGAGGAAGCGTCCGGTACGGGTCATGATTCGATGAGGATCAGGTTGGAGGTCCAGACCATTGTCGTGGCAATCGCGGCGAAGAGCCAGAAGCCGATGGCCGCCGCGCCCGCCAGCCGTTGCGAGGCGCGCGGGGCGAGGTGGCGCAGGCTGGGATGATGGGCGAAGGCCTGCAGGGCGCCGGCGGCGAGCGAGGCCGCGGTAGCAAGGAACAGCGGCAGATAGAGCAGATAGCCGCGATAACCGTATTCCGGCTTGAGCAGGCAGAACGGGCAGTGGTGATTGGGGTGTTCGTAGATGTAGAGCGAGACGAAGGCGAGGATTCCGGCGATGGCGGCGGCGAAGGCGCCGGCTCCGCCCAGCGCCGCCAGCGCGCCGCTCCAGCGCCGGCCGAAGCCGGCATGCACGGTGTTGAGGAAGATGGCGAGGCCGAGCGCGGCATAGAAGAGCTGCATCGCCGGGCGGGCCTCCATCGCCGAGGCTTCGCTGGCCAGGGTGGTCGATTGCTCCGAGAAGAGGCTGCCGCAGCAGGAGGTGATGACGTCGGCGCGCAGGTTGATGAAATACTCGAGCTGCAGGGCAAGAACCGTCGCGAGCAGTGGCAGCAGGAGCATCAGCAGGCCGTACTTGATGCGTACCAGCGGATAGTCGCGCGCCTGGTTGTCGACGTGGTTGATGGCCAGCCAGACGGCGGCGGCGAAGAAAACCGCGATCTGTGCATAAAGGGCGGGAAACCCCCAGGGGTTGACGTTGAGCGTGCCAACCGCGCACATCGCGCCGACGAACATCACCGACATCTTGTCGGCATTGAAGACGAAGAGCAGCAGCGTCACCATCTGCGTGGCGAAGACCAGGCTGGTCAGGGTGGAGAACAGGTAGGTGCGGCGTTCGAGCGCCAGCTGCAGCGCGCTGCCGCTGGCGATGTCCCAGCGACGGACGATCTGCAGGGCGAAGGGGAAGGCGGCGGCGAGCATCAGCACCGAGACGGCCGAGGCCAGCAGCAGGGCGATGATCGCGGGCTGGAAGATCATGCCGGGCGCCTCATGCGGCGTTTCCGGGATCGACGATCCGTCCGTCGCGCAGGGTGACGACGCGGTCGACCACCGTCGATTCGACCACCAGCGGATCGTGGCTGGTGAGGATGACGGTGCGGCCTTCGTCCACCAGCGCCTCGAGAATGCCCATGAACTGACGGGACAGCGCGGTGTCCAGGTTGGCCGTCGGTTCGTCGGCGATGACGATTTCCGGGTCGTTGATCAGCGCGCGGGCGATGGCCACCCGCTGCTGCTCGCCGCCCGAGAGCCATTCGACGCGGGCCTCGCGGCGGTGGCCGAGCTGCAGGCCGGCGAGCCGGGCCTCGGCCCGGGCCAGCAGTTCGTGGCGCGGCAGGCCGAGCGGATAGGCGGGCAGCATCACGTTCTCCAGCGCGCTGAGGCCGCGCACCAGGTTGAACTGCTGGAAGACGAAGCCGAAGGTGCTGCGGCGCACGCCGGTGAGGAAGCGCTCGGGCAGTCCGGAAACGTCCTCCTCCTTCAGGCGGATGCGCCCACGGGTCGGGCGCGCGAGGCAGCCGAGGATGGTCAGCAGCGTCGTCTTGCCGGAGCCGCTCGGTCCGCGCAGCGCCGTCACCTTGCGGCCCTCCAGCGTCAGATCGATGCCCGAGAGCGCCCAGTATTCGTTCTCCCGGCCCTGGTTGAAGGCCTTGTGGATGTCTTTCAGTTCGATCATGCGCGCATCACCGCATCGGGGTCCGTGATCGCCGCGCGCCAGATCGGCACCAGCACCGCGACGGCGTAGGGGAAAACGGTGAACAGGAAGAGCGTGGCGATCTGCAGGCCGTCGATGGCCGGCGTCAGCGTGTATCGCGGGTAGAGCACCGCCCAGCCCTTGAGCACCGGGGCGAGAAAGGCCGCCGAGAAATGGAAGACGTGCAGGTAGGCGGCGAGATAGCCGGTGAGGAAGGCGGACAGGGCGACCAGCAGGCCCTCCCAGAGCTTCATCCGGATCACGTCGCCGGTCTCCCAGCCGATTGCCTTGAGGATGCCGATTTCGCGCCGCTCCTCGGCGGAAAGGCCGGAGGCCTTGTCCCAGGCCAGGATGCCGAAGGCCAGCAGGGCCGCCGAGAGCAGGGTGAGGACGATGCCCTCGCGCCAGTCGAAGATCGAGGCATAGGTGCGCAATACCTCGTCGCGCAGGATCGGGCGCGAATCGGGCAGCAGCGTCGACAGCTTGGTGGCCACCGTGCGGGTTTCCAGCGGGTTGGCCACCGACAGGGCGATGTCGGTGTAGTGGCCGGCCGGGTAGTCGAAGAAGGCCCGGAAATCGGCCTCGGAGAGCAGCACGAGATCGCTCGACACCAGTTCGGCCGAGGCCGGCAGCACCTCGGTCACGGTGAAGCTGAACAGTCGGCCCGCGTAGGAGCGGAACGACAGCGTGTTGCCGGGGCGGACGCCGCGAAAGCGCGCCAGTCCCGCGCCGACGACGATGCTGCCGGGGGCCGGTGGATTGTCGGCGAGCACCTGGAAGGTGTAGTTGGCCTTGACCACCGGATCGTAGTAGTAGCCCCACAGCCGCCCCTCGATCCGCTGCACGCCGCGCACCCGGCCGATCCGCTCGATGTAGCCGGGCGGAATCAGGTCGTGCCGGCCGGCCACCAGGCGCTGCAGGATGACCTCCGGCGACGCGGCCAGCACGCGCGCCGCCTCGGCCCGCAGCGCCGAGGTGAACAGCATCACCGAGGCGATGGCGAACACCAGCAGGCTGAAGACCAGCAGCAGGCCGATGTTCCTGACCTTGCGCCGGGCCAGCGCGGCCAGCGTGAAGTCGATCAGGTAGCGTTGTCTGGCGATCCAGTGGGTCACGGTTGCGATCCGGCGGCAGGGAGGGCGCCCGTCTCCGGGCGCGGCGAGGGGGGGGCGGGAGGCATGAGCAGGCTGCCGCTCGGGAAATGTTCGAAGCTCATCGGATGATCCTGGAAGGCCGAGTGCAGATCGGCCTGCGTGGGGTGGCGGGTATAGCGTGCCTCGGTGAATAGCACGAGATCGGTGACGCGCAGCCGCGCGGCGAGCTCGGCGCGGGCCCGGGCCGCCGGCGCGTCGCGCGCGGCCAGGCGCGCGGCATCGACGAATGTCGCGGCCAGGGCGGCGAGCAGGATGCCGAGCGCGATCAGCAGGCGGGAGGAGGGGCGGCGCGGCATGGCGGGGTTCAGAGCAGCTTCCGCACGGCGGCGAGCAGTTCGGCGTGCGGCGCGCCGAGGGGCAGCGTTGCCGCCAGCTGCCCGTCCGGGCCGACCACGTAGGTGTTCGCGCTGTGGTCGATGGCATAGCCGCCGTCCGGGCGCGTCGGCTGGCGCGCGTAGCCGGCGCCAAAGGCCTTGGCCACGCTCGCGATCTCGTCCGGCGTGCCGGTCACGCCCAGGAGGTCCGGATGAAAATAGGCGGTGTACTCCCGCAGCGTTTGCGGGGTGTCGCGCTCCGGGTCGACCGAGATCATCAGCGGCACGATGCGCGCGCGCTCGCGCTCGTCCATCTCGCGCAGCATCTGGTTCATCACCGCCAGCGATGCCGGGCAGACATCCGGGCAGTTGGCGTAACCGAAGTAGACGAGCAGCACCTTGCCGCGCAGGGCCCGCGTATCGACCGGGCCGGCCGGCCCCTGCAGGGTGAAATCGCCGCCGGTCGGTCGCGCGGCCAGCGGATGCCCGCCCCCCGGCGGCCGCGCCTCGCCCTCGCCACCGGGGGTGCAGGCCGCCAGCACGCAGAGCATGCCGGCAAGAAGCGCGGATGCGGACAGTGTTCGCCAACGGGCAGTCATGTGCTCTCCAGGGAAGCGGAACATGTGGAGTTGAAGTGTGGTCGGGCGCGGTGGTTAAGAACGTGCGGATAAGCTGATATTGCGGTGACGTTGCAGGCGGCGACGGACCGGCCGCCGCCATGCCGCCGGATCGCACCGGCGGCCGGGCTCAGGCGCGGTTGGCCGCGCGCATCAGCACGCCGCGCAGGGCCACGGTCAGGCTCGATCCGAGCCCGACGCGCTGCGCGACGGCCGGCAGGAAGATCAGCGAGGCGAGCGCCAGGCCCGTGCCGATCAGCAGGGCCGGGAGTTCGTTCCGGTCGGTTTCGGTCGTGGTGACGGGAGTGTTGTGGGACGACATGGCTTCACCCTGGATCCGCTGTTTGCGAGCGCCCGCAGGCGACGCGTTCTGGTTCTACTGATGCGTTTCGCTACACCCGGATCGTAGCCCCTGGGCCGGCGGCGGGAAATGCGACGAATTGTCGCACCCCCGCCCGCCGCTCAGCGGCACTCCTCGATGATCCACCAGGCGTACATCAGGTTGCCAGCGCAGAATTCCTCGTCCTTCTCGCAGTCCCGCCACCACTCGCCGCCGCGGGCGTCAACCTCGACGAATTGCCAGCGCCGGGTGTCGCCGCAGCACAGTCCGATCAGATAGGTGTGGCCGGGAAGCGGTTCGATCTGCATGGCGGGCGGCGCGGGAGGAAGGCGATCCGCGCATTCTACGGCCCCTCGCTCCGGGACGTCAGCCTGCCGCCTCCCCCGTCTTCGTCCCGCCTTTCCGGCGTAGCCGCTCGCGGTCGGTCTGGTAGCGTCGCAGCAGGCTGGCGGCGGTTTCGTCGAAGGACGCCTGCAGCGCCTCGGCGAAGGTGCCGATCCGTCCGCCGGCGATGGCCTGCACCTTGCGCGCCGCCGCCTCGCTGGCGAAGGCGTACTTGCTGACCGGCGTCATCACGCCGCGCAGGTCGCTGCCGATCAGATAGGTGGCGGCGGCGGCCTCGATCAGCGGCTTCGGTTCGCCCTCGGCTCCGTAGTCGGGGGCGTGGATCGCCAGAAATCCGCGCCGGCGCTCCCTGAGCATGCACTCCGCCGCGCAGTGGATCGAGCAGGTACCCTCCACGTGGCCGTCGCCGTACTGCAGCAGGTGGCGCGCAAAGTGGAACTTGCGCCGGTCCATGTTGCAGATCACGCAACGGGGGTGCTTTTCCAGTTCGTTGTCGAGCGGCGCCGGATCGGCGGCCGGGGGGGCTTTTTCCTGGGCGCCGGTGCTGGCCGATGCGGCCAGCAGCAGGGCGCCGCAAAGCAGTTCGCGTCTGTTCATTCCTGCCTCCGGGAGCGTATTGATCAATAGGTCGCGCGCAAGGTGAGCTTGAAGCTGCGTGGCTCGCCATAAAAATTGTAGATGTTCGGCGTGCCGACGGTTTCGTAGTACTTGCGGTCGAAGAGGTTGTCGATCGCCAGGCTGAGCGAATGCGCCTTGTCGATCTGGTAGGCAAGGCGCGCGTTGACCACCGTGTGACCGCCTTCGAGCAATTGATCGCGCCATCCCCGGGTGCTTTGCGTCCGGCTTTGCGCCAGCAGGCCAATCCCGGCGCTCAGGCCCGACCAGGCACTGTCGGCGGCAAAGCGATAGTTGCCCCACAGCTTGAGCAGATGACGCGGCGACTGGATCGAGAAGGTCTTTCCCTGGTTGCTCGGGTCGGAAAGGTACTTTGTCGCGAGGTTGGTGTAGCCGGCAACGATGTCGAGGCCGCGCAGGGGGCTGCCGGTGGTTTCCACTTCCCATCCCTTGCTTTCGATCTCGCCGGCGTTGAGATAGAAGCTCGAGCTGGGGTAGGCCGGATCGGCATAGGCACGGTTCCTGTCGCGGATGTTGAACAGCGCCAGCGAGGCGGCGAGCCTGCCTTCGAGGAATTCGACCTTGCTGCCGATTTCGTACTGCTTGCCGGTGCGCGGATCGAGCGTGCCGCCATCGGCCTTCAACTGCGTCTGCGGCACGAAGATGTCGGTGTAGCTGCCGTACAGCTTGACCCCGGGGGCAAGGTCGTACAGCAGGGCGCCATAGGGGGTGATCTCGTTGTCGGCCCTGGCGCCCTGTTTCCAGGCGGTTGCGGCGGAGGGGGCGATGGCCCGCGTCTTGGCGTTGAACGTTGTCGTGCGCGCGCCCAGCACCAGCGTGAGCGGATCGGCGATGCTCAGGCGGGCCTGGGTGTACAGCCCGGATTGGGTCGTGCGGCTTTCGCTGCCGCTGGTGTAGGCCAGTTCGGGTTCGATCAGCGGGCCGGTGTCGCCGAAGACGACATTGTTGATGGCCGTGCCCCGCGCGGATTGTCCCTTGGAACCGTAGCGCTCGGCATTGAAACCGAGCAGCAGCTCATGCCGGCGTCCGAGGAGATCGAACGGGCCGGCCGCATGGAGATCGATGCCGTCGCGCGAATAATCGAAATCGCCGCGCTGGCTCGAGTATTGCAGCGTATTGTCGGTCGGATCGATGCCCGAGGAAGAATAGGCGTATTTGTAGTACTGCCGCTGAACCCGGTGGTTGATCAGCGCCTTGGCGACCCATTGACTGTCGAAGCGGTGCTCGACGCCGACCGCGCTTTCCTCGGTGCGATAGCGCATTTTTCCCCAGTCCGGGACATGGAAGGTGGATTGCGGCACGTCGAGGAGCGGATAGATGCCATTGTTCGGGTCCGTCAGGTTCTTGTAGGCCGGCAGTCCCGACCAGGGCGCCTTGACGTCCTGATCCTGCGCCGCGAAGGAGAGGGAGAGCGTGGTTGCCGGGGAAATATCCAGCTCGAGAGCCCCCAGTCCCAGCCATTTGCGGCCCCATGGGTGTGATCGTAGAAATAGCCGCGGTCCTCGTTGGAGAACAGCAGCCGTCCGCGCAGCGTCTTGTCCGCGTTCAGCGGACCGGTGATGTCGCCCTCGAGACGGTAGTTGTCCCACGATCCCGCGCTCGCCTCCCAGTTCAGCCCGAAAACGTCCCGGGGCCGCTTCTTGATGAAATTGACGACGCCGCCGGGTTCCCCCGATCCGCGCATCAATCCGGCCGGACCGCGCAATACCTCGATGCGCTCGTAGGCGGCCAGTCCCAGCTGGTGGGAGGGCGTCATGCCATTGTAGGAGGGCACGCCGTCGTACATGACCCCCAGCCCGAAGCCACGAACCAGGTACTGGTTGTTGACGGTGTCGTTGGCGATGACGGTGACGCCGGTGGCCTGCTTCATCGCTTCGGTGATCGTCACCATGTCCTGGTCGTCCATCTGCTGCCGCGTCAGGACCGAGACGGACTGGGGGATTTCCTGCAGGGACCGCGGCGTCTTGCCGGCCACGGTGGCGGCGGGCGCACGGTAGGCAGGTTCGCGCAGGGCCCCTGCCCGTACCTCGACCTCGCGCAGGGTCGGCGTGTGCTCGCCCGACGCGGGCAGGATGGCGACGCTTCTTTCGCCGGTGAAACGGTGGGTCAGGCCGGTACCGGCCAGGGCGACGGCCAGGGCCTCGCGCGGGGTATGGCGACCCTGCACGCCGGGGCTGTGCACGCCGCGCACGGCGTTTTCGGTATAGACCGGCTGCAGGCCGGTCTGCCGGGCCAGTGCGTCGAGCACGCGCGCCAGCGGTTGTGGCGGGATGGCGAAATCGTGCGCGGTTTCGCCGGCCTGGGCGCAGACGGCAGCCACGGCAAGGTACAGGGCCGTGAGCGGGCGGTGGGGGTGAAGCATGGTGGACTCTCCCTGTTTTGTAGATGGTCGAGGGTGAGACCGGCGAACGCGCGAAAGACCGCCACTTTTTTCAATCCGGATCGATTTCGCTCCGGGCCGGCCTGCCCGCGCTTCCAGCGGGCAGGTTCCGGCAGACAGGGGTCAGTGGCGCGGTTCGATGCGCCAGGCGTCGGGCCCTTTCCGGAGCAGGCGGACGGGCAGGGTGGCGGCGAGGGTGTCGAGGGCGGCCGGCAGGTCGTCGGTCGGCAGGCTGCCGCTGAGCCGCGTTTCCATCAGGGCATGACCACCGACCGTGATCTCGGCGTGCCGGTAGCGGCCCAGTTCGGCGAGGATCGCGCCGAGCGGCTGGTTGCGGAAGACGTAGCGTCCCTCCCGCCATGCGCCTTCGGCGTCGACGTCGATGCTGTCGGGCGGCGTGAGTTCTCCGGTGGCGGCATAGCTGATGCGCTGTCCGCGGCCGAGGCGGGTGGGGGCTGCGGAGCCGGCGGCGCTCACCTCGACGGCGCCGTCGAGCACGGCCACCGCGATGCGGTCGCGGCGATGGTCGACCGTGAAGCGGGTGCCGATGTCGCGGATCTCCCCCCGTCCGGCGTGAACGACAAAGGGGCGATCATCGCCGTGCGCCACGGTGAACATCGCGCGGCCGCGCAGCAGGTGGATTTCGCGCGCGCGCCGGGCGTAGCGCACGATGACCTCGGAATCGGTATCGAGATCGAGCCGCGAGCCATCGGCCAGTTCGGTGGCCTGGTGCTGGCCGACCGCCGTGCGCAAGGTCACGGCGCGGAGCAGGCTGAGCGGGTCGGCATGCCAGACGACGCCGAGGACGCTGGCGAAGATCGCCGTGGCCGCCAGGGCGAGGCCGATACCGCGTCGCGCGGTGCGCTTTCTTTCCCGTGCGAGGTAGGCGCGTGCCTCCGCCAGATGGAGCGAGGCGACATCGTCCAGCGCGCGCAGATCCCGCCAGAGGGCTTCGGCCTCAAGGAAGGCCTGACGGTGCGTCTCGCCGGCATCGAGCCAGGCGAGGAACTCGCGCTGCTCGCCGGGCGACAGGGCGCCGCCGGCGCGTCGCGCCACCCAGCGGGTGGCGGCTTCCCGGACAGCGGGGTCGGCGTGGGCAGGCGGCGTGGGCAGGAGAGGGGCGGAGGTGTGCGGCAAGATGGCGACCGGCGATGGCTCGCCGGGATTATCCCGGAATGTTCATCCGGGCGCGAGGGCCGGCCCGCCGGCACGTGGCGTCGGCAAGGCTTGCGGCGGTGTCTGGCGGGGGATCCGGGCGATGGGCCAGGGGTCGGGTCAGGGGTCGGAAAACCACGCGTTTTTCCCGCCGCGATCCGGGGCATTCCGGTGCGCGCTGGCGGGCTCGTGCAGGCTGTCGAGGCAGCATGCCAGCGCACGCGCGACATAGCGTTCCACCGTGCGCTTCGGAATATCCAGCGCCACGGCGATCTCGCCCTGGGTCATGCCGTCGACCCGGTGCAGCAGGAAAACGTGCCGGTAGACCTCCGGCAGTCTTTCCAGCGCGGCAAGGCAGCGCTGCAGGGCGCCACGGGTTTCCGCACGGCGTTCCGGCCCCGGCCACGGGCTTGCGATTTCCTCGGCGGGCGCCTCGCCGCATTCCATCGCCATCCGGCGCAGCTGCTTCGCCCCGTGGTCGATGGCGAGGTTGCCGGTGATCCGGTAAAGATAGGCGCGCGGATTGTCCAGCGTGGCCGGATCGGCGTACTCGGCGAGCCGCAGGTAGGCGTCGTGCACCACGTCGCGCGATTCGCCGCCGCCAACGCGCTGGCGGGCGTAGGCGACGAGTTCGTCGGCGTGGCGTTCGTAGAGGGTCTGGAGAAGGGAATGGTCGCGCG
>JAPKHL010000049.1 GCA_026646875.1 Rhodocyclaceae bacterium | reverse complement strand
TGGGCGCGGCTGCGCGCCAGCCCGCCCATGCAGGCCGCACTCGCCGGCATCAATGCCGCCGTCGTCGGATTGCTGCTGGCGGCGCTCTACCACCCGGTGTGGACCGGGGCCATCCACCGGCCCGTGGATTTCGCGCTGGCGCTGCTCGCCTTCGTCGCCCTGGTATCCTGGAAACAGCCGCCCTGGCGGGTGGTCGCCGGCTGCGCCCTCGTCGGGGGGCTGCTGCCCGCCCTTTGAAACGGGCGGACCGCCCAATTGCCCGGGAAACTACCCTCAGATGGCGCGGCGGAGGGGGCGTGTCCAGGATTCCATGGCCTGGTTGGCGGGATGCATCGGAGCCTCCATATGAGGTGTCGCATCGCTACGACGTGCCCTGCGATCAGGCCGGGGAATCCTGTCCGCTGGCGCGCGGCCTGCGCTCGGGGCAGCGCGAACGCGTCGTTCATCTGCATCGCACGCCGCATGGCGAGGTGTACGATCACATCGAATTGCCGCCGCTGCGCGAGCGGCGCGAGGACATCCCGCTGTTCGCCGAGGCCCTGCTGGCGCGCGTGACGCCGGGGCGGTCGCTGCGCTTTGCCGCGTCGACGCTGGACAACCTTGCCGCCCGTGACTATCCGGGCAACGTGCGCAACCCGATCGAACGCGCCAGCCTGCTTTGCGACGGCGATACCTTGCTGCCCGGGTATCTCGACGAAGAAGAGGATCCGCTGTACCCGCCACCCACACCGTTCGCATCGCTTGCACCATTCGCACCTTCCGGGCGGGAGGCCGGGGCGCGGGCGGAGGCCTCGGGCGGCGCAGCAATCCCGCCCGCCGGAGACGATCTCGCGGCGATCGCTCGACGCACCGGGGGGGGGGCGGCGCGCGCTGGCCGACAAGCTGGGGCTCAGCGAGCGCACGCTCTACCGTCGCCTGCGCGCCCTGCGTGGCTGGAGCGCGCCGTGCTTACGCGCGCAGCCCGGCGAGCCAGACCGTGTACAGCTGGTCGGCCAGGCGCCGCATGGCCGGCAGGCGTGCCGCGGTTTCCGCCTGCATCAACGCCGGCGTCTGCACCGTCGGCGGCAGCGTGGCAAGACCGGCGACCTCGGCGTCCCAGTCCTGGCACCAACGCTCGATCATCGCCGCTGTCATCTCGACATGACACTGCATGCCGAGATGCGGGCCGAGCGCGAACATCTGGCTGGCGCAATGGTCGTTGGTGAGGATGCGCGTGGCGCCGGGCGGAATGCTGAAGGTTTCCCCGTGCCACTGGAAAACCGTGGCGGTATCGTTGGCCAGTGAGCCGAGCCAGGCTTCCGCCACGGGGTGCGGTTCGCCACGCGCCTCGCCCCAGCCGATTTCCTTGACCGGGTTGCGCGTGATGGCGCCGCCGAAGGCCTTGCTCATCAGTTGTCCGCCAAGGCAGTGGCCGATCACCGGGATGCCCTGCGCGGCGGCGTCGCGGATCAGGGCGCACTCCTGTTCGATCCACGGCAGCGGGTCGTTGACGCTCATCGGTCCGCCCATGAAGCAGAGCCCGGAAAAGTCGGCGGCTCGCGCCGGAACCGCCGCACCTTCGTCGATCGCGACGAGCACCGTCGGAACCGAGCGGGCAGCGAGGAATGTGGCAAAATAACCTGCACCTTCGGCGGCGGTGTGGCGGAAGATGGCGACTGGTTTCATGATGGATGCAAGGGTTGGGGAAAAGCGCGATTGTATCCCCGCCATGCGCCCCCGCCCACGTGTCCGTCCGCCCGGACGGCGGACCCGTCGCTGCGACACTTCCGAAATGCCGTATGCCCCGGCGGCGTTGCCCGCCATGGTGGCCGCACCGCTAGAAAAACTCACCAGGAGACTGACCATGCCCCACCGCGACCAAGAAATCGCCCTGTTGCGCCGCGAGCTCGAAATGCTGATGGGCGAACGCCAGACCCTGTTGCAGGTGGTCGGTGCCACCGCCGCGCTCATCGCCACGCTCGACAGCAAGCGTCTGCCGCTGGCCGCCATCGAGTCGGCCGACCTCGTGGCGACCACGCTCAATGCGCTGTCCGAGGAAACCCTGCAGGACGCACTGGCGTCGGTGCATGCCGAGATCGAGGAAGACGGCGCCAGTGCCGGTGGCTAAGGTGCCCGGCGCTATGTCCGCCGTCGGCGAGCTCGACTGGCTGCGCACGGCACTGCTCGCCAGTCCGGCCCCCGCCGCCATGCCGGAGAGCGGCGCCGAGGGCGGACTGGACGATGCGGCAATCGCCGGCGAGGAAGAGGGCGCGCGCGCGCCGGTGGCCGCTGCGGTGCTTTTCCCGATTGTCCTGCGTCCGGCGGCGCCGACCGTCCTGCTGACCCGGCGCACCGATCACCTCAAGGACCACCCCGGACAGATCAGCTTTCCCGGCGGACGGGTCGAGCCGGACGATGTTTCGCCGGCGCATACCGCCCTGCGCGAGGCCGAGGAGGAAATCGGCCTGGCTCCGGCGCAGGTCGAGGTTGCCGGGTATCTGCCCGAATATCTGACCAGCACGGGTTTCCGGGTGACGCCGGTGGTTGCTGTGGTGACCCCGCCCTTCTCGCTGCGTCTCGATCCCTTCGAGGTTGCCGAGGCCTTTGAGGTGCCGCTCGACTTCCTGCTCGACCCGGCCAACCATCGCCGGCATGCACTGCACTACCGCGGTCGCCTGCGGCATTTCCACGCCATGCCCTGGGGTGAGTATTTCATCTGGGGCGCCACGGCCGGCATGATCGTCTCGCTGAGCCGCGCCCTCGGTACCCGGCGCTGAAGCGCTGACTTCCCGGGCGCGCGGCAAGGCGGCGGCCGGACAATCCATCGTGCAATCCATCGCGCATTCCGTGCCTCCGCCGGCTTGTGGTATCTTGAACCTTTACCACGACAAACAGGCGTGCGGCCGGGAGCGTCGCACGGAGCCCCTTTCGCGATGAGTCTGTTCTCCCTCATCGTCGCGCTGCTGCTGGAGCAGGTGCGGCCACTTCCCTATCAGCAATTCGTGCGCGGTCCGCTGGTCCGCCTGGCGGATTTCCTCGAAGGGCATTTCAATGCCGGCGAGCGCCGCCATGGCGCGCTCGCCTGGGGGCTGGCGGTGCTCGGACTGACCGCTCTGGCCGGCCTCGCCTTCGTCGTCCTGCACGGGCTCAATCCCCTGCTGGGATGGGCCTGGAACGTCCTGATCCTCTATCTGACGATGGGTTTCCGTCAGTTCAGCCACTACTACACGGACATCCAGCTGGCCCTGCGCATGGGCGATGTGCCGCATGCCCGCAAGCTGCTTGCCGAATGGCGGGGGCGACCCGCCGACGACCTCACTTCGTCCGAGATCGCCCGCCTGGCCATCGAGGAGGCTCTGGCAGCCTCGCACCGGCATGTCTTCGGAGTACTCGTCTGGTTCGTCCTGCTGCCCGGGCCCTGCGGCGCCGTGCTCTATCGCGCGGCGACCTTCCTGGCCGAGCACTGGGGTCGCCGTGCAGAGGAGAATCCGGCGGAGTTCGGCGATTTTGGAACATTTGCGCAACAGTCCTTCGCTATCATCGACTGGTTGCCAGCGCGCATGACGGCCGCCGGTTTCGCCATCGTGGGCAATTTCGAGGACGCGGTCTTCTGCTGGCGCACGCAGGCGGCGACCTGGCCTTCCGACGGCTACGGTCCGGGTCTCGGCATCGTGCTCGCCAGCGGGGCCGGTGCGCTCGGCGTGCGGCTCGGTATGCCGGTGGTCGAGGCAGGAGAGATCGCCGATCGCGCCGAGCTTGGCACCGGCGAGGAAGCCGATGTCGATTTCATGCAGAGTGCCGTCGGTCTTGTCTGGCGGGCGCTGGTTCTCTGGCTGTTGCTGTTGCTATTGTTGGGGCTCGCCAATCTGGTGGGCAGTTGAGTCGATTAATCAAAAGGAGTGTTTCCCCATGAGCAGAGAAGTCGTCGTCCTTAGCGCTGTCCGTTCCGCCATTGGTGCCTTCGGTGGCTCCCTCGCCAACATCGAGCCCGCCGAACTGGCCGGAACCGTGATGAAGGAAGCCGTGGTCCGCTCCGGTGTCGATCCGCAGCAGATCAATTACGTGACCGTCGGTAACTGTATCCCGACCGACTCCCGCTATCCCTACGTGCCGCGCGTTGCGGCGGTCCAGGCCGGCCTGCCCATGGATTCGGTGGCCATGCAGGTCAACCGCCTCTGCTCCTCGGGCCTGCAGGGCATCGTTACCACCGCGCAGCAGATCATGCTTGGCGACTGCGACTATGGTGTCGGAGGCGGCGTCGAGGTGATGTCGCGCGGCGGATACATGCTGCCGGCGCTGCGCTCGGGCGCCCGCATGGGCGACAGCAAGGCGATCGACATGATGGTCGCCGTGCTGACCGACCCCTTCGGCGTCGGCCACATGGGGATCACCGCCGAAAATCTGGCGACCAAGTGGAACATCTCGCGCGAGGAGCAGGATGCCTTCGCCGTCGAATCGCAGCGTCGCGCCGCGGCGGCGATCGCCGAGGGGCGCTTCAAGTCGCAGATCGTGCCGATCGTGCAGCAGACCCGCAAGGGCGAGGTGGTCTTCGATACCGACGAGCATGTCAAGCCGGGCACCACCCTGGAGTCCCTGGCCAAGATGAAGCCGGCCTTCAAGAAGGACGGCTCGGTCACCGCCGGTAACGCTTCCGGCATCAACGACGGCGCCGCCTTCTTCGTCCTTGCCGCCGCCGACGTCGCCGCCCGTGCCGGCCAGAAGCCGCTGGCCCGTCTCGTCTCGTACGCCGTTGCCGGCGTGCCGAACGATGTCATGGGCGAGGGTCCGATTCCGGCCTCGAAGCTGGCGCTGAAGAAGGCCGGGCTGTCGCTCGACCAGATGGACGTCATCGAATCGAACGAAGCCTTCGCCGCCCAGGCCATCGCCGTTTCCAAGAGCCTCGGTCTCGACCCGGTGAAGACCAACCCGAACGGCGGTGCGATCGCCCTTGGTCACCCGGTCGGTTGCTCGGGCGCCTTCATTGCCACCAAGGCTCTCTACGAACTGCAGCGCACCGGCGGCAAGTATGCCCTGGTGACCATGTGCATTGGCGGCGGCCAGGGTATCGCCGCGATTTTCGAGCGCATGTAAGCCGTCCGCGCCGGTCTGCCGTTCGCGGCGGGCCGGCGCTGCCGTTTTCCTCTCCCGCTTCCCGGCAAACGCATCGAACGCAATTCCGTGATTCCCATGGGCCATTCCCCATCCTCGGACCTCCTCTCGGGCGAAGCGATCGAGCGCGTCCTCGCCAGCATCGACATCCCCCCCTGTCCGGCCATCGTCGTCCAGGTGATGGACGAAACGCAGCGCGACGATCCGGACATCAACCGGCTCGCGCGCATCATCGCCAACGACGTCGGCATGGCCGCCTCGGCGATCAAACTGGCCAACTCGCCCCTGTTCAGCCGGGGCGCTCCGGTGGGCGGTGTGCCGCAGGCGGTGGCCCGCCTCGGCCTCACCAACATCGGCAGCATCGTCGTCACCGCCGCCCTGCGGGACAGCCTCAAGGGCTTGCCCGAGGACGTTCTCGAGCGCTTCTGGCAGCGCGCGTCCACCGTGGCGCTCGCTGCCGGCATGATTGCCCGGCGTCTCTACGGCATCGCAGCCGATCAGGCGCATGCCTATGCGCTGTTCCACGATGCCGCCATTCCCGTGCTGATGCGCCGCTTCCCGGCCTATGTTGAGGTCCATGCGCAGGCGCAGCTCGGCGGTGAGCCTTTGTGCGCACTGGAGGAGCGGCATTTCGGCTGCAGCCACGACATCGTCGGCGCGCTGCTTGCCCGCAACTGGGGCCTGTCGCCCCGTATCGCCCAGGCCATCCGCTTCCACCACGATGCCGGCGCCTACGAGCTGCCGGAGAAGGTGCTGGCGCGCGAGGCCCTGTCGCTGATCGCCGTCACCCAGGTCGCCGAATACCTCGGCGCCGAGATTCTCGGCGAGCCCGATTTCGAGGTGGGGGAGACGCTGTATGCCCGCGCTGTCGCCCATCTCGGCCTGTCGCCGGCCGAGCTGTCCGATCTCCACGAGGATCTCGCGCAACGCCTGCACCAGTCCGGACAGTGAGGCGTCTTGCCGGCATCCTTCGCGACGGGCGGCGTTGCCGCGCCGCCGTGTCCGTGACGCTCGAGGCGAGCGATTGAATCCCGACGCCCTGCAGCGCCTCGTCAGCGTGCGCATGCCCTTCGGAAAATACAAGGGCCGTTTCCTGGCCGATCTGCCCGGCCAGTATCTCAACTGGTTCGCCCGCGAGGGCTTCCCCCCGGGCGAACTCGGCCGCCTGCTGGCGCTGATGCACGAGATCGACCACAACGGCCTGCAGCACCTGCTCGCTCCCCTGCGCCGACCGGACTGAGTCCGGACTGACAGTCGCCGCTGCGTCGACTCCGTGGGACAATGCGCATATAAGTTTTTCCGGATGCAGATCGAAATGCCCTTCAGCGAGACCGAAGTCGCCCTGCTCAAATCGTCGCTGATCCTGCAGGACATTCCGCAGGACGTGGTGCTCGACGCCATTGCCGAGCATGAGGACTACCAGTTCTGCCTGTTGCCGGAGCAGGTCTTCATCACTGCCGGCACGGTCGAGCCGGGCCTCTACATCATTGCCCACGGCACCATCGAGATGTTCATCATGGATGCTGACGGCAAGGAGAAGATCCTCGATTTCGCCAAGACCGGCGGCACCCTCGCCGAGGAAACCCTGTTCAGCGACCGGCCGCTGCAGTACTCGGCGCGCAGCATCACCCAGGCTGCCGTGCTGCACCTGCCGAATGCCGTGGTGGCCGACTGGATCGCACGCTACCCGGCCTTCTCGCGGCGCTTGATGGCGCTGGTCTCGGCGCGCATCAATTTCCTCTACAAGGACATGCTGACCTTCTGCACCAAGAAGGCCACCGCGCGCCTCGTCTGCTACATCGTCTGCCACTTCGAGCAGGCCCCGAAAACACCGGATGGCACATACAGCCTGCATCTGGCCATTCCCCGCAACAAGCTCGCCTCGCGCCTGGGCATCAGCGATTCGCACCTGTCACGCTCGTTCCGCGAGCTCCAGGAAAAGGGCTTGCTGATCCCGCAGGGGCGCGGCTTCTTCATCCCCGACGTGCCGGCGCTGTCGCGCTACGTCTGTCCGGCGGGCTGCGATTTCTAGCGGTCAGCCGGACCCGATCCGGCGCCGCGAGCCCGGCGGCCTCCCGGTTGCCAAGTCCGGCAGGCGCCTAGGACTGCATTGCCTCGTAGGCAGCCAGTGCCTGCGCCACCGCGCCAGCGGGACGTGCCGGGTCGCCGCTGCCGAACTCGGCCTGCAGCGAACTGCGATGACTTTCGATATAGCGGATGGCGCGCGCGAGGTTGTCCAGCCGGTTGGGAACGAAATTCCCTTCGCTGACCAGCAGCTCGGCCGAACGTGCGAAATTCGCGCTGAATTCGCGCAGAGCGGTCAGCGCGCCTTGGCGGTTTTCCGCCAGCACCGCGTCGAGCCGGGTTTCGTCGAGGCTGGCCAGGTTGCTGTGCGGATCGATCGTCAGGCCCAGGTCGAGCATCCCGCGCAGACCGCTGGCGGCACCGTTGAAGCGGTTCTCGATGCTTTGCTCCAGTTCCCATTGGGAAACGCTCGCGGCCTGCGTGCCGGCTAGCAGGCCACCGCTCGCCAGGGCCTCGTCGAAGCGGTCGATCCAGCCGTTGTAGGTGTCGACGAAGGCACGCAGGCGTTCCCGGATGGCCGGATCCGCCGTGCCGTCATCGATCTCCCCGAGTTTTCCCACCTCGTCCGCCAACCGCGAGAGAAATGCCGCCATCTCGCTCATCTCGGCGAACTCGGCCTTGTGCTGCACCTCCCTGCCGTTGATCACGCTCATCATCCGGTACGCCGATTCCGGATCGGGGAGGGCGGCGTTGCGGCCGCTCGCCGTCAACCCCGCCGCCGGCGACGCCGACGCAGCAGCGAAGAGGTCGGCAAGGCCTTGCGCCGGGCGCGCATTGCGCTCGCCGGTCAGCGAAGCGAGCAGGGCACCGAAGGCCTGCGTGCGGAATTCGGCAAGGCGCATGCCGAGTGCGGTGGCTGGATTGTCCGAGACCACGGAGGTACTGCGGGCTGTCTGGATCATGATGGGGCCTCCTGCAGCGGGATGGCGCCTGGTGCGCGTATCCCCGTCATTCCCTCCATAGCAAAAACCGCGCCTGCCCGGGTTCAGGCCATTCGAGCCCCGATGGCCGCATGTTGCGTGTCGAGCGGCGGCAAAACATGCCGGTCCGTTCTTTGTGCGGTAGCGGTTTATTCCGGGAGCCGGCCAAGCAGGGCCCACGCCCGGTAGCGCAGGCGGTGCTGCCAGCCGAGCGCCTTCAGCTCGAGGCGCATCAGGGACACCGTCGGACCCTCGTCGCTCTCCAGCACGGAAAATCCGCGTGCCCGCGCCAGCTGGAGCATCTCCCGGTTATCGGCCAGCACCAGGCCCTCGATGCGCTCGAGTCCCCGCCGGCAGGCCTCGGCGATCAGCGCGTCGAGCAGCCGGTGGCCGATTCCCTGACCCTGCCAGCGATCGCCCACCAGCAGGGCGAACTCGCAGCGGCGGCCGGTCGGGGAAACGTAGAAACGTCCGAGCCCGACCGGCCATTCCTGGAAGCCGTCGTTGCGCATGGCGACCAGCACGTGGTCGCGTGCCGGATTGGGGTTGCAGACCTTGCGCAGCAGTTCCTCGGGAATCTGATGGACGCTGGCGAAGAAGCGCTTGTACAGGGTTTCCTGCGAGAGCTGGGCGAACCCCCAGCGCAGCATGGGGGCGTCGTCGGGTCGCACCCGCCGGATCCGCAGCGCGATGCCGCGCCGGTTGCGCCATTGCATGGTCATCTGTTCGGGGCCTTCCGGAGTGGGGGGCGGGCATACGCAGCGACCGCGGCGAAGGGATCGGGGTCGCCGGCGAACAGACGGGTGAGCAGCAAGCGTTCGCGCGTTTCTATGTGCGCGAGGAATTCGCCGGCTGTGCCCATGTGCCGGAAGGCGGTGAGGCCGTGATCGAGGAAATCGTGCAGCTCGCCCAGCCCGGCAAGATGCGCCGGTCCGCGCATCAGGTGCAGCGTCGAAGCAAGCAGGGGCTTGCCGGCCAGCGATTCAAGCGCCTCACCGATCGCGCAGACCAGCACGATCTGGCGTTCCCGTGCCTCCGGCTGGCCCACTGCACGATAGGCTACGGCATAGGCGCCACCGTCGATACGGTCGGCGCGTCCGGCGGCTCGCAGGGCGGCGACCATCGACGCATCGAGCGACTCGCTCAGGGCATCGAGTTCCAGCGCCATGGCCAGCGCCTGCAGGGCGGAAGCCGGCAGGGCCTTCTGCAGCATCGGCAGGATGCGCGCGATTTCCGCATCGCGCGCGCCGCAATCCTTCGGGCCGTAGAGTTCGGTCAGGAAGAAAGACGCAGCGCGACCGTAGCGCGTGCTGTCCAGCAGGTCGGCGTGGGTTGCCGCCAGACGGCGGGCCTGCCATTCGCGCAGGCAGATCCGTGCGCGCGATGTCGCGGCGTCGCCCGCAGCAGCCTCGCGCAAGGCGCGGGCACGCGCGAGATGGCGCTGCAACTCGGTGACCAGCGCGGGTGTATCTTCGGGGAACTCGGTGGTGTGCATGGGGGAAATTATCCAGAAAACCGCAACGGATCGCTGCAGCGGTTCGCTGTAACTGGCTGTCTTCTCTCTTGGAAATTATCGCTGGCGGTTCAAACGCCGTTTAGAGGATTCAGCCTAGCCCTGCCACCCGGTGCGGCTTAGACTGGCCGGATGTCATGAAGGCGTTGCCCGCGGAGATCCGATGAGCGAAGAACAATCGTTGACGGCGCGTTTTGCCCGCCTGCAGGCGGCGGCGCGCAGCAACCCCTGCCCGACCCATGGCGAGCGCATGCGACGGCTGGGGGCCCTCGAGCGTCTGTTGCGCGATAACGCCGAGGTCATCGCCGAGGCGATCCGGAGTGATTTCGGGCACCGCGCGCCGGCGGAGACGCGCCTGCTCGAGTTCTTTCCCTGTCTCGAGGCCATTCGCCATGCGCGCCGCCATCTGCGCGGCTGGATGCGCAACCGTCGTCGCCCTGTCGCACTCTGGTTCCAGCCCGGCCGTGCCGAGATACGCTATCAGCCGCTCGGCACCGTCGGCATCGTGGTGCCGTGGAACTACCCGGTATATCTGGCCTTCGGCCCGCTGGTCGCGGCTCTGGCCGCCGGCAACCGCGCCTTGATCAAACTCTCGGAATTCACCCCGGCGACCGGCGGCCTGCTCGCCAGCCTGGTGGCCCGCCATTTCGCCGACGACGAGGTCGGCGTCGTACTTGGTGATGCCGCCACGGCCGGAAATTTCGTGCGCTTGCCCTTCGATCACCTGCTCTTCACCGGCTCGACGGCGGTCGGCCATCACGTCATGCGCGCCGCCGCCGACAATCTGACGCCGGTGACGCTCGAACTGGGCGGCAAATCGCCGGCGATCATCGGCGAGGGGGCCGACTTCACGCACGCCGTCGAGCGCATCCTGGTCGGCAAGTGCCTGAATGCCGGACAGACCTGTATTGCGCCCGATTACGTGCTGCTCCCGGAGGGCCGGGAAGCGGACTTCATCGACGTGGCGCGCCGCGTCGTCGCCGGTTGCTATCCCGATCTTGCCGGGACGGCCGACTACAGCAGCATCGTCAATGACCGGCATTACGCGCGCCTGACCGGCTATGCCGACGAAGCGCGCGCACTTGGCGCCACGGTGGTCGAACTGGCACCCGGCGTGCCGGCCGATCCTCTCCGCCGCCGCTTGCCGCCGCTGCTCCTGCTCGACGTTCCGGAGAGCGCCCGGGTCATGCAGGACGAAATCTTCGGTCCGCTGCTGCCGCTCGTTCCCTATCGCGGGCTCGATGCCGCCATCGCCTACGTCAATTCGCGTCCGCGACCGCTGGCGCTCTACCTTTTTGAGCGAGACCGGAGCCGTGTCGCACGCGTGCTGGACGAAACGGTGAGTGGCGGCGTAACGGTCAACGACACCCTGCTGCACGTCGCGCAGGATGCGCTGCCCTTCGGCGGCGTCGGTCCGAGCGGGATGGGCTGCTATCACGGTTTCGATGGTTTCGAGACCTTCTCCCGGAAGAAGGGCGTGTTCCATCAGTCGCGGCTGTCCGGGATCGGCCTCTTCAAGGCGCCGTACGGGCCGCGCTTCGAGCGCCTGCTCGCCCTCCTGCTGCGATGAGGCGCGAACGTCGTCGTCTGCTGCAGGCAGGGCTGGCCGGCGGCGCCCTGCTCGCCGTGGCGGGCTGGCTGGGCGTCGCCGGGCGCCCGCACCCCTCCGGCCTGCGCGCGGCGGAGCGCGAGATGCTCGCGGCCATTGCCGGGGTGCTGCTGGCCGGCGCGCTGCCCGACGATCCCGCCCTGCGCCGGCAGGCGATCGGACGGACCCTCGGGGATCTCGAGGAAACCGTGGCTGGACTCTCTACCGCGACCCGCCGGGAAGTCGCCGAACTCTTCGCGCTGCTGGCCTCGGCGCCGGCCCGCCGTTTCCTCGCCGGTGTTCCGGCAGCGTGGTCCTCGGTGGCGCCCGGTGAGGTCGCCGCCTTTCTCGAGCGCTGGCGGCACAGTCGCTTCACCCTGCTGCGCAGCGGCTACGCAGCCCTGCACGACCTGCTGTTCGGCGCCTGGTACGCGCGTTCCGAGCACTGGGCCGCGATTGGCTATCCCGGTCCGCCGGAGGTGTTCTGATGCACGATCCGGTGCGTGCCGGACTGGCGGCCGGCTGGCGGCACCTCGACGCCGCCAGCCTCGAGGACGATCCGACCTTCGAGGCCGATGTCGTCATCGTCGGCACCGGCGCGGGCGGGGGGGTGAGCGCCGACATCCTTTCCGCTGCCGGCCTGCGCGTGATCCTCGTCGAGGAGGGGCCGTTGCGCTCGTCATCCGATTTCCGCATGCGCGAAGCCGAGGCCTATCCCGATCTGTATCAGGATTCCGCGGCGCGCAGGACGTCGGACAAGGGGATCGGCATCCTGCAGGGACGCTGCGTCGGTGGGTCGACAACGGTCAACTGGACCAGCGCCTTCCGCACGCCGCCCGAAACGCTGGCCTATTGGCAGCGGGATCGCGGCCTCTCCGAACTATCTCCCGAGACCCTGGCCCCCTGGTTTGCTGCGATGGAACACAAGCTGTCGGTGCGCACGTGGGATGTGCCTCCCAACGCCAACAATGAGGCACTGGCGCGCGGTGCGCGGGCGCTCGGGATTGCCGCCGGCGCGATCCGTCGCAATGTGCGCGGGTGCTGGAATCTCGGTTATTGCGGCATGGGCTGTCCGACCAACGCCAAGCAGTCGATGCTGCTCACTACCATTCCTGCCGCGCTGCGCCGTGGCGCGCTGCTCTGCTCGAGGCTGCGGGCCGAACGGCTGCGCTTTTCCGGCGATCGAATCTCTGCGCTCGACTGCCTCGCGCTTGGCGCGGACGGGATCGCGCCCTCCGGGCGACGGGTCAGCCTGCGCGCCCGCCATTTCGTGCTCGCCGCGGGAGCCATCGGCAGTCCGGCACTGCTGCTGCGCAGCGGTGTTCCCGATCCGCACCGCCGGCTCGGCCAGCACACCTGCCTGCATCCGACGGTCGTATCCGCCGCATTGATGCCGGACCCGGTTGCGGGATATGCCGGGGCGCCGCAATCGGTCTATTCGGACCATTACCTGCAGCAGGGGCCGATCGATGGGCCGCTGGGGTTCAAGCTGGAAACCCCGCCCCTGCATCCGGTGCTGTTCGCCTCGATGCTGCAGGGTTTTGGCGAGCCGCACGCGCGACTGATGCGCGAATTCGCCAATGCGCAAGTGCTGATCGCGCTGCTGCGCGACGGCTTTCATCCCGACAGCCGGGGCGGGCAGGTTCGCCTCGACGGCGATGGGCGACCGCGACTCGATTATCCCCTCAATGCGGTGTTCTGGGAGGGGGCCCGGCGTGCCCTGCTGGCGATGGCCGAGCTCCAGTTCGCTGCCGGGGCGCGCTGGGTGACGCCGGTGCATGAGACGGCCCCCGGCTATGCCGGCTGGCGCGAGGCGCGGGCGGGAATCGCAACCTTGCCGCTCGAGCCCTTGCGCTGCCGCGTGGTCAGCGCGCACGTCATGGGCGGGTGTGGCATGGCCGATTCGCCGGTGCGCGGCGTGGTCGATTCGCGCGGGCGGCATTTCTGGCTGGAGAATCTGTCGGTGCACGATGGCTCAGTTTTTCCGACCAGCCTGGGCGCCAATCCGCAGCTCTCGATCTTCGCATTGACCGCGCGCAACGCCAGTCTGCTGGCCGCCGCCCTGGGCGGTCGTCCGCCGCCGGCGATACCCTGAAACCCGCCAGTGCGCCGGTGCGGTTTTTCACGGGCGGACGCTGGGCTATAGTTGCACCATGCTTGCCATTGTCCTGCGCACTCTGCTTGCCGTGGAGCTGCTTGCCTACGCCGTTGCCGCACTACGCGTCCTCGAGATTGCCCCGGTGCTCGCGCCGCTGTGCGCGGGGGCTGGCGTACTGCTGGTGCGCGCCCTGCCTAATGCAGCCATCTGGTTGTTGGCGCGGCAATGGGGGGGGGCCGTGCCGCCCCTCGGTTTTCTTGCCGCGGCCCGCATGGTGCTGGCCGAGTATGCTGCCTTCATCGCCTGCTTCGTCGTCATCCTGCCGTTCGAACGGATGTGGATGGGGTGCGACCGCCTGGCGCCCGGCGACCGTCCGCCACTCCTGCTGGTGCACGGTTACGGGTGTTCCCGGGGCGTCTGGTGGTGGCTGCGGCGGCGCCTCGAGGCCGCGGGGTGGTCCGTGGCGACGCTCAATCTGGAGCCCGTCTATGCGAGCATCGACGATTACGTTGCGCCGCTTTCGCAGCGCATCGACGAGGTGCTGCGCGCGACCGGCGCGGCGCGCCTGATCCTCGTCGGGCACAGCATGGGTGGACTGGCCGCGCGCGCCTGCCTGCGCCGCGAGGGCTGTGCCCGGGTGGCGCGGCTGATCACCCTCGGGACACCGCATGCGGGCAGCCGGCTGGCGCGCATCGGCCCGGGCCGCAATGCCCGCCAGATGGTTCCCGGAAGCGCCTGGCTGCAGGCGCTCGACGGCGTTCCGCCCGGGTTGGATTGCGTGACTCTCTACAGCCGGCACGACAATTACGTGTTGCCCCGGCAGAACCTTGCGTTGGCCGGCGCGACGGCCCGGCCGCTGGACGGGATCGGGCATCTGGCCATGTTGTTTTCTCCAGCGGTGGCGGGGGTGTTGCTGTCGGTTCTGGAGCGACCGGTGCCGACAGGCGCCGGATGGAAATTGCGGAGGATGTGATGAGGTGGATGTCGACGCTCGCGCTGCTGGGCAGCGTGCTGCTGGCGGGGCCGGCGATGGCGCAGTCCCCGGCGCAGGGGCAGACGATTTACGAGACGAAGGGGCCGAACGGGCCGGTTTATTCCAACCAGCCGTCGCCGGGGGCGCGGGTGGTGGTGCTGCCGCCGCTCAACGTGATGGATGCGCCGCCGCCACCGCCACCGCAAGCGGTCCGACGCACGCCGGCGGCGGTAGAGGCTCCGGCCCGCGCCGATGGCCCGGCGGGAGCGGGCAAGGTGCCGCAGGCTCTGCCTTACCGCAGCCTGGTTGTCGTTGCCCCGGCGAATCAGGGCAGCGTGATCGGCAACGGCGGGGCATTCGAGGTTCGCCTTGCCGTCGATCCACCCCTGCAGATCGGCTTGGGGCACGCATTTGCCGTCAGCATCGACGGGCGCACGGCGGGAACGCGCTACACCGCGACCGAGTTCATGATTCCGGCCGAGTTCTGGGGGGAGGCGCCGCCACCACCGAACCAGCCACATCAGCTCGATGTGGCGATCCTCGACCGCGAGGGGCGCATCCTGTCGCAGGCCGAGCCGGTGATCTTCCATCTGCGCCAGATCACGGTCCAGCCGCGCCGGCGGCCGGAATCGCCGCGCCCGCCCCCGGGCGCCGAGGAGCCGGAGAAGCCGCCCGTGCCGCCGCCGGTGCGGGCGCCGTCGACGGAGCGGCAGATCCTGCGCTGAGCAGTGCCGGTGGCGCCGGCGGCGTGCCTCAGAAATGGATGCCGCGCATCAGCTGGGTGAAGGCGATCTGATCGGCGCTCGGCAGGGCCGGGCCCGCGCCCTCGGCCCTGTGGGCCGCTGCATCGGAATCCGGGAACATCCGGAAGCTGGTGTTCATGACGATTTGCGCCACCCTGGGCATCAGGGCGTGCAGCACCGAGCCGAAAATGCCGAGACGGGTGGCGATGCGCACCGGTTTGTGCACGATCGCATCGACGACGAGGTCGGCGGCCTCCTCGGGCGTGAGCGTCGGAACATGGTCGTAGAGCCGGGTCGGCGCGATCATCGGCGTGCGTACCAGCGGCATGTTGATGGTGGTGAAGTCGATCTGGCGGTCGGCGAATTCCGAAGCTGCGCAACGCGTCCAGGCATCCATCGCGGCCTTCGATGCGACATAGGCCGAGAAGCGGGGGGCATTGGTCAATACACCGATCGACGAGATGTTGATGACGTGTCCGCGCCGACGGGCGATCATCGCCGGCAACAGCCCCATGGTCAGGCGGAGGGCGCCGAAGTAGTTGACCTCCATGGTGCGCTCGAAGTCGTGCAGGCGATCGAATGAATTCTCGATGCCGCGCCGGATCGAGCGGCCGGCATTGTTGATCAGGATGTCCACGCCGCCGTGCTCGGCCATCACCCGGGCAACGAATTCCTCGCATTGGCGGGGGTCTGCCATGTCCACCAGGTAGGTGTGTATGGTCAGACCGTTGGCCTCGAATTCCTGTCGGGTTTCCTCGAGTTGCGCTGCCTCGCGCGCGAGGGTGAGCGCGATGGCGCCGGCTTCCGCGATCCGGCGCAGGGTGGCCTTGCCGATCCCGGACGAACCGCCGGTGACCAGCACCACCTTGCCGGCAACCTGCCCGTGCAGGGTGCGGTCGATGAAGAGATCCGGATCGAGATGACGCTCCCAGTAGTCCCAGAGGCGCCAGGCATAGCTGTCGAGCGGCGGAACGGCGATGCCGCTGCCCTTGAGGACGCGTTGCGCTTCGCGGCAGTCGAAGCGTGTCGGGTAATTGACGAAATCGAGAATGTCGTCGGGGAGGCCGAGGTCCTTCATCACGGCATGACGGATGCGCCGTATCGGAGTGAGGGCAAACAGGGCCTTGCGGATCGAGAGCGGGATGAAGCCGAACAGGGCGGCGTTGATGCGCATCGTCATCAGCGGGGCGTGCGCGGCTTGCGAGAAGGTGTTGAGCAGGTCGCCGACACGCATCGGCGCGGGGTCGACAAGATGGAAGCAGCGGCCGTCCTCGCCGGGCAGGTGGGCGATGCGATCGAGCGCGGCGGCCACGAAGTCGACTGGAACGACGTTGATCCGCCCGCCTTCGATGCCGATCGCGGGGAGCCAGGAGGGCAGGTATTTGCGGGTCTTCTGGATCAGCTTGAAGAAATGGTAGGGGCCGTCGATCTTGTCCATTTCGCCGCTGCGCGAGTCGCCGACGACGATGGCCGGTCGGTAGATGCGCCACGGGATGCCGCATTCCCTGCGCACGATCGCTTCGGAATCGTGCTTGGTGCGGAAATAGGGGTGTTCGAGGTTTTCCGCTTCCTCGAACATGTCTTCGCGGAAGAGGCCCTCGAACAGTCCGGCGGCGGCGATCGAGCTGACCAGGTGAAAGTGCCGTGCCCCGATCGCCTCGGCAAAGCGCACGGCATTGCGCGTGCCTTCGACGTTGGTGCGCTGCTGTGCTGCGGTATCGGCAGCGAGGTCGTAGAGGGCGGCGAGGTGGAAGAAGTGCGTGATGCGCTTCTTCAGCTTGCGGGCTTCCGTGCTGCCGATACCGAGACCCGTTTCCGTCAGGTCGCCGGTAACCGGAATCGCCCGGCTGGCGTTGACGCCCCAGTAGGCTTGCAACGATTCGATCCGGACGGGGTCCGGGTGACGGATGAGGAAATGAACAATGCTGTCCGGTCGCTCGAGCAGCCTGCCGACGAGCCGCTTGCCGATGAAACCGGTCGCGCCGGTGACGAAGTAGTGCATGGCAGCCTCCTGATCCGCGTCCCTGGGGTCGCCTAGAGTCAAATGCCTAGGCTTGTGCTGTGCATCGTCTGGTCATTCTCACTACACTGGCATTGGAGGGCAAGCGCAAGTTCTGCTGGCCCGGCGATCATCCGACCCGAGGAGAAAATGATGGGCAAGAAACTCAAGGCACTGACCGAAAGCCAGCTCGCACTCACTGTCCGCGAATCGGCGCAGCAGATCTGGCTCGCCGGCCTGGGGGCCTTTGCCAAGGCGCAGGAAGAGGGGAACAAGGTGTTCGATGCGCTCGTCAAGGAGGGTGAGACCATCCAGGCGCGCACGCGCAAGCTCACCGACGAAAAGATCGCGGAAGTGGCGGGCAAGGCGGTGGGAACGTGGGATCGTCTCGAGCAGGTTTTCGAGGATCGCGTGGCGCGGGCGCTCGGCAGTCTGGGCGTGCCGAGCCGGAAGGATATCGATCGCTTGTCCAAGCGCGTGGCCGAGTTGACCGCAGTGGTGCATGCGCTGACCGAGGCGCAGGGCAGGGCGGCCGCGCCGGCACCCGCCGCGCGCGCGAAACCCGCAGCGAAGCCTGCAGCTCGGGGCGCCACAAAGTCTTCAGCAAAGACGGCCACGAAACTGGCCACAAAACCGGCCGCCACGAGCGCTGCCAGGAAGCCCGCCGCGCGTTCGGCAAAAGCGGCTGCGGCGTCCGCCGGGGAAGGGAAGGGCAGCGGCGCTGCCCGCTCCTGAGCGACGACGTGGCAGTGTCGGGGTGTGGCACTGGCCGGTGATGCCGGAACGAGAGGGAGGCGATGCCCGCAAAATCGAAGCGGCCGTGCATTGGTCTGGCGCTTGCCGGTGGTGGCCCCGTCGGAGGCATCTACGAGGTCGGCGCGCTGGCCGCGTTGGCCGAGGCGTGCGAGGGGGCCGACTTCAACGACTTCGACATCTATGTCGGGGTCAGTTCCGGCGGCTTCGTTGCGGCAGCACTGGCCAATGGACTGAGCCCGGCCAGGCTTGCCGGAATGCTGGTGGGGAAGGGGGCCGACGAGGTCTTCGACCCGGACGTCCTGCTGCATCCGGCCGTTGGTGAATACTGGTACCGCCTGCGGACCCTGCCGCCCCTGTTCTGGTCTTCCCTCCGGCATTACCTCTCCGATCCGTTCGGACACAGCCTGCTGGAGGCTTTTCAGCAGCTGGGGCACGCCCTGCCCACCGGAATTTTCGATAATTCGGCAATCGATGCATTGCTGCGGCAGCTTTTCTCGCGACGGGGACGGAGCAATGATTTCCGTACGCTGCGCCGCCGCCTTTTCCTCGTGGCCACCGACCTCGATTCGGGCGAGGCGGTTGCCTTCGGGAGCCCGGGCCACGATGACGTGCCGGTGTCTACGGCGGTTCAGGCGAGCGCCGCCCTGCCCGGACTCTTTCCGCCGGTGCGCATCGCGGGCCGCGATTATGTCGACGGTGCGCTGATCAAGACGCTGCATGCCTCGGTCGCTTTGCGCGAGGGGGCGGAACTGGTCCTGTGCATCAATCCGCTGGTGCCGTTCGATGCCGATCTGGCGGCACGGCGGCCGCGCCGCGAGCATCTGGCGCCGACGCCCGAGCATCTCGTCGACGGGGGCTTGCCGGTGGTTCTCTCGCAAACTTTCCGGGCCATCGTGCACTCGCGCATGCGGGTCGGGATGGATCGCTACCGGCATCTGTACGGGGGGGCCGATGTCGTTCTCTTCGAGCCGACGCGCGATGATGCGGACATGTTCTTCACCAATGTGTTCAGCTACCGCAGCCGCAGCCGGCTGTGCGAGCATGCCTATCAACGGACGCGGACCGATCTGTACCGACGCAGACATGAACTCGCGCCCATCCTCGAACGCCACGGCCTTCACCTGAATGTCGCGGTTCTCAAGGATCATCGGCGCACGCTGCTGCATCGCCAGAAGGGGCATCAGCTTGGCGCGGCAACCGGGGCGCTGGCGTCGGTGCTCGACGATCTGGAGCGCTGGCTGGCTTCGATGGGCGATTCGGGACATTCCGGCAATGACCGGGAATGCTATCCTCATCGCGGTGATCATTCAGGGTAATCCGCTACGGGCGCCTGCATGGACGGAAAACCGAAACGGCGTACGCGTGAGCGGATTCTCGAGACGAGTCTGCGGCTCTTCAACGAATTCGGCGAGCCGAACGTGACGACCACGGTGATTGCCGATGCGCTCACCATCAGCCCCGGCAATCTCTACTACCATTTCCACAGCAAGTCGGAGATCGTCGAGGCCATTTTCGGCGATTTCGAGCGCGAGTTCGATGCAATGCTTGCCGTGCCGTCGCGCCGCGTCGCCGATGTGGACGACATCTGGCTTTTCCTGCATCTGCTCTTCGAACTGATCTGGAAATACCGCTTCTTCTATCGCGATCT
>JAPKHL010000048.1 GCA_026646875.1 Rhodocyclaceae bacterium | reverse complement strand
CGCCTTCAGCCGCTCCAGCGTGTTCAGGACGTCGTCGGCATCCTCGACGAGCAGCGATTCGGTCAGCTCGAGTTCGAGACAGGGGGCCGGCAGGCCGCTGTCGGCGAGGATTTGGCCGACCAGCTGGACGGGGTCGCTGCGCCGGAACTGCAGGGCCGAGAGGTTGACCGCCACGACCAGCGGCGGCAGGCCGGCCTGTCGCCAGGCCTCGGCCTGCCGGCAGGCCTCGCGCAGCACCCATTCGCCGATCGGAACGATCAGCCCGCTGTCCTCGGCAACCGGGATGAAGCGCGCCGGCGGGACCGGACCCAGCACCGGGCTGGTCCAGCGCAGCAGGGCTTCGGCGCCGATCACGCGGCCGCTGGCCAGGTCGATCTGCGGCTGGTAGTGCAGGCTCAGCTCGTTGCGTTCGAGCGCCAGCCGCAGGTGGTTCTGCAGCTTCAGGCGTTCGAGCGCGTAGGCGTTCATCTGCTCGGTGAAGAAGCGGTAGGTGTCGCGTCCCGATTCCTTGGCGTGATACATGGCGGTATCGGCCTTCAGCAGCAGGGTGTCGAAATCGTCGCCGTCGTCCGGGTAGAGGGCGATGCCGATCGAGAAGCTGCTCGACAGCGTGTGCCCCTCGATGATGAAGGGTTCGTCCATCCGCTGCAGGATCTTCTGCGCCACGGCCGAGGCGGTGCGGCCTTCGTGCAGGCCGGTGAGGACGATCAGGAATTCGTCGCCGCCCTGGCGGCTGATGGTGTCGGTTTCGCGCACGCAGCCGTTCAGCCGGTCGACCACGGCCTGCAGGAGGCGGTTGCCGATGGCGTGCCCGAGGGTGTCGTTGATGTCCTTGAAATGGTCGAGGTCGAGGAACATCACGGCGACCCGCAGTTGCTCGCGCGCGGCGAGGGCCAGCGCCTGTTCGAGCCGGTCGCGCAGGAGCAGGCGGTTGGGCAGGCCGGTCAGCGGATCGTGGTGGGCGAGATACTCGAGGCGGGCCTCGATCGCCTTCTTTTCGGTGATGTCGGAGAAGATCGCCACGTAGTGCGTGAGCCGGCCGGCGTGGTCGCGCACCGCCGATATCCCGAGCCACTCGGAGTAGGTTTCGCCATTCTTGCGCCGGTTCCAGATTTCGCCCTGCCAGCGTCCCTTCTCGCCGAGTTCCTGCCACATCCGCTGGTAGAAGGCAGCGTCGTGGTAGCCGGAAGCGAGCTGCTTCGGCGTGCGGCCGATGATCTCGTCGGCCCGGTAGCCGGTGATCCGCGTGAAGGCGTCATTGACCGTGAGGATGCGTTGCCCGGCATCGGTGATCAGGATCGCCTCGCCGCTGCATTCGAACACCTGCGCGGCCAGGCGCAGCTGGCTCTGGGCCTCGCGCGCGGCGCGCAGGTCGATGTCGATGCAGTACATCTCGGCGGAGCCGTCGGCGTTGCGTACCAGGGTGTGGCTCGAATGCACGGGAACGCTGTGACCGTCCTTGTGGCGCAGGTCGATCTCGCCGGCGGGAATCGGCGTCCCGTCGCGCAGCCAGCGGGCATGCAGGTCGATGCTCTCGGTGCGCATCTCCTCCGGGAGGATCAGATCTTCCAGCAGCCGTCCGAGCGCTTCCGCGCGCGTGTAGCCGTAGAGGGTCTCGCTGGCCGGGTTCCAGAAGATCACGCGGCGCGCGCTGTCGTAACCCTGCACGGCGATGTTCGGAATGTCGTTGATCAGGCGGCGGAAACGCTGTTCGCTGGCCTGCAGCAGCCGTTCCGCGCCGATCCGCTCGCTCAGGTCGCTGCCGATGATGATCAGGCGTTCCTGCCCCTCGAGGGTCAGCCGCCGGCTGATGAAGAAGTGCGGGATCTCGCGCCCGTTGGCGCCGAGCAGGGGGAATTCGTCCTGCGAGGAGCCCGCGTGCAGTCCTTCGGCAATGCGGCCGGCGGCAGCCTCGCGAATGGCGGCCGGCAGCAGCGTCAGCGCATCGCGGCCAGCCAGCTCTTGCGTGCCGAGGCCGGTGGTCAGTTCGAGCTGGCGGTTCCAGCGCAGCAGGTTGTGCCGGGCGTCGATCATCAGGAAGACACCGGGCAGGCTGTCGAGCAGGGTTTCCGAGAGGATGTGCGCGGCCAGCGCGGATTCCTCGGCCTCCTTCAGGATGGAGATGTCGCGCACCACTGCGGTGACGCCGATGCGCTGCCCGCCGTCGTCGCGCAGGACGGAGAAGCTGGCGCTGTACCAGCGCTTGCCGCCGGGCATCTCGAGCGGGTAGTCGGCCCGTGCCACGACGCCGGTCGCCAGCACGCTGTCGATGGCGTCGACGAAGGCCTGGCCGACTTCCGGCGGCAGGCCGACGGCGTCGACCGGGCGGCCGAGAAAGCGCTCCGGGGGGATCAGCAGCTTCTCGGCGTCCAGCTGGTAGCATTCCACGATGCGGTGCTGTGGGTCGAAGATGAAGACCAGGTCGTCGATCGAGGCGAGGATCGAATGCAGGCGGTGCGCGGTGGCCCGCGCCCGGGCCTGCGAGGCAGCGATCTCGCGCAGTTGCCAGCGTGCCAAGAAGAACAGCAGGGCGCTGGTGAACGCGATGAAGAACCAGCCCTTCCAGGTCTGCAGCTGCGCGCTGCGCTGGGCGTCCTGCACGAACAGCGCGAGGGCGCCATCGGACAGGGTGATCCACAGGACGCCGAACAGTCCGTAGATCAGGGTGATTGCCAGCGCGCGGTAGGTGGTGCCGTCGAGTTGCGCAAGTCTTCTCATGCGTCGTGGCTCCGGGCGGGGAGGGCGCCGTGTGCGCGGGGGTTACGCTGTTTGAGGGATTGTATCGCGATACGCCGATGCCGGGCGATACGCCGGTGCCGGAGAATATGACAATGCACCATGTGTGCCGTTCAGCGCTTGCCGGTCAGCAGGCCGGCCAGTTCGACGGCGGTCTTCACGCCCATCTTCTCGAACAGGTTGGCGCGGTGGACCTCGACGGTGCGCATGCTGATCTGCAGCTCGTCGGCGATCACCTTGTTGAACTTGCCGGCCAGCACCAGTTCCATGACCTGCCGCTCGCGGGTGGTCAGCGCGGCGAGGCGGTGGTTGACCGAGTCGGCGGTGCTGCTGGCGGCGCGCTGGCTGGCCTCGAGGCTGAGCGCTTCCAGCACGCGGTTGACCAGTTCGTTGTCGTTGCAGGGTTTCTCGACGAAATCGAAGGCCCCCTTCTTGAGCGCCGAGACGGCCATCGGCACGTCGCCATGGCCGGTCAGGAAGATCACCGGCAGCGTGCAGCCGCGCGCGCGCAGGAGGTCGAACAGTTCCGGGCCGCTCATGCCGTCCATGCGGATGTCGAGCAGCAGGCAGCCGCTCAGGCCACCGTCGCAGGCGGCGAGGAAATCCTCCGCCGAGGCGAAGGCCCGGCAGTCGACGCCGCGCGACTGGAACAGCCAGCCCAGGGAGTCGCGGATGGCTTCGTCGTCGTCGACGAGATAGACATGCTGGTTCATGGTGGGGTCCGTTCGGGCATCGGGGCGCGCGGCGGTGCGGTTCAGGGCTGCCGCACCGGCAGGGTGATGACGAAGATGCTGCCGCCTGCGGGATTGTCTTCGATCCACAGGCGGCCATGGTGGAATTCGACGATGCTGCGGCAGATGTTCAGCCCCATGCCCATGCCGTCCGGCTTGGTGGAGAAGAAGGGGGTGAACAGCTTCTTCTGCGTTTCGGCCGGGATGCCGGGGCCGCGGTCGATCACGCGGATTTCCATCTGCCCGTCCCGTTGCGCGAGCTTGACGGTGAGCAGGCGGCGTTCGGCGGGCAGGTCGGCGATGCCGCTCATCGCTTCGATGGCGTTGCGCATCAGGTTGAGCAGCACCTGCTCGAGCATCACCTGGTCGAGCATCAGTTCCGGGCGCATGCCCTGGATCTCGCGCACGATGCGGATGCCGCGCTTGCGCGCTTCCGGCTCGATGAAGCCGATGCTGTCGTCGATGATCTCGGCGAGGTCGCAGGGAACCCGCTTGGGTTCGCTCTTGCGCACGAAGTCATGCACCTGGCGGATGATCCGGCCGGCCCGCTGCGCCTGCACGCCGAGCTTGCCGAGCGCGGCGATCAGCTCCTCGCGGGTGAAGTTGCCGCTTTCCAGCTTGTTCAGGCAGCCGGTGTTGTAGCTGGCGATGGCGGCAAGCGGCTGATTGAGTTCGTGCGCGAGCGTCGAGGCCATTTCGCCCATGGTCACCAGGCGGGCGGTGAACTGCAGCTTTTCCTGCTGCTGGCGGGCGAGTTCCTCGGCGCGCTTGCGCTCGGTGACGTCGAGCACCGAGCCCATCCAGCCGGTGTGCCTGCCGTCGGCGTCGATCAGGGGGGCTTCATAGACGAGGGCATCGAAGCGCTCGCCGTTCTTGCGCATGAAGCGCAGCTCGAAGCCCTCGCTCGGCGCGCGGCCTTCCATCACGCTGTCGTGCAGGCGTTGCGTCTTCTCCATTTCCTCAGGCGCCCAGTAGCAGTTCGGGGAACGCTGGCCGATCAGTTCCTCGGCGGAGAAGCCGACCATCCGGCAGAAGGCGGGGTTCACGTAGGTGATCTGGCCGCTGCGGTCGCGCGCGCGCATGCCGACCGTCAGCGAGTCCTCCATGGCCTTGCGGAAGGCATGTTCGGCGCGCAGGGCCTGTTCGGCCTCGATGCGTCGCGCGATCAGGCCGCGCACTGCCCACAGGCTCCAGAAGACGGCGCCGGCAAGCAGGACGATCAGGGTGGCGATCAACGTCTGGGCGATGCTGCCGGCACTGCGGTAAACGCTGACCTGCAGCAGCAGGCCGTCGCCCGGCGGATCGAAGGGCACCTCGTAGCTGAGCGTGCCGACGTCGGCCCTGACGTGCGAGTTGCTGGCGAGCACCTCGCCGTTGCTGTCGAGCACGCGCAGCTGGTATTTCTCCGCGAACCACCAGGGAACGAGTTCCTTGATCAGCGCGTTGAGGGAGTAGACGCCGACCAGGGTGCCGCGCAGGCGGCGGTTCTCGTAGATCGGCACGTAGAGATCGAACTGGGGCTGCTCCTGCTCGCGGTAGATCTGCGAGTACACCGACTTGCCCAGCTTGTTGGCCAGATCCAGCGCGGTGTTGGTCTGCGCGCCGCCGAAGATGCTCAGCGCGGCGCTCGGCAGGTCCGGCGTGGGCAGGCCGTCGACGCTGTTGCCGGTGGCATCGAGCCACACCAGCTGGATGAGCTCGGCCTTGGTCTTGATCAGGTGCTGGCCGCGCGTGCGGAACAGCTGCGAGCGGCCTTCCTCGTGCGCGATGTCGAGCGCGAGCTGCTGCAGCTGCTGCGCGTTGCCCTCGAGATGGAAGCGCAGGCTCTGTTCCAGCCAGAGCACGTCGGCGATCAGCGTCGAGCGCTGTTCCTCGATTTCGTTGTCGCGCAGCAGCCAGAGCAGGGCGATCAGCAGGGCGATCAGCAGGCCGACGGCGAGCTTGGAGGCGGTCAGGTACCAGTTCGACCAGCGGATCGGCTGGCCGGCGGCAAGGGTCGGCGGGGCGGCGGGGGGCTGCGGGTCCATCGGCCAATGTTACTCAACTTCGGCGCGCGCGGCGCGGGCCGGCGGTGGCGGGCGATTACGGATTTCCACAATACCGCCGGCGTCTTCGTTTTGTAATAGTCGCCCCGCAAGCCGGGATTCCCGGGTTTGTTCCGTTTCTTCAAAGGAGGAGTCGATATGAAAATTTCTTCGCTGCTTTTCGGCATGCTCGCCTGTGCCCTGTCCGCCACCGCGTCGGCGCAGCAGCCGATCGTCATCAAGTTCAGCCACGTCGTCGCGCAGAACACGCCGAAGGGCAAGGCTGCCGATTTCTTCGCCCAGAAGGCGGCCGAGCTGACCCAGGGCAAGGTCAAGGTCGAGGTCTATCCGAACTCGACGCTGTACAAGGACAAGGAAGAGATGGAGGCGCTGCAGCTGGGCGCCGTGCACATGCTGGCGCCTTCGCTGGCCAAGTTCGGCCCGCTCGGCGTCAAGGAATTCGAGGTCTTCGACCTGCCCTACATCTTCGACGGCTACGACAAGCTGCACACCGTGACCAACGGCGACGTGGGCAAGCAGCTGCTCGCCAAGCTCGAGCCGAAGGGCATCCGTGGCCTGGCCTACTGGGACAACGGCTTCAAGTCCTTCTCGGCGAACACGCCGATCAAGACGCCCGCCGACCTGAAGGGCAAGAAGCTGCGCATCCAGTCGTCCAAGGTGCTCGAGGAGCAGATCCGCGCGCTCGGCGCGCTGCCGCAGATGATGGCCTTCTCCGAGGTGTATCAGGCGCTGCAGACCGGCGTCGTCGATGGCACCGAGAATCCGATCTCGAACCTCTACACGCAGAAGATGCACGAGGTGCAGAAGCACCTGACGCTGACTGACCACGGCTATCTCGGCTACGCGGTGATCGTGAACAAGAAGTTCTGGGACGGCCTGCCTTCCGACGTGAAGAAGCAGCTCGAGGATGCGATGGTGCAGGCCACGCGCTACGCCAACCAGATCGCCAAGGTCGAGAACGACGAGTCGCTGGAGGCGGTGAAGAAGAGCGGCAAGACGACCATCTATACGCCGACCAAGGAAGAGCGGGCGGCCTTCGTGAAGGCGCTCACGCCGGTGCATCAGAAGATGGAAGGCCGTATCGGCAAGGAAACCATCCAGGCCGTGTACAAGGCCACGGGTTTCGTGCCGGCGAAGTAAGGGCAGTCTGAATCCCGTCGCCCGGGCCGGTTCGCGCCGGGCGGCGGGAGGCTGCTTCGGCAGCGTTTCGGGGGAAAACAATGTTCAACAAGGCACTCAATCATCTTGAGGAACTGCTGGTCACCTTCCTGATGGGAGCGGCGACGGTAGTCATCTTCATCTCGGTCATGCACCGCTATCTCTCCGGGTACGCCATCCCGGGGCTGCAGGACTGGCTGATCTCGCTCAACGTGGGCTGGGCCCAGGAGCTCTGCATCATCATGTTCGTCTGGATGGCGAAGTTCGGCGCCGCCTACGGTGTGCGCACCGGCATCCACGTCGGCGTCGATGTGCTGATCAACCGCCTCGACGACCGCATGCGCGGCAAATTCATCGTTTTCGGCTTGCTTGCCGGCGCCCTGTTCACGGGCGTCGTCGCCACCCTTGGTGCCCATTTCGTTCTGGAGAACGGGGCGCACTACGCCATCCTGAAATTCCTGGGCATGGAAACCGGGGATCTTTTCGAAGGCCCGATCACACCGGACCTCGAATGGCCGACCTGGATCGTCTATAGCGCCATCCCGCTCGGTTCGTCGCTGATGTGCTTCCGCTTCCTGCAGGTCACCTGGGGATTCATCAAGACGGGCGAGCTGCCGCATCACGATCATGGCCACGTCGATGGCCTCGAGGAGGAAGTGCCGCCGGTCGACGTCAACCCGTACGGTATGGACGACAACCTGCACATGCACGACATGAAACACACGATGGTCGGCGACAGCAAGACCGACGGCAAGAAGGGGAACCAACAATGAATGCCCTCGTGATCTTCGGCCTGCTGGCCATTCTCATGCTCACCGGCATGCCGATCTCGATTTCGCTTGGTCTGACGGTGCTGACCTTCCTGTTCACGATGACCGAGGTGCCGCTCGAGTCGGTGGCGCTCAAGCTGTTCACCGGCATCGAGAAGTTCGAGATCATGGCCATCCCGTTCTTCATCCTCGCCGGCAACTTCCTGACGCACGGCGGCGTGGCGAAACGGATGATCAACTTCGCCACCTCCATGGTCGGGCATTGGTACGGCGGTCTTGGTCTCGCCGGCGTGCTTGCCTGCGCCCTGTTTGCCGCGGTTTCCGGCTCTTCGCCGGCGACGGTGGTGGCGATCGGCTCGATCCTGCTGCCGGCGATGGTCAAGGCGGGCTTCCCGAACAAGTTCGGTGCCGGCGTGATCTCGACCTCCGGTGCGCTCGGCATCCTGATCCCCCCGTCGATCGTGATGGTCATGTACTCGGTGGCGACCAACACCTCGGTCGGTGCGCTGTTCATGGCCGGCGTTATCCCCGGCCTGCTGCTCGCCGCCACGCTCGGTGGCGTGACCTGGTACCGCGCCAAGAAATTCAACTACCCGCGCCAGCCGAAGGCCTCGTGGGGCGAGCGTTTCCGTACCTTCCGCGAGTCGATCTGGGGCCTCTTCCTGATCGTGGTGGTGATGGGCGGCATCTATACCGGTATCTTCACGCCGACCGAGGCGGCCGCGATGAGCGCGGTGTATGCCTTCATCGTTGCCGTGTTCATCTACAAGGACATGGGCCTGAAGGATGTGCCGAGAGTGCTGCTGAATTCGGCCAACATGTCGGCGATGCTGCTCTACATCATCACCAACGCCGTGCTCTTCTCGTTCATCATGACCAACGAGAACATTCCGCAGGCGCTGGCCGACTGGATGCTCGGCAACGGCCTTGGCGTGATCACCTTCCTGCTGGCGGTCAACATCATCCTGCTGCTGGCCGGCAACTTCATGGAGCCGTCGTCGATCGTTCTGATCTTCGCGCCGATCCTCTTCCCGGTGGCGATGAAGCTGGGTATCGATCCGGTGCACTTCGGCATCATCATGGTGGTGAACATGGAGGTCGGCATGTGTCATCCGCCGGTCGGCCTGAACCTTTACGTGGCCTCGGGCATCACCAAGATGGGTATCACCGAGCTGACCGTTGCCGTGTGGCCGTGGCTGCTCTCGATGCTGGTCTTCCTGGTGGCCGTGACCTACCTGCCGGCAATGTCGCTCTGGCTGCCGCGCACGCTCGGCATGCTCTGATCGCGGTTCCCTGTGACGAAAGGCGCCTGGCGGGCAACCGCCGGGCGCTTTTTTTATGCCGGAAGCGATGGTCTCCGGCGAAAGCTGCTAAAATTGTCCGTTTCTCTCACTAAACCTTTGTATTTTGGAGCTTTAGAATGGCCATCGAACGCACCCTTTCCATCATCAAGCCCGACGCAGTCGCCAAGAACGTCATCGGCCAGATCTACGCCCGTTTCGAGAGCGCCGGCCTGAAGGTCATCGCCGCCAGGATGGCCTGGCTGTCTGCCGAGGAAGCCGGCAAGTTCTACGCCGTGCACAAGGAGCGTCCCTTCTTCGCCGACCTCGTCAAGTTCATGACCTCGGGTCCGGTGATGATCCAGGCCCTGGAGGGCGAGAACGCCATCGCCAAGAACCGCGAGCTGATGGGCGCCACCGATCCGAAGAAGGCCGACAAGGGCACCATTCGTGCCGATTTCGCCGAGTCGATCGACGCCAATGCCGTGCATGGTTCCGATGGTGCGGATACCGCGAAGGTGGAAATCGCCTTCTTCTTCCCGGAAATGAATGTCTATTCGGGTCGCTGACCCGCGCAGGGGCGGGGAGGGAAGCCGACCGTTTTCCGTCGCGCCGATGTCGCTCCTTCCTCCTTGCTCCTGACACCTTGCAGATGTTGACCAACCTGCTCGATTTCGATGCCGCCGGGCTGACCGCCTTTTTTGCCGGACAGGGCGAAAAGCCGTTCCGCGCGCGGCAGGTGCTGCGCTGGATGCACCGCTTCGGGCAGGACGATTTCGATGCGATGACCGATATCGCCCGGAGCCTGCGCGAGAAGCTCCAGGCGATCGCCGTCGTGACGCCGCCTGCGGTGGTCTCTGACAAGCGCTCGGGGGACGGGACGCGCAAGTTCCTGTTCGACGTCGGCGGGGGCAATGCGGTTGAAACCGTGTTCATTCCGGAAGACGATCGCGGCACGCTCTGCGTGTCTACGCAGGCCGGCTGCGCGCTGGACTGCAGCTTCTGCTCGACCGGCAAGCAGGGCTTCAACCGCAACCTGACGGTTGCCGAGATCATCGGCCAGCTGTGGCAGGCCAACCGGGCGCTCGGCTTCGATCCACGCGGCGACCGGATCATCAGCAACGTGGTGCTGATGGGTATGGGTGAGCCGCTGGCCAATTTCGAGAACAGCGTCGTGGCGCTGCGCCTGATGCTCGACGACAATGCCTACGGCTTGTCGCGTCGGCGGGTGACGGTGTCCACTTCCGGGCTGGTGCCGGCGATGGACCGGCTGCGCGACGAGTGTCCGGTGGCGCTCGCGGTTTCCCTGCATGCGCCGAATGACACGCTGCGCGACGAGCTGGTGCCGATCAACCGGAAATATCCGCTGCGCGAGCTGATGGCAGCGTGCCATCGTTATCTGGAAAAGGCGCCGCGCGATTTCGTGACCTTCGAATACGTCATGCTCGACGGCGTGAACGACAGCGACGCGCATGCGCGCGAGCTGCTCGCCCTGACGCGCGACGTTCCGTGCAAGTTCAACCTGATACCCTTCAATCCTTTCCCCGGTTCGCCCTACCTGCGCTCGCCCGCGCCGCGCATCCGCCGCTTTGCCGAGATCCTGATCGAGGCCGGCGTGGTGACGACCACGCGCAAGACCCGTGGCGACGACATCGATGCAGCCTGTGGCCAGCTGGCCGGCCAGGTGCTCGACCGCACGCGGCGGACGGAAAACCGGGTCATTGAAATACGGGAGATCCCTTCGTGAGCCAGCCTGCACATTTCCTGAAAGTCCTGCGCTGCCTGGGGGCGGCGCTCGTCCTCGCCGGCTGCGCGACGGTGCCGAGTGCGCCCACCGCCGTCCAGGCGACCTCGGAAATGACCACTTCGGGCGGTGTCGGGGATCCCCGGACGCGCGCCAAGCTGCACACCGAACTGGCTTCGCTTTACTTCCAGGACAACAACATCTCGGTGGCGCTGGAGGAGTTGCAGATCGCGATCGATCCAGGCGGATGCCACCTATGCGCCGGCGTACAACGTGCTCGGCCTGATCCATTTCTTCATGCGCGAGATCGATCCGGCGGCACGCGCCTTCGAGCAGGCGCACCGGCTGGCCGAGGGCGACCCGGAAATCAACAACAACTACGGCTGGTTCCTCTGCCAGACCGGCAATCCGAAGCGTGCCATCGAACTGTTCAACCGCGCTATCCGCAATCCGCTCTACCAGACGCCGGAGCGCGCCTTCTTCAATGCCGGACAGTGTCATTTCCAGACCGGCGACCTGGTCGCTGCCGAGGACAACCTGCGCAAGTCGATCCGGCTGTCCGCCCGCAATCCGCAGGCGTTGTTCCTGCTTGCGAAGATCACCTACGGCCAGGGCAAGCTGGCGGAGAGCCGGAGCCACCTGCAGGAGGCGATGCGGCTGGCCGAGCCCGGGCCAGAGGTGCTGGCGCTGGCCATCCGTCTGCACGAACAGGCGGGGGATCACGAGGCGGTGGCCGGATTCGTTGCCCGACTGCGCTCGCGCTTCCCGGAATCGCCCGAGTACAAGGAATACCTCAAGGGGGCCGGGAATGACCGGTAACATCGAGCCTCCGCTCCAGGATGCGACGGAAGACGCGCAGCAGGCTTCCGAAATTCTTCCCGGGCTCGGGCAGATGCTGCGCGACGCCCGAGAGCGCAAGGGACTGTCGCTCGGCGACGTGGCCCAGACACTGAAGCTGGGCGTCCGGCAGATTCAGGCGATCGAGGCGGACGACTGGCTGTCGTTGCCGGGACAGACCTTCGTCAAGGGATTCGTGCGCAACTATGCCCGCCTGCTCGGCCTCGATCAGGCCGAGGTGGTGCGGGTACTCGACCGATCCTTCGTCAGCCAGCCCGTGACGCTCGACATTTCCCCGGGCACCAACGAAAGCCTGCCGCAGGCGGGCCAGCCCTACAAGCGGGATATCCTGGCCGTGACCGCGGGGGTGGTGCTGGTCGTTCTCGCGCTGCTTGCCTACATGTTCGCCTCCGCCAGCGTGATCGACCGCTTGTCCGAGGGCTGGGAGACCCTGCGCAGCCTCGTCGCGCCCACGCCGTCGGCGCAATCGGCCGGGCCGGCCGGAGCGGTCTCCCTCGCGCCGGCGGTACCGCCGGAGGTTCCGTCCGCCGGGCCGGCTCCGCTGGCGCCATCCGCCACCGGGCAGCCCGCATCGCCGGCCGAGGGGTCGGGCGAAGCCTCCGTGTCCGCACCCGCCGCATCGCCTGCTCCGGTCGCGCCGCCGGCGCAGCCCGCCGCAGCAGCGGCGCTACCCGTCGCGGGCGCTGAAAACACCGGAGTCCATCTGACCTTCGCCCAACCGTCGTGGGTCGAGATTCGCGACGGCAGTGGGCAGATCGTCTTCTCGCAACTCAATCCGGCCGGAACGCAGCGCTATGTCGAGGGGCAGCCTCCCCTGACGCTGGTGATCGGCAATGCCACCCACGTGACCGTGAAATACAAGGGCCAGCCCGTCGCGCTGACGCAGCGCAGCAAAGACGACGTGGCGCGCCTGACCCTCGAATGACCATGAGCGATCCGAAGCATCCCTGCCGTCGCCGGACGCGCGCCGTGCGCGTCGGCCCGGTGACGATCGGCGGCGACGCGCCGGTCGTCGTCCAGTCGATGACCAATACCGACACCGTCGACGTGCTGAAAACGGCGATCCAGTGCGCCGAGCTGGCGCGCGCCGGCTCCGAGCTGGTGCGCATCACCGTCAACACGCCGGAGGCCGCTGCCGCGGTGCCGAGAATCCGCGAGCACCTCGACCGCATGAACTGCGACGTGCCGCTGATCGGTGATTTTCACTACAACGGTCACCGCCTGCTGGCCGACCACCCCGAGTGCGCGCGCGTGCTCGCCAAGTACCGCATCAATCCCGGCAACGTCGGTCATGGCCGCAAGCGCGACGAGCAGTACGCGCAGATGATCGAGATCGCCTGCCGCTACGACAAGCCGGTCCGCATCGGCGTGAACTGGGGCAGTCTCGACCAGGACCTGCTGGCGCGCATCATGGACGAGAACGCTCGCCGGGTCGCACCGAAGGATGCCGTGGAGGTGATGCGCGAGGCGATGGTCACCTCGGCGCTCGAGTCCGCCGCCAAGGCCGAAGAGCTTGGCTTGCCGGGTGACCGCATCATCCTGTCCTGCAAGGTTTCCGGCGTGCAGGATCTGATCGCCATCTACCGGGAACTGTCGCAGCGCGCCGACTACCCGCTGCATCTTGGCCTCACCGAGGCCGGGATGGGCTCGAAGGGCATCGTTGCCTCGACGGCGGCGATGGCGGTGCTGTTGCAGGAAGGCATCGGCGACACCATCCGCGTTTCGCTGACGCCGGAGCCGGGCGGTTCGCGCGCGCAGGAGGTGATCGTCGCTCAGGAGATGCTGCAGACCATGGGGCTGCGTGCCTTCACGCCAATGGTGGCGGCCTGCCCGGGCTGCGGCCGTACCACGAGCACCTTCTTCCAGGAACTCGCCCAGTCGATCCAGGACCACGTGCGCACCAAGATGCCCGAGTGGCGGCTCGAATACGACGGTGTCGAGAACATGACGCTGGCGGTGATGGGTTGCGTGGTCAACGGGCCCGGCGAAAGCAAGCACGCCAACATCGGCATCAGCCTGCCGGGCACCGGCGAGACGCCGGCCGCGCCGGTCTTCGAGGACGGCGAGAAGACCGTCACCCTGCGCGGCGATAACATTGCCGAGGAATTCACCGCCATCGTCGACCGCTACGTGGCGCGTACCTACCAGAGAAAGATCGCAGCAAAATCATGAGCAAGAACATCCAGTCCGTGCGTGGGATGAACGACGTCCTGCCGGGCGAATCCGAATTCTGGGAACTGTTCGAGGAAACCGTCCGTGGCTGGCTGAAGAGCTACGGCTACCGCCCGATCCGCATGCCCATCGTCGAGCCGACGCCGCTCTTCAAGCGCGCCATCGGTGAAGTGACCGATATCGTCGAGAAGGAGATGTACTCCTTCGTCGATGGCCTGAACGGCGAGCCGCTGACGCTGCGCCCGGAAGGCACCGCCGGGTGCGTGCGCGCGCTGATCCAGCACAACCTTGCCGCGCAGCAGCCGCAGCGCCTCTACTACATGGGGCCGATGTTCCGCCACGAGCGTCCGCAGAAGGGACGCTACCGGCAGTTCCACCAGGTCGGCGTCGAGTCCTTCGGCTTCGCCGGGCCGGATGTCGATGCCGAGCAGATCCTGATGGGCGCCCGCCTGTGGGACGACCTCGGGCTCGACGGCATCCGGCTGCAGCTCAATACCCTCGGTCAGCCGGCGGAGCGCGCCAGCCATCGCGCCGAACTGATCGCCTGGTTCGAACGGCATGCCGATCTGCTTGACGAGGATGCACAGCGCCGCCTGCACACCAACCCGCTGCGCATCCTCGACAGCAAGAATCCGGCCATGCAGGAGATGATCATGGCCGCGCCGAAGCTGCTGGATCACCTCGGCGACGCGTCACTGGCGCACTTCGAGGGCGTGCAGCAGATTCTGCGCGATGCCGGTATTCCCTACGAAATCAACCCGCGGCTGGTGCGCGGCCTCGACTATTACAACCTCACCGTGTTCGAATGGGTGACCGATCGGCTCGGTGCTCAGGGCACGGTCTGCGCGGGGGGCCGCTACGACGGCCTGGTCGAGCAGCTCGGCGGCAAGCCGACGCCGGCCTGCGGATTCGCCATGGGCGTCGAACGCCTGATTGCGCTGATCCGCGAGGCCGGCGGCGAACCGGCGGTGCCGGGCGTGGACGTCTATGTCGTGCACCAGGGCGAGGCTGCTTCGCGCCTCGCGCCACGCGTGGCCGAGCGCCTGCGCGACAACGGCATCGACGTACTCTTCCACTGCGGCGGCGGCAGCTTCAAGTCGCAGATGAAGAAGGCCGATGCTTCCGGCGCAGCCTTTGCAGTGATCATCGGCGACGACGAGGCCACTGCCGGCGAGGTGACGCTGAAGGAATTGCGGACCGGCGACGGACAGCCGGGGCAGCAGAAACGGGTCGGCGTCGATGACGTCGCCGGCGAAATCATGAATTCACTGATGGATTGGGAAGAAGCGTAATGGCGGCCTACGATCTCGAAGAACAGGAACAACTCGCCGAAATCAAGGCGTGGTGGAAACAGTACGGCAATCTGGTGACCGGCCTCGTCACGGCAGCCGCCCTCGGCGTGATCGCCTGGCAGGGCTGGAACTGGTACCAGGGTCAGCAGGCCGCGCAGGCCTCCGGCGTTTATGCCGTTCTGCAGAAGGCGGTGCTCGACAAGGATCTGCAACGCATCAAGACCTCCAGTGGTGAGCTGCTCGCCAAGTACGGCAGCAGCACCTACGCACCGCTCGGCGCGCTGACCGCGGCCAAGGCACTGTTCGATGCCGGCGATCCGAAGACGGCAAAGGTCCAGCTCGGCTGGGTGGCCGACAACGCGAAGGACGAACTGCGCGAACTCGGCCGCCTGCGCCTCGCTGCCGTGCTGCTCGACGAGAAGGCCTACGACGAGGCACTGCGCATCCTCGACGCCAAGCCGGCTCCCGGATTCGCCGCGCGCTTCGCCGAACTGCGCGGCGATGTCCTCGCCGCCCAGGGCAAGCGCGACGAGGCGCGTGCCGCCTACCGCGCGGCGCTTTCCGCGCTCGAGGCGAACGACCTGGCGGCTGCCGGCAGCAAGAGCCGCAGCACCCTGCAGGACAAGGAAGCCAACGCGCCCTACCGCGAGATGCTGCAACAACGGCTCGACGCGCTCGGCGGGGCGCAGTGATGAAGCTCCGCCTCGCCCTGCTGGCCTGCCTGCCCGCGCTGCTGGCCGGCTGTTCGACGCTCGATTCGCTGAACCCCTTTTCCGCGTCTTCGAAGGCGCCGAAGATGGCCGCGCTGCAGCCGATCACGCCGAGCGCGGAGGCTCGTGTCGCCTGGCGCGAGAGCGTGGGCAAGGGCGAGGACCTGGCGTTCGCGCCAGCAGTCGTCGGCACCTCAGTCTATGCCGCCGCGCGCGACGGTACCGTGCTGCGTCTCGACGACGGCCGCCCGGTGTGGCGGATCCGGGCCGAGCAGCCGCTTTCGGGCGGGGTAGGCGCCGATGAGCGGATGGTCGTGGTGGGCACGGCGAAAGGCGATCTCTTCGCCTATGCGACGGCCGACGGCACCCTGCTCTGGAAAGCCCGCGCGAGCAGCGAGATCCTTGCGCCGCCCGCGCTGGGCGAAGGCCTGGTCGTCGTGCGCAGCGGCGACAACCGGCTGGCCGCCTTCGATATGGCCGACGGCAAGCGCAAGTGGGTCTACCAGCGCTCGACGCCGGCGCTGACGCTGCGCACCACCGCCAGTCCGCTGATCGCCGACAAGTACGTTTTCGCAGGCTTCCCGGGCGGCAAGCTGGTTGCCGTCAGCACGGGCAACGGCGCCCCCCTGTGGGAAGGCACTGTCGCACTCCCCAAGGGCACCACCGAGCTCGATCGCGTGGCCGACATCACCAGCCCGCCGGTGATCGACGGGCGCGACATCTGCGCCGTCGCCTTCCAGGGGCGGGTGGCCTGCTTCGATCTGGGCAACGGCAACATGACCTGGGCACGCGACATGTCGAGCGTCGCCGGCCTCGCCATCGATGGCCGCTACGTCTACGTCTCCGACGACAAGGGGGCCCTGCACGCGCTGGACCGCGCGAGCGGCGCCAGTCTCTGGAAGCAGGACAAGCTGTTCCTGCGCAATCTGACTGCGCCGCTGGCCCGGCGCGGCCTGCTCGCCGTCGGCGATGCCGAAGGCATCGTGCACTTCATCAACCGCGAGGACGGCGCCTTCGCGGCCCGCCTGCCGACCGACGGCAGTCCGCTGCTGACCGCGCCGCGCGCCCTGGGCGCCGGCCTGGTGGTGCAGACACGCAACGGCGGCCTCTTCGCTATCGAGATCCAATGAAACCCAGCATCGTTCTGGTCGGCCGGCCGAACGTCGGCAAGTCGACGCTCTTCAACCGCCTGACCAAGACGCGCGACGCCATCGTCGCCGACATTCCCGGCCTCACGCGCGATCGCCACTACGGTCACGGCAAGCTTGGCAGCAAGCCCTACCTGGTGATCGACACCGGCGGCTTCGAGCCGCTCGCCAAGGACGGCATCATGCACGAGATGGCCCGTCAGACCGAGCAGGCCATCGTCGAGGCGGACGTGATCCTCTTCGTGGTCGACGGGCGCACCGGCATCACCGCGCAGGATAAGGAAATCGCCAACAAGCTGCGCCGGACCGAGCGTCCGGTCTTCGTCGCGGTCAACAAATCCGAGGGCATGAATCGTGGCGTGGTGATCGCCGATTTCCACGAGCTCGGCCTCGGCGAGCCGATCGGGATCTCGGCGACGCACGGCGAAGGCGTGCGCGGCCTGGTCGAGCTGGCGCTCGAGCCGTATCCCGAGCCGGAGGAGGGCGCCGATGAGAGCGAGGAGCTCAAGGTCGCCATCGTCGGCCGTCCGAACGTCGGCAAGAGCACGATGATCAACGCGCTGCTCGGCGAGGAGCGGGTGATCGCCTTCGACCAGCCGGGCACCACGCGTGACGCCATCTACGTCGATTTCGAACGCGCCGGGCGCAAATACACCCTGATCGACACCGCCGGCCTGCGCCGCAAGGGCAAGGTCTTCGAAACCATCGAGAAATTCTCGGTGGTCAAGACGCTGCAGTCGATCGAGGACGCCAACGTGGTGGTCCTCGTGCTCGACGCCCGTCAGGACATCTCCGACCAGGATGCGCACATCGCCGGTTTCGTGGTCGAATCCGGCCGCGCGCTGGTTGTCGCGGTGAACAAGTGGGACGGTCTCGATCCCTACGTGCGCGAGCGCGTCAAGGTCGATCTGGAGCGCAAGCTGAAATTCCTCGATTTCGCGAAGTTCCATTACGTCTCGGCACTCAAGGGGCAGGGGCTCGAGCAGGTCTTCCGTTCGGTCGACGCCGCCTACAAGGCCGCCTGCGCCAAACTGTCCACGCCGCAGCTGACGCGCACGCTGATCGATGCCGTCGCCAAGCAGGCGCCACCCCGCCACGGCATCTTCCGGCCCAAGCTGCGCTACGCCCACCAGGGCGGGCAGAATCCGCCACTGATCGTGATCCATGGCAATGCCCTGGAGAACATTCCGGACAGCTACCGGCGCTACCTCGAGCATGTATTCCGCGAGGTGTTCAAGCTGCAAGGTACCCCGCTGCGTATTCAGTTCAACGTTTCGCAGAATCCCTTTGCCGATCGCAAGCCGCCGGAGAAGAACCGGCGCAAGCCGAAGCCGGAACGGGACTGAGCGCACGGGAAAAAGCGGGGTGGAGCGGCGGGCGGAAGCGCGGCTCGCCCTTCTCTGGCAATGCAAGGGAAAATCAATTAAGCTAGGCCCTCCAAAACACAACGAAACATGGAGTCTCAACCATGAGCAATAAAGGGCAACTTCTACAAGACCCCTTCCTCAACGCCCTGCGCCGCGAACACGTGCCGGTTTCCATCTATCTCGTCAATGGCATCAAGCTGCAGGGGCAGGTCGAGTCGTTCGACCAGTACGTCGTGCTGCTCAAGAATACCGTGACGCAGATGGTCTACAAGCACGCCATCTCGACCGTCGTACCGGCCCGGCCGGTCAACATCCAGCAGGATGGCGGCAACGAAGCCTGACCCTTCCTGTCGTTGCGTCATGGCGACCCGCCGCCGCGCCGGCGGGTGCCCACTCCGCCGCCGCGCTTCCCGCTTCCCGCGCCCGGCGCGGTCGATCCACACGGCCTTGCCGCGTGCGCCGCGCTTCCCCTCCATCCCAAGGCTCCCCTCATGACTGCTGAACGTCCCGCCGCCGGCGAACGTGCGGTGATCGTCCAGCTTGATTTCGGCAGCGGCGACATTCCCGAGCGCCTGGAGGAAATCCGCCTGCTGGCGGAATCCGCCGGTGCCACGCTGTGCGCCGAGGTCGGCGGACGCCGCCAGTCGCCTGACGCAGCCACCTTCGCCGGCAAAGGCAAGGTACAGGAAATCGCGGCCGAGCTCGCCGCCCACCAGGCCGATCTGGTGATCTTCAACCACGAGCTCTCTCCGGCACAGCAGCGCAATCTCGAACGCGCGCTGCAGTGTCGTGTGATCGACCGCACCAGCCTGATCCTGGACATCTTCGCGCAGCGCGCGCAGAGCGCCGAGGGCAAGCTGCAGGTCGAGCTCGCGCAGCTCGACCATCTGGCGACCCGCCTCGTTCGTGGCTGGACCCACCTCGAGCGGCAGAAGGGGGGCATCGGCCTGCGCGGCCCCGGCGAAACGCAGCTTGAAACCGACCGCCGCCTGCTCGGCATCCGCGTCAAGCTGCTCAAGGAACGCCTTGCGCGCGTCGAGCGCCAGCGCGGCGTGCAGCGCAAGGCCCGGCAGCGTGGCGAGGTGCTCAGCGTGTCGCTGGTCGGTTATACCAACGCCGGCAAGTCGACGCTCTTCAATGCGCTCACGCATGCCGGCGTCTACGCCGCCAACCAGCTGTTCGCCACCCTTGACACCACCTCGCGCAAACTGTGGCTGCCCGAGGCCGGCAACATTGTGCTGTCCGACACCGTCGGCTTCATCCGCGACCTGCCGCACGCCCTTGTCGCCGCTTTCCATGCCACATTGGAAGCCACGGCACAGGCCGACCTGCTGCTGCATGTCGTCGATTCGGCGAGCCCGTCGCGTGACGACCAGATCGCCGAGGTCAACAAGGTCCTGGCCGAGATCGGTGCGCAGTCGGTGCCGCAGATCCTGGTGCTCAACAAGCTCGATCTGACCGGGCTGCCGCCGGCTGTCGAGCGGAACGAATATGGTAGAATCGAGCGCGTTCGCGTCAGTGCCAGAAGCGGCGACGGCCTGCCGCTGCTGCGCGCGGCCCTGACCGAGGCGGCGCTCGAAAAGGCGCGCGAAACGCGCAGCCCGCACGCGGGCGCCGTGACCGGCGGACCCCCGCCTACCCCCGATTCCGTTTTGGAGCCCGGCTCTTCCCTATGATCGCAAGCATCGGAGTACTTATGTCGCTCAATGACCCGCAGTGGGGCAATCGCGGCAACGATGGCGGCAAGCGCCCCAACCAGGGCCCGCCCGACCTCGAGGAACTGTGGCGCGACTTCAACCGTCGCCTGTCCGGCCTGTTCGACAAGCGGAGCGGCGGCGGTGGCGACGGCGGGGGCAACCGTCCGCAGGTCGAGTTCAACCCGAAGTTTCTCGGGGGCGGCATCAGCCTGCTGCTCGTCCTGATCGCACTGGTCTGGCTGGCGAGCGGCTTCTATATCGTCGATGCTTCCCAGCGCGGCCTGGTGCTGCAGTTCGGCAAGTTCAAGGAAACCACCGAGTCCGGCCTGCGCTGGCGCCTGCCGTACCCGATCCAGTCGCACGAACTGGTGAATATCTCCGGCGTGCGCACCGTCGAGGTCGGCTATCGGGGCAGCGAGCGCAACAAGGTGCTCAAGGAAGCCCTGATGCTCACCGACGACGAGAACATCATCAACATCCAGTTCGCCGTCCAGTACATCCTCAAGGATCCGGTCGACTACATCTTCAACAACCGTCATCCGGACGACGCCGTGATGCAGGTCGCCGAAACGGCCATCCGCGAGATCGTCGGCAAGAGCCGCATGGACTTCGTACTGTACGAAGGCCGCGAGCAGATCGCCGTCAATGCCTCGAAGCTGATGCAGGACATCCTCGATCGCTACAAGACCGGTATCCTGATTTCCAAGGTGACGATGCAGAACGCGCAGCCGCCGGAGCAGGTGCAGGCCGCCTTCGACGATGCGGTGAAGGCCGGCCAGGACCGTGAGCGGCAGAAGAACGAGGGCCAGGCCTACGCCAACGACGTGGTGCCGAAGGCGCAGGGCACGGCCTCGCGCCTGCTGCAGGAGGCCGAGGGCCACCGGCAGCGCATCGTCAGCACCGCCGAGGGCGATGCCAGCCGCTTCCGCCAGATCAACGCCGAGTACGCCAAGGCGCCGGAAGTCACGCGCAGCCGCATGTACCTGGAAACCATGCAGCAGGTTTACGCCAATACCAGCAAGGTGATGGTCGACAGCAAGGGACAGGGCAACCTGCTCTATCTGCCGCTCGACAAGCTGATGCAGCAGGCCTCGGGGCAGGGCGCCGCCGAGGCGCCCGCGCGCAGCCCGCAGGCGGTGCTGGGCGACACCCCCGCGCCGGCAGCGGTGGAGCGCAACGACATTCGCTCGCGTGACGCGCTGCGTTCGCGGGATCGGGAGGCACGTTGATGAAAGCCGGTCTGAACTTCATCGCCGCGATCGTCGCGGCGGGTCTTGTCGTCATCGGTGCGGCCATCTTCACGGTCGACCAGCGTCAGCACGCCATCGTCTTCCAGCTCGGCGAGGTCAAGGACGTGATCGAGGAGCCCGGGCTCTACTTCAAGTGGCCGCTGATCCAGAACGTGCGCTACTTCGACAAGCGCATCCTGACGCTGGACAGCGCCGATCCCGAGCGCTTCATCACCTCGGAGAAGAAGAACGTCCTGGTCGATTCCTTCGTCAAGTGGCGCATCGTCGATCCCAAGCTCTATTACATCTCGGTCGCCGGCGACGAGGCCCGTGCCCGCACGCGTCTCGCTCAGACGGTCAATGCCGGCCTGCGCGAGGAGTTCGGCAAGCGCACGGTGCATGACGTGGTTTCCGGCGAGCGCGACAAGATCATGGAGGAAATGCGCCAGAAGGCCGACCTCGATGCGCGCAAGATCGGTGTCCAGATCGTCGATGTGCGCGTCAAGCGCGTCGATCTGCCGGCCGAGGTCAGCGAATCGGTGTATCGCCGAATGGAGGCCGAGCGCAAGCGCGTGGCCAACGAACTGCGCTCGCAGGGCTATGCCGAGGCCGAGAAGATCCGCGCCGATGCCGACAAGCAGCGTGAGGTGATCGTCGCCGAGGCCTATCGCGAGGCACAGAAGATCAAGGGCGAGGGCGATGCCCGCGCCGCCTCGATCTATGCCCAGGCCTTCGGCCAGAACCCCGAGTTCTATGCCTTCTACCGCAGCCTCGAGGCCTACCGGAACAGCTTTGGCAGCAAGAACGACGTGATCGTCGTCGAGCCGAACTCCGATTTCTTCAAGTACATGAAGAACCGCGGCGGCGACAAAGCGGTGAAATGACCGAAAACATCCTGCTCGCCTTTGCCCTCATGCTGGTACTCGAAGGGATCGTTCCCTTCCTCGCGCCCAAGGCCTGGCGAGAAACCTTCCGCCGCCTGATCCAGCTCTCGGACGGTCAGATCCGCTTCATCGGACTGACCTCGATGCTGATCGGCCTGATCCTGCTGATGATCTTCAGATGAACTGGCTGCTTCCCGAATACACCGCCGACGCGCTGCCGCACGAGGCCGCGCGCATCGAACGCCTGCGCCGCCGGATGCTCGACCTGTTCCGCGGGCACGGCTACGAGCTGGTCATGCCGCCGTTGCTCGAATACCTCGATTCCCTGCTCACCGGCACCGGCGCCGATCTCAAGCTGCGCACCTTCAAGCTGGTCGACCAGCTGTCCGGGCGGACGCTCGGCGTGCGCGCCGACATCACGCCGCAGGCCGCGCGCATCGACGCTCACCTGCTCAACCGCCAGGGGGTCACCCGCCTGTGCTACTGCGACAGCGTGCTGCACACGCTGCCCGCGTCGCAGGCGGCCACGCGCGAACCGATCCAGCTGGGCGCCGAGCTCTACGGCCACGCCGGCGTCGAGGCCGATCTCGAGGTCATCCGCCTGATGGCCGCCGCGCTGACCAGCGCCGGCACGCCGGCCTCGCGCATCGACCTGGGCCATGTCGGCGTGTTCAGCGCTCTGGCGGAAGCGGCCGGGCTGACCGGCGAAACCGAGCATGAAGTCCTGCAGCGCCTGCAGGCCAAGGACGTGCCGAGCCTGCAGGCGCTCTGCGCGAATGTCGCCGAGCCGTACCGCTCGGCCCTGCTGCGCCTGCCGTCGCTGTACGGCGGCGGCGAGGTGCTCGATGCCGCCGCGCGCGAACTGCCCGCGCTGCCGGCGATCGACGCCGCGCTTTCGACGCTGCGCGCCCTGCGCGCGGCCATGCCGGAACTGCCGCTGTCCTTCGACTTTTCCGACCTGCGCGGCTACCAGTATCACAATGGTGTCGTCTTCGCCGCCTACTACCCCGGATTTCCCAGCGCCATCGCCCTGGGCGGACGCTATGACGGCGCCGGGAAGGCCTTCGGCCGTGCCCGTCCGGCCACCGGCTTCTCGCTCGACCTGCGCGAAGTGGCGCGGCTTGCACCGCAGGAGGACGCGCCGGCCGGCATCCTCGCCCCGTCCGGCGAGGACGCCGCGTTGCGCGCCGAGATCGCCCGGCTGCGCGCGGCCGGCGAAATCGTCGTCGAACTGCTGCCCGGCCAGACCGGCAGCGAAGGTCCCCGGTGCGACCGGCAGCTGGTCGGACAGGGCGGCAAATGGATCATTGAAGCAATCAACAGGGATTGATCTCGAACATGGCTAAGAACGTTGTAGTCGTCGGAACCCAGTGGGGCGACGAAGGGAAGGGCAAGATCGTCGACTGGCTCACCGACCACGCGCAGGGTGTCGTGCGTTTCCAGGGCGGCCACAACGCAGGGCATACCCTGGTCGTCGGCGACAAGGAATACAAGCTCAACCTGGTGCCCTCCGGCATCGTGCGCGATGGCGTGGCCTGCTACATCGGCAACGGTGTGGTGCTCGACATCCACCACCTGATCGCCGAGATCAAGGGGCTCGAGGCCGGCGGCATCGAGGTGCGCTCGCGGCTCAAGGTCAGCCCCGGCTGCCCGATCATCCTCGCCTACCATACCGCCCTCGACCGCGCGCGCGAGGCCCGCAAGTGCGCCGACACCAAGATCGGCACCACCGGCAAGGGCATCGGCCCGACCTACGAGGACAAGGTGGCCCGTCGCGCACTGCGCGTCTACGACCTCTTCTACCCCGAGCGCTTTGCCGAGAAGCTGAAGGAAAACCTCGACTATCACAACTTCGTCCTGACCCAGTACCTGGGCGCCGATCCCGTCGACTACGACGCGGTGCTGGCGCAGGCCATGGCCGATGCCGAATTCATCAAGCCGCTGGTGACCGACGTTTCCGCCGCCCTGTACGCCGCCAACAAGGCCGGTCAGAACCTGCTCTTCGAAGGCGCGCAGGGCGCCCTGCTCGACATCGACCACGGCACCTACCCCTTCGTCACCTCGTCGAACTGCGTGGCCGGCCAGGCCGCCGCCGGCTCCGGTGTCGGTCCCGGCAAGCTGCACTACGTGCTCGGCATCACCAAGGCCTACTGCACGCGCGTGGGCGGCGGCCCCTTCCCGAGCGAGCTCGACATCGAAACCGCCGGCACGCCGGGCCACCAGATGTCGCAGAAGGGCCGTGAATTCGGCACCGTCACCGGCCGCAAGCGCCGCTGCGGCTGGTTCGACGCCGCTGCGCTGCGTCGTTCGATCCAGATCAACGGCGTCACCGGCCTGTGCATCACCAAGCTCGACGTTCTCGACGGACTCGACGAACTGAAGATCTGCACCGGCTACCGGGTGGGGGACCGCGTGCTCGACCTCCTGCCGATGGGGGCCGACGAGGTCGCCGACTGCCAGCCCATTCTCGAAACCCTGCCGGGCTGGAAGGAAACCACCTACGGTGCCAAGACGCAGGCCGCCCTCCCGGCCGCGGCGCGTGCCTACCTCGCGCGCATCGAGGAACTCTGTGAAGTGCCGATCGACATCGTCTCCACCGGTCCCGAGCGCGACGAAACCATCCTGCGTCGCCATCCCTTCGCCTGAGCGTAGAACCGCGCAAGCGGCCGCCAGCAAAAAACCCCGGGGGAGCGATCCCGCCGGGGTTTTTTTTGGCTGTGCCCGGCCTGCCCGGGCTCCCGTCAGGCCAGATCGAAGCGGTCGGCGTTCATCACCTTGGTCCAGGCGGCAACGAAGTCCTTGACGAACTTCTCCTGGCCGTCGTCCTGCGCATAAACCTCGGCGTAGGCCCGCAGCACCGAATTGGCGCCGAACACCAGATCGACGCGGCTGGCTGTCCACCGGATTGCTCCCGTTTTGCGGTCCACAACGGCGTAGCGGTTGCGGCCAGTCGGCTTCCAGCTGAAGGCCATGTCGGTGAGGTTGACGAAGAAATCGTTGGTCAACACGCCGACACGATCGGTGAAAACCCCCTCCGGGCTGCCGCCGTGGTTCGTGCCCAGCACGCGCATCCCGCCGAGCAGGACGGTCATCTCGCAGGCGGTCAGACGCATCAGCTGGGCGCGGTCGAGCAGCAGTTCCTCGGGGCTCACCGCGTAATCCTTCTTGAGCCAGTTGCGGAAACCGTCGGCCAGCGGCTCCAGGACCTCGAACGACCCGGCATCGGTCATCTCCGCCGTGGCATCGCCCCGGCCCAGCACGAAGGGAAGCTCGACGTCGAAGCCGGCCGCCTTCGCCGCCTGCTCGATGCCGACATTGCCGGCCAGCACGATCGCGTCGGCGACGCTGGCGCCGCTTTCCGCCGCGATCCGCTCAAGGCTGGCCAGTACCCTGGCCAGCCGGGCCGGCTCGTTGCCTTCCCAGTCCTTTTGCGGCGCGAGGCGGATGCGGGCGCCGTTGGCGCCGCCGCGCTTGTCCGAGCCCCGGAAGGTGCGCGCGCTGTCCCATGCGGTGGCAACCATTTCGGCGACGCTCAGGCCGGCCGCGGCGATCCTCGCCTTGAGCGCGGCGACGTCGTAATCCTTGCGACCGGCCGGTACCGGGTCCTGCCAGATCAGGTCTTCCCGCGGAACGTCCGGGCCGATGTAGCGGCTCTTCGGACCCATGTCGCGGTGCGTCAGCTTGAACCAGGCCCGTGCGAAGGTTTCCGAGAAGTAGGCTGCATCCTTGTGGAAACGCTCGGCGATCTTGCGGTATTCCGGATCGAACTTCAGTGCCATGTCGGCGTCGGTCATGATTGGCTTGCGGCGGATCGAGGGGTCCTCGACATCGACCGGCATGTCTTCCTCGGCGATGTTGACCGGCTCCCACTGGTGCGCACCGGCCGGGGATTTCTGCAGCCACCAGTCGTACTTGAACAGCAAATCGAAATAGCCGTGGTCCCACCGGGTGGGATGGGTCGTCCACGCACCCTCGATGCCGCTGGTCACGGTGTCGCGGCCGATGCCGCGGGTGCTGTGGTTGATCCAGCCAAGACCCTGTTCCTCGAGCTCCGCGCCCTCCGGGGCAGGACCCAGGTTGGCGGCGCTGCCGTTGCCGTGCGCCTTGCCGACGGTGTGACCGCCGGCGGTCAGTGCCACGGTTTCCTCGTCGTTCATGGCCATGCGGGCGAAGGTGGTCCGCATGTCCCTGGCCGTCTTGAGCGGATCCGGCGTGCCATCGACGCCCTCCGGGTTAACGTAGATCAGGCCCATCATCACGGCGGCGAGCGGGTTCTCCAGATCGCGCTCACCCGAGTAGCGGCTGCCCGCACTGCCGGTGGGGGCCAGCCACTCGCGCTCCGAACCCCAGTAGATGTCCTTTTCCGGGTGCCAGATGTCCTCGCGACCGAAGCCGAATCCGAAGGTTTTCAGCCCCATCGACTCGTAGGCCATGTTGCCCGCGAGAATGATCAGATCGGCCCAGCTCAGCCGGTTGCCGTACTTCTTCTTGATCGGCCAGAGCAGGCGGCGCGCCTTGTCGAGATTGGTGTTGTCGGGCCAGGAATTGAGCGGAGCGAAGCGCTGGTTGCCCGTGCCGCCGCCGCCACGCCCGTCGGCAATGCGGTAGGTGCCCGCAGCGTGCCAGGCCATGCGGATCATCAGTCCGCCATAGTGGCCCCAGTCGGCGGGCCACCACGCCTGGCTGTCGGTCATCAGCGCCTTGAGATCCTTCTTCAGCGCCTCGACATCCAGTTTCCTGACCTCCTCGCGGTAGTTGAAACCGGCGCCCAGGGGATTGGTCTTGCTGTCGTGCTGGTGCAGGATGTCCAGGTTAAGCGCCTTGGGCCACCAATCCATCCTCGACATCTCCGCCGAAGTCACGCCGCCATGCATGACCGGGCACTTGCCAGCGGAACTCGTGTGCTTGTCTTCCATTTTGCGCTCCTGTGGTTGCGTTGTTGTCCGGAAGTGAGCGACCGGCCCGCCAAGACCCCTGCGGATTCTCCATGCAGTGGCTCCGCCGACGTATCGCTCTCGACACCTCACTTTGGACCGGTTTGACGGGAATTTCCAGACGCGATTGCCGGCCCGGGCGCCGATGCGCGCTGGATCGGAGGGGGGCCGGGAAGCCATCTTCAGGGCGCAGGGGGGAATGCGGAAAGTAGCATAGAATCGAATTCTGATATGCATGCAGACAAGCTCGGCGCACGCCTGTCGATTGATATTGATGGTCGATTGAATATGCCAAATACGATACGCAAGTTACTGTTAACGCTGATTTCAGCCCTGGTTCTTGCCACTGGCATTGCCCATGCGGCAACGCTGACAACCGCGGTCAATACCGATGGTGGGTGCGAGGGGATTTTTTTCGACATCACTGCAAAAACCGAAGCCGTGCGCATCCTCGAGATGAGGTCCGTTGTCGTCGGCACGGACAATGTGAGTGTTTTCTACAAGGCCGGAGGTCATGGCGGGTTCGAGCACACCCCCGGTGCCTGGACCCTGCTGAACACAGCGCCCGTCGCTGGCGGCGCCGGGATCATACAAACCCTTTACCCGGTCGGCCTTGGGCCCGGGGTGGTCATTCCCGCAGGACAAACCTTTGGCTTTCTGATCTGGATAGACAATGCGGCTGGCTCGGGGGTAAAAGCCATTCGCTACAACACATCCGGCGGGGTCGATAGCACGGAGGATGCTTCTGTCCGCATCGTTTCCGGCGCGAGCAGCTGTGGCGGCTCGGTGAATGACCCTTTCGACGGCGCGTCAAACGTTCGATCCTGGCGCGGCAGCGTGATCTACAGCGTCATGATGCAATCGATACCGACCTTGAGCGACTACGGCCTGATCGCGCTTTTCGTCTTGCTTGCGTTGAGTACGGTCCACTCGCTCCGGAGGCGGCCGGAGTGAGCCTGCTGGTCTGCTCGATGCTCAATCCGTACGAAAACGGAATTCATTCCCTTGAATGAAAAAGCCCATCCGAATCCGGATGGGCCTGGCTGTTGCCGGCTGCCTGGGTTTATGGCGCATCGACTGGCCAATGCGCCGGCCCGCTGTCCGTAGCCTTTCTCAACCGCAGGTGCCGACGGCGCCGCAGGCGGTGCAGAAGTCGCAGCCGTCCTTGCGGATCATCGTGTAGTTGCCGCACTCGCCGCACAGCTTGCCGGCGGTGGGGCGCGGGGCGGTGCTGCCTTCCGGGGCCTGGAGGATGCCCATCTGCTGCAGCGGGTAGCCGTTCTCGTCGAGGATGCCGAGCATGGCGTAGCGGTGGATGATCAGGTGGGCGAGGTAGGCCACCGTCGACGGGTAGTTGCTCTGCTTGCGCGTGCCGGGGACGAAGGCCATGAAGTCGCCGAGCGGTTCCGGATAGTCGAGCAGCTTGCGGAGCTTCATGCCGATCCAGGCGGGGTCGAGCACGCGCATGTCGAGCGAGAGCAGCTTGGTGAGGCCGTCGAGGGCGCGCGGGTAGTTGCCGGAGAGCCAGACCGAATAGGGGCGGGTGACGCCGTCGGGCAGGGTGATTTCCTTGAGGCCGAGGACGAAATCCTCGCCGGTGGCCGGGTTGAAGACGTCGACGGTCCAGGAGAGGGTGCCGTCGGTGCCGGTTTTCGGCTCCTTGAGGCAGAACATGGCATCGAGCACCGGGGTCGGACCTTCATTGCGGAAGGCGCCGATCTGTTCGACGCGGTGCTGGATCAGCTGTGCCATGGCGGAGACGACGGAGGGCATCAGCTTGCGCTCGCCGTGCGGCGGAAAGGCCATGCTGAAGCCTTCGCCGTTCGGCGTCTTGGCCAGCGATTCGAGCTTGAGGGCCAGCCAGGCGTGGTCGTTGGCGCGCATGTCCATCGACAGCGTCTTGGCGACGGCGCCGAGGCCGCGCGGCTGCGCCGGGCCGTTGACCCAGACCTCGAACGGCCAGGCGCGGCCTTCCTGTTCGACGTGACCGACGAAGAGGGCGAACTTGCCGAGCGGGTGCTCGATCATGTAGGTCCATGCCAGGTTGCCTTCGGGCAGATTCGGGCGGCCCGGCCAGCGCAGGCTGGAGAGCACCGGTGCGGGCAGGTTCTTGATGGCCAGGCGGCGGTTGGCGTCGCCGCCAACGAAATCCTGCGGCTGTTTCTTCTCTTCGGGCTGCTTGGCGGTCTCGACCGAGAGCACCGAGCCGAGCACGCTGTTCGGGCGGTAGGTGGCGAGGCCCTTGAGGCCGGCCTTCCAGGCACTCATGTAGAGGTCCTGGAAGTCCTCGTAGGGGTAGTCGGCCGGCACGTTGACCGTCTTGGAGATCGAGGTGTCGATGTAGGGGGCGACGGCGGCGACCATGTTCTTGTGTGCCTCGGCGGAGATTTCCAGGGCGGTGACGAAGTAGTCGGGCAGCTTGTCGACGTCGCCGCCGAGGTGGCGGTAGAGGCGCCAGGCGTAGTCCTCGACGGCGTATTCCTTGAGCGTGCCGTCGGCCATGCGCTTCTTGCGGTTGTAGGTCCAGGAGAAGGGCGGCTCGATGCCGTTCGAGGCGTTGTCGGCGAAGGCCAGCGAGATGGTGCCGGTCGGCGCGATCGACAGGAGGTGCGAGTTGCGCAGGCCGTGCTTGCGGATCTCGGTCTTGATGTCGGCGGGCAGGCGGGAGGCGAAGTTGCCGCCGGAAAGATAGAGTTCGGCGTTGAACAGCGGGAAGGCGCCGCGCTCCTTGGCGAGCTCGACCGAGGCGAGGTAGGCGGTGTCGCGCATGAACTCGGAGACGCGCGAGGCCATCGCGGCGGCCTCCGGGCGGTCGTAGCGCAGGCGCAGCATGCACAGCGCGTCGCCCAGGCCGGTGAAGCCAAGGCCGACGCGGCGCTTGTTGGCGGCTTCCTCGCGCTGGCGGTCGAGCGGCCAGGCGGTGACATCGAGCACGTTGTCGAGCATGCGGGTGGAGACGCGGATCACTTCGGCGAAGGCGTCAAAGTCGAACTCGGCGCGGTCGGAGAAGGGATTGCGCACGAACAGCGTCAGGTTGATCGAGCCGAGGCAGCAGCAGCCGTAGGGCGGCAGAGGCTGTTCGGCGCAGGGGTTGGTGGCTTCGATCAGCTCGCAGTAGTAGAGGTTGTTGTCCTTGTTCATGCGGTCGAGGAAGAGGATCCCCGGCTCGGCATGGTCGTAGGTGGACTTCATGACCTGGTCCCACAGGTCGCGCGCGCGCACCTTGCGGTAAACCCACTGGCCATCGTCGCGCTGGTAGGCGCCGGCGGCCTTCATGTCGGTGTTGGGTTCGGCGCGGTGGGTCAGCTCGACCTCGGCGTCGGCAGCCACGGCTTCCATGAACGGGTCGGTGACGCCGATCGAGATGTTGAAGTTGGATAGATCGCCCTGGTCCTTGGCGTGGATGAACACCTCGATGTCCGGATGGTCGCAGCGCAGCACCCCCATCTGGGCACCGCGGCGGGCGCCGGCCGATTCGACGGTCTCGCACGAGCGGTCGAAGACGCGCATGTAGGACACGGGGCCGGAAGCGCGCGACTGGGTGCCCTTGACCAGGGCGCCCATCGGGCGGATCGACGAGAAGTCGTAGCCGACACCGCCGCCCCGGCGCATGGTTTCGGCGGCCTGGGCCAGCGCGGTGTAGATGCCGGGCTTGCCGTCGACGATCTCGACGACCGAATCGCCGACCGGTTGCACGAAGCAGTTGATCA
>JAPKHL010000047.1 GCA_026646875.1 Rhodocyclaceae bacterium | reverse complement strand
GTATCCTCGAGCGTCAGGCGGCCGCCCGCGGCCCCGGCGATGCGCTGCACGATGGCCAGCCCGAGACCGCAGCTGCCGCCGGTGGCGCGGGCCGGTTCGATCTGGGCGAAAGCCTCGAGCGCGCGCGCGCGGTCGGCCGGGGCGATGCCGGGGCCATGATCGCGCACGCTCAGCCGCAGTGCCGGGCCGGCACGCGCGAGGATCACCTCGACCGGCGGAGCACCATGCCGCAGGGCGTTGTCGAGGAGATTGTCGAGCAGGCGCTGCAGGCTGCCGCGCGCAATGGCCACCTCGCCGGCCGCCGCCTCGGGCGGCACGACGATGTCGACCGGCTGGCCCAGCTCGCGCCGGCGCGCCACCTCGTCGCTCAATGCGTCGGCCAGCACCAGCGGCGGCGCGGCGGCACTCTCGCGGCGCTCGCTGTGCAGGAAGGACAGGCACTGGGTGACGATGCGCTCCATGTCCTCGGCGTCGCGCTCGAGTCCGGCGCGCTCCGGCGTGTCGTCGAGCAGCGCCAGCCGCACGCGCAGGCGGGCCAGCGGCGCGCGCAGATCGTGCGTCAGGCCGGCCAGCATTTCGCGGCGCTCGGCCTCGGCCTCGGCCAGCTGGCCGAGCATGGTGTTGTGCCGCGTGGCCAGACGCCGGACTTCCTGCGGCCCTTCGGGCTCGACGCGTTGCGCGGCACCATCGCCGGTCGCCGAAACGGCGGCCTCGAGGCGCGCCAGCGGGCCGACGATGCCGCGCACGAACAGTGTGGCGATCAGCAGCACGGCGGCAAGCGTCGCGGCCAGGCCGAGCCATAGCCCGAGCGGCAGGGCCTGCGGCTCGAAGCGTGGCGGCGGCAGCAGCAGCCACCACAGTTCGCCGCCGGCCATGAAGCCGATCCACAGACCGCTGCGGCTGCCCGGGCCGGCGTGGCGCAGTTCGACCGGTTCGCCGAGCTGCGTGGCCAGTTCGCCGGCGAGCCGCCGGGCAAAGCCGAAGCGCGGTGCGTGCGGCGGCACGCCGGCGCCGTCCGGCCGCAGCAGCGGCCCCTGCTCGTCGGCCTCGGCGGCGGCCAGCCGCTCGCGCGCGGCACCCCCGAGTTCGGGCAGCACGATCCGCAGCATGCGGATCTGGCCGCCGATCCGCTGCACCGTCTGCTGCACGTGCGTGCTGTGCCGGTAGTAGCCGAGGAGCTGGAAGGTGGCAACCTCGGCGACGACGATGATCGCGACGACCAGCAGGACGGTGCGCGCCGCCAGGGAATCGGGGTAGAACTTCACGCGGCCGCTCCCTCGCCGTCCGGCACGAAGACATAGCCGACGCCCCAGACCGTCTGCAGGTAGCGGGGATGCGCCGGATCGGCCTCGATCAGGCGGCGCAGGCGGTGGATCTGCACATCGATGGCGCGATCGAAGGATTCGCTCTCGTCGCCGCGTGTCAGTTCGAGCAGGCGCTCGCGCTTCATCGGCCGGTTGGCGTTGGCGACCAGCGCGTTGAGCAGGGCGAATTCGCCGCTGGTCAGCGCGACCGGATCGCCGCCGCGCGTCAGCTGGCGCGCACCGCGATCGAAGCTCCATTCGCCGAAGCGCACGACGCCTCCCTGCGGGTCGGGCGCGGCGGGCGGGCGCTGTCCCCGGCGCAGCACGGCGTCGATGCGGGCGACCAGCTCGCGCGGGTCGAAGGGCTTGCCGACGTAATCGTCGGCGCCCATTTCGAGGCCGATCACGCGGTCCACCGGTTCGTCGCGCGCGGTGAGCATGATCACCGGCAGCGTTTCGCCGCGCGCGCGCAGGCGGCGGCAGGCGGCCAGGCCGTCCTCGCCGGGCATCATCAGGTCGAGCACCACGAGGTGCGGCTGGTAGCGCTCGAGGTAGGCGTCGAGCTGGCGGGTATCGGGCAGCAGCAGGGTGTCGAAATCGTGCCGGCCAAGGTAGGTGGCGAGCAGCTGGCGCAGTTCGGGGTCGTCGTCGACGAGCAGGATTTTCTTCATGGCGGCAGGCGTCCGGAAACGATGCAGGCATTCTATGCCGCCCCCGATCCCGCTCCGGGGGGTGGAAACAATTTGCAACGATCCCGCCGGACGGCGAAATCCTTTGCAACGGGCCCCGGTCCAGAATGGCATCGTCAAGCGAGGCGGATGCCTCCCGACGTGCGAATCCCCCGAACCGACTCCAAGGAGCTCATCATGATGAAACGCAAATTCACGCCCCGTCTTCTCGTCGCTGCCCTGGCCCTGAGCCTCGGCGTGGCCGGCGCGGCCTTCGCCTTCGGCCCTGGCGGCGGAGAGCGGTGCGGCGGTCCCGGCAGCCGCATGGAACACGGCATGCCCTTCGACATGCGCGGCATGGAACGCCTGCGCGACGACCTGAAGCTCGACGCCAAGCAGGAGGCGCTATGGGTCGAGGCGCGCAAGGCGATGCGCAACGACATGGACGACATGCGCGAACAGATGCGCAAGCAGCGCCAGGAGGCGCTGGCCACCCTCGAGAAACCCGGCGCCGATCTGCGCGGGCTGATGCAGCAGATGGACGGCGCGCGCGATGCCGCGCGCAAGCGCCACGAAGCGAACCGGGATCGCTGGCTGGCGGTGTATGACAGCCTGACGCCGGAGCAGAAGGAAAAGGTCCGCGTGTTCCTCAAGAACCATCTTGAGCGCAAGGGCGGCAAGATGCGCGGCCCGCGCGAAGGCGGCCCCGGGCCCGGCGCCGGCCCCCGGCAGTAATCGACGGCGCGGCGCGATACCGCGCCGGCCCCCCTCCTCTCCCCTGTTCGCGGGTCCGTCATGGGCCCGCTTTTTTTCGGCCCGCCGGGCAATGCGCCGGCTTACAACCGGAAACACTTGATTACCGTTGCCCGGGACATTTCTCCGCGGCTCGTTGCTAAGCTGAGGACATGTTCAACCGCCCCGGGACAACCATCATGGGAACCCTGCTCCGTACCGCACTCACCCTGCCGCTCACTCTCCTGCTGCTCGCCGCCGGCACGCTGCCCGCCCAGGCGCACGACGCCGTGATCGGCGGTCTGATCGGCGGCGGCACCGGCGCCCTGATCGGTCAGCAGATCGGCGGCCGCGACGGCGCCATCGTCGGCGGCGCACTGGGCGCCGCGGCGGGCGTCTATATCGCCAGCGAGGACCGCCACGGCCCGCTGCCCACGCGCCGTGTCTACGGCTATCCGCCCGCGCACGTCATCGTCGCCCCGCCGCCCGTGCCGGTGTATTACACGCCGGTCGCACCGGGCTGGCGCGAGCACCGTCACCACCATCATCACCACCACCATTACCATCCACGGCACCCCCGCCACCACGGCCACCACTATCATGGCCGCTGATCAGCCGGCGGGCTCCGTCCGCCACTCGGCGAGCAGGCCCCGGCGCCCACGCCGCAGCAGCTTGCCGAGTCGCCGCTGGGCCTCGCGCCGCTCGGCGCAGGCCTGCTCGGGGAAGGCGGTGCACGCTGCCCAGCGGCTCTCCGGCGTGCGCAGCACGACGACCGGGCGGCCGCCGTCGAGCACGCACAGAAGCGCGGCGGGGTTGTCCGCATTGCCGGCCTGCCAGGAGGCAACGACGAGATCGCCCGCCTCCTCGCGCGGGACGCCGAGGAGTACCAGCGCATCGATCGGCGAATCGCACTCGCCGCGGACGATGGCCGGGAAATAGCAGGATGCGCGGAAAGCGGGAAGAAAGTCGGACGGAATCATGGCCGGCGTGTTCTAGCATGCGGACGGCGCGCTTGTAAAACGGCGTACCGGCAGGGCACAATCGCTGCTTCTAGGAGTTCCCGTCCATGCATTGCGATGTCGCCATCGTCGGTGGCGGTCTGGCCGGTCTGTCGCTGGCCTGCGCCCTGCGCGATACCCGTCTCAGGATTGCCCTCGTCGAAAGCCGTGCCCCGATCCGCCCGTCCGGCTGGGACGCGCGCGTCTATGCGATCAGCCCGGCGAACGGCGATTTCCTGCGCCGCATCGGTGCGTGGAAGCACCTCGACGCGACACGCATGGCGCCGATCCACGCCATGGAAATCCACGGGGACGCAGGCGCCCGCCTCGACTTCTCCGCCTACGAAGCCGGCGTCGACGAACTCGGCTGGATCCTGGAGTCCTCGCAGATGGCCTGCGAGCTGTGGGAGAACGTCAAGCGCCAGGGCAACCTGACGCTGCTCTGTCCGGCCTCGCCACGCGCCCTCGAACTGCGCGCCGATGCCGCCGTGCTGACCCTGGACGATGGCAGCACGCTGTCGGCGAGCCTGCTGGTCGGCGCCGACGGCCGCGATTCCTGGGTGCGCGAAGCGGCCGGCTTGCCGGCGCACAACATTCCCTACGGCGAACGCGGCGTGGTGGCCAACTTCACCTGTCAGCACCCGCATCGCGGCATTGCCCGCCAGTGGTTCCGCGACGACGGCGTTCTCGCCTGGCTGCCGCTCCCCGGCAACCGGATTTCCATCGTCTGGTCAACGCCGGATGCGCTGGCCGACGATCTGCTTGCCCTCTCCCCCGAGGCGCTGTGCGAGCGCGTCGCCGCGGCCGGCGGTCACGCACTCGGCGCGCTGCAGCCGCTGACGCCGGCGGCGGCCTTTCCGTTGCGGCTGATGCGCGTCCCACGCACCGTCGCACCGCGCGTGGCGCTGATCGGCGACGCCGCGCACGGCATCCACCCGCTGTCCGGGCACGGCATCAATCTCGGCTATCAGGATGCCTGCGCGCTCGGCGCGCTGCTGGCCGCGACGCCGCCCTGGCAGGATCTCGGCGACGAGCGGCTGCTGCAGCGCTACCAGCGCGCCCGCCGCGAGGAGACGGTGCTCATGCAGACGACCACGCATGCCCTGCGCCGCCTGTTCCGCGACGAGCTGCCGGGGCTCCGCGCCCTGCGCAACCTCGGAATGAACCTGACCAACCGCTTGCCGGTCGTAAAGAACCTGCTCGTGCGCTACGCGCTCGGCACCATTTGACCCCTGGAGAAGACCCCCATGTCCCATACCCTGCTGCCGCGCGCCGCCGCCACCCTCGCGCTCGCCCTCGCCACCACCTTCGCACTGCCCGCGCTCGCCGATGAAGCCAGCGTGCGCAAGGCGGTGGAATCCAAACTCGGCAACAAGGTGGACAGCGTCGTCAAGACCGCCTATGCGGGACTGTACGAGGTTTATGCCGACGGCCAGATCATCTACACCGACGAGAAGGTCTCCGCCCTGCTCATCGGCACGCTGATCGACGGCAAGACGATGAAGAACGTGACCAGCGAACGCATGCAGAAACTGACCGCGATCCAGTTCTCGGATCTGCCGCTCGAGCTTGCCGTGAAGCAGGTGCGCGGTGACGGCAAGCGGGTTTTTGCCACCTTCGAGGACCCCAACTGCGGCTACTGCAAGAAGCTGGCGAAGGAAATCGCCAAGCTCGACAACGTGACGGTCTACGTCTTCCTGTATCCGATCCTTTCACCGGATTCGCTCGAGAAGTCGAAGCAGATCTGGTGTTCGAGCGATCGCGCCAAGGCGTGGAATGACTGGATGGTCGACGGCAAGGCGCCGTCCGGCAAGGGCGATTGCGACACCGCGGCCGTGCAGAAGACCATCGAGACCGGGCGCAAGCTGGCGATCAACGGCACGCCGACGATCTTCTTCGCCGATGGCGAGCGGATCCCCGGCGCGGTGCCGCTGGCCCGCATCGAGGAAAAGCTGGCGCAGACCAAGGGCAAGTGACACCGGAACCGCCGTCATGCACCGCGTGATCTGTTCCTACGAAGGGCCGAACTGGCAGCGCATCGTCGATCACGGCCCCTGGCTGCCCACGCGCCCGGAAGCCGAGGACTGGGCGCAGGCCCTGCGCCAGATCGGCTACAGCGTGCGCGTCGAGAGCAAGGACGGGGAAGGCGGCGAGGGCGGGGGCGGCAATGCCGAACTGATGGCGGCGCTCGGCAGCATGGCCTAGGGTTTCAGCAGCCGACGGCCTCAGCGGCGGGAAAACTTCGCGGCCAGCTGCTGCAGCTTGTCGTTCCGCCGCTGCTCGGCGGCCTCCGCCTCGCGCCGCGCCTTCTGCTGGGCGGCGTTCTGCCGGAAGCGCTCACGCAGACGCTCGGCGGCATGCGCGCGGTGCGCATCGTCGAGCGCGTCGGCGGGCTGCCCGTCGAGATCGAAGCGTGTCGCCGCCTTTTCCACCCCCTTGAGATAGCGCACCGACTGGGTGTGCAGGCGCAGGGCGATGCGCAGAATCTTGCGCTCGATCTCCGGCCGGCGGGCCAGCAGCTGCTTGTCGATGCCGATGGCCAGCGGCAAAGCATCGCGGAAGACCGGGAATTGCCCCTCGAGTTCGCGCAGAAGCTGTCGCGCCGCCTTTCCCGCCGCGGCCGTGGATGCGGACACGCCCTCGGGTACGGACGGAGCAGCGGCGGACGCGCCGCTGGACGCAGCAGTGGAAGAAGCGCTGGAAGCGGGGCTGGCGGAGGCGGGAGCGGGTTTCATCGACGGCGGTCTTGCGCGGATTCGGTGTTAGTCCGGCGTGGCGTGGTGAGGATGCGAGGTTACCACGAGCGGCGCGCAGCGGGCAGGCCCCCGCCTTCCCTTTTCCTGTCCCTTCCTGCCTCGGCCTGGTCTTCCAGGCACATCGCGGAGACCCCGCGCGGGTAGCTCACGGCTGCCGCGGCGGCTCCCAGACGAGGCGGAAGCCGATGGCGTCGTAGCGGACGCTCGGGCGGCAGTGCATGTGCCGCTTGCCGCAGCGCGCGAAACCGTCCGGGTGCATCCAGCTGCCGCCGCGCACCACGCGGCTCGGCCCGGCCCCGAGGTGGAGCGGATTGTCGCGCGGCAGCTGACGGTAGGCGTCGGCGGCATAGACGTCGGCCACCCACTCCCAGACATTGCCGCTCATGTCGTACAGGCCGAGCGCGTTGGGCGGATGGCTGCCGACCGGCTGCGTGCCGGCCGAGGCGTTGCCGCTCTCGCCGCCGGTGTTGGCCCGCGTCGCGTCCAGCCGCCCCATGCCGTCGCCCGCACCGTGCCGCAGTGGCGCACCGCCGGCCCGGCAGGCGTATTCCCACTCGGCCTCGCTCGGCAGCCGGAAGATGCCGTTCCCCCCTGCATTGAGCCGCGCGATGAAGGCTTCGATCTCGGCCAGCAGCACGCTTTCCACCGGATAATCGTCGCCCAGCGCGAAGGCGGCGGGGTTGTCGCCCATCACCCGTTTCCAGGCGCCCTGCGTGACTTCGGTGCGCGACAGGTGGAAATCGCCGACACAGACCTCCCGGGCCGGCTGCTCGTTATGCTCGCCGTCGCCGAAAACATCGCCCATCCGGTAACACCCCCCGACGACCGGAACGAAATCCAGGCCGCTTTGCGCCTCCTGGCGCACCGGCCCGGTGGCGACGGCCAGGACCGGAAGGAACAGGAAGGAGAGAATCAAGTGGCGGCGGCAGGGCCGTGGCGACCGGGTCATGGGGGGAAGGGCGGGTGTATATAAGACTATAACCATATACTGGCACGCACCGGCTGTCGAGCCAGGCGGCCGCGCGTTCAGCGCGGCGACCGCCGGGGCAAGGATTCGAAACGCCCGGCCCGCAAGCGGAATTCACCCTGCACGGCGGCAAACCGCAGCGCGCCCGTGCGCAACTCGCCGATGCGCCACGTGCCGCGTCCGCCAATGTCGCCGCCGACCGGGAAGCGGCTTGCCGCGCTGCGGGGCGCGGCGTGCGCCGCCGACAGGAGACGGTCGAGGTCGAGCCGATCGATCGCCAGATCGACCTCCACCTCCGGCGGCGACAGGCGCGTCGCTGTCAGCGCGAGATGCAGCGTGCTGTCGTCGAAGCGGCCGTCCAGGCGGCCTTGCAGGCGGCCCGCCACGCCCTCCCACGCCTGCGTCAGCGCCAGCTCGCCGGAGAACGCAACCGCCAGCGGCGTGGGCCGCAGGGCGGGATGGGTGACGGCGAGGGCACCGGAGCGTAGCGACAGCCGGTAATCCCCGGCGCCGGGTTCACCGCTCGCCTCGCCCATCAGGCGGAGATCAAGCCGGGTCCCCTCGTCCCGCAGCCGCAGGCGGGCATCCAGTGCCTCGCCGCGCAGCGCCGCCGGCGTCAGGACGAGCGCAGCAAGGTCGCCGTCGAGCTCGACACGCCGCGCCCCGCGCGTCCCGACGAAGCGCAGCGCTGCCGCCTGCACGGCGGTCTCCGCCCGCGCCGCGTCGTGCGTCAGCTTGGCGACGTCCAGGACGAACTCGGTGGCATCCGCCCCGGCAGCCGGGCCGTGTGCGCGCAGCGCCAGCGGCGCCAGCGCGCAGCGCCGCGCAGCGAGCTCGCAGGCATAGTTACCCTGCAACGCGAGATCCAGCTGCAGGGGGGTGCCCGCTTCATCGAGGCGGCCACGGGCAGACAGCGCGCCCCGGGCACTCGGAGCAAGCGGGCCGGCGCTCAGGGTCAGCGCGGCGAGCCGCAGCTGGCGGCCGCTCGCCTCGTCGCGCCAGGCCACGTGGGCATCGCGCAACTCGAGCCGCTCGATGTACGGCAAGGACGACAGTGCCGTACCGGGAGACGTGGCTCCGGTGCCTGCCAGTCCGTCCACCGCGAGGCGGCCGTCGGCGCGCCGCCGCAGGTCGACGCGGACGCCGTCTAGCGCCAGCGCCGCGATGTGCAATTCGCCGGCCAGCAGGGGGCGGAGGCGCACGTCCACCTGCACCCGCTCCGCTGAAAGGAAGGGCGCCGCACCCGCTTCCCCGTTGAGCCCGGCGAGCACAACGCGCTCGGCCTGCAGCGAGGGCGCCGGCAGCAGCGAGAGACGCAGCCCGCCATCGATGCGCAGCGCGTACGGGCCGCCGGCCCGTACCGTGGCAGCCAGGCGCTGCTCCAGCCAGACGGTATCGACCTGTGTCCAGTAGTGGATGCCGAGGACGAGCAGGGCCGCCAGGCCGAGGGCCGCGGCCGGCCATGCCAACAGCCTCAAACGCTTCATTGTGGATTCCTTTGGCGGACGGTGACGCTTTCGTTGGGGAAACCCGGTGTTCCGGAGGGCGCTCCGGGATCCGCCGCAGTATCGCCCGCGCAACGCATCATTTACAATCCGCCAGTCCTCGTCCTCGCCGGCCACCACCGCGCCAGCCCCCTCCCCCGATGCAGCAATACCTCGACCTGATGCGCCACGTGCTCGAGCACGGCAGCCCCAAATCCGACCGCACCGGCACCGGCACCCGCTCGGTCTTCGGCTGGCAGATGCGCTTCGACCTGGGCGCCGGCTTTCCGCTGCTCACCACCAAGAAGCTGCACCTGCGCTCGATCATCCACGAATTGCTGTGGTTCCTGCAGGGCGACACCAACATCGCCTACCTCCGGGAGAACGGCGTCCGCATCTGGGACGAATGGGCCGACGCCAACGGCGATCTCGGCCCGGTATACGGCCGCCAGTGGCGGCACTGGCTGACGCCGGACGGCCGCGAGATCGACCAGATCGCGCAGCTGATCGACGGCCTGCGCAACAACCCCGATTCCCGTCGCCACCTCGTCACCGCCTGGAATCCGGCCGACGTCGACCGGATGGCGCTGCCGCCGTGCCATGCCTTCTTCCAGTTCTATGTCGCCGACGGACGTCTGTCGTGCCAGCTCTACCAGCGCAGCGCAGACATCTTCCTCGGCGTGCCCTTCAACATCGCCTCCTACGCCCTGTTGACGCTGATGGTCGCCCAGGTCTGCGACCTCCAGCCCGGCGATTTCGTGCACACCTTCGGCGACGCGCACCTCTACAGCAACCATGTCGAGCAGGCGCGCCTGCAGCTCGCGCGCACGCCCCGCCCGCTGCCGACGATGCGCCTCAACCCCGGGGTGCGTGATCTGCTGGCCTTCCGCTTCGAGGATTTCACGCTGGAAGGCTACGACCCGCATCCGCACATCCCCGCCCCCGTCGCCGTCTGATCCGATGCGCATCCACGCCACCGCCGCCTGGGAAGCCCTCGTCGCGCACGCCGGCGCACTGAAGCCGCGCCACCTGCGCGAACTCTTCGCCGAGGACCCGCAGCGCTTTGCCACCTTCTCGCTGCCGCTGGGCGAGGTGCTCTACGACTACTCGAAGCAACGGCTGACCGCAGAAACGATTGGCCTGCTCTGCGAACTCGCCGCCAGTGCCGGCGTGCAGCGCGGCATCGAGCGCATGTATGCCGGCGAGGCGATCAACGCCAGCGAGAACCGCGCCGCGCTGCACGTCGCGCTGCGTCAGCGCGGCGACCGTCCCATGCGCATCGCCGGAGTGGATGTCATGCCCGGGGTACGCGCCATGCATGGGCGCATGCGCCACTTCTGCGACGAGGTTCGGGGCGGCCACTGGCGCGGTTTCGGCGGCGAGCCGATCCGGCACGTCGTCAATCTCGGCATCGGCGGTTCCGACCTCGGCCCGCGCATGGCCACCAGCGCGCTCGGCGCCTACGGACACCCAGCCCTGACGGTGCACTATGTCTCGAACATCGACGGCGCCGACATCGCGCCGGTACTCGAAAGCCTCGACCCGCGCACGACGCTGTTCATCGTCGCCAGCAAGACCTTCGGCACCGTCGAGACGCTGACCAACGCACGCACCGCCCGCGACTGGTTGCTGACCCACGCGGGCGAAGCCGCCGATCAGGCGATGTCGCGCCAGATGGTCGCGGTAACCGCGAACCCGGCGGAGGCGATCAAGTTCGGCATCCACCCCGACCATGTCTTCGAATTCTGGGACTGGGTGGGCGGCCGCTTCTCGCTGTGGTCGGCGGTCGGCCTGCCGCTCGCGCTGGCCATCGGGATGGACAATTTCGAGCGCCTGCTGGCCGGCGCGCACGACCTCGACGAACATTTCCGGCTGGCGCCGCCCGAGCGCAACCTGCCGGTCCTGATGGCGCTGATCGGCATCTGGAACATCAACTTCCTCGGCGCGGGCAACCTGTCGATCTCCCCCTACAGCCAGTCCCTGCATTTCCTGCCGCAGTATCTGCAGCAGCTGGAGATGGAGAGCAACGGCAAGAACGTCGGCGCCGACGGGGAAACCCTCGGCCATGCCACGGCGCCGATCATCTGGGGCGACGCCGGCAGCAACACCCAGCACGCCTACTTCCAGCTGCTGCACCAGGGTGGCCGCCTGATTCCCAGCGACTTCCACGCCTTCGCCAGCAGCGACTACCCGCTGCCCGGCCACCACGACCGCCTGCTGGCCAACTGCTTCGCACAGGCCGAGGCGCTGGCCTTCGGCAACCCCGACGAAAGCTCGCCGCTGCGTCGCTGTCCCGGCAACCAGCCGTCCTCGACCTTCGTCCTGCCCCGTCTCGACCCCTACCATCTCGGCCTGCTGATCGCCGCCTACGAACACAAGACCTTCGTGCAGGGCCTGGTCTGGGGAATCAACCCGTTCGACCAGTGGGGCGTCGAGCTCGGAAAGAAGCTCGCGCTGCGCCTGCTGCCCGCCGTCGAGGGCGCGCCGCCACCGGCCGATTGCGACGCCTCCACGGTCGGTCTCATCGCGCACTGCCGTGCGCTGCGCGGCGGAGTGCGCTGAGCGTGCTCGCCCTGATCGCCGCCGTCGCCCGCAACCGCGCCATCGGCCGCGACAACGCCCTGCTCTGGCAACTGCCCGAGGACATGCGGCACTTCCGCGAAACGACGCGCGGCCGGACGGTGATCATGGGGCGCAAGACCTGGGAATCGCTGCCGGCCGCCTTCCGTCCGCTGCCCGGCCGGCGCAACGTGGTGGTCTCGCGCAACCCCGCCTATGCGGCGCCCGGCGCCACCGTCGTGCATTCGCTCGAAGCGGCCCTGCGCCTGACCGATCCGGCGGAGGAGACCTTCCTGATCGGCGGAGCCGAGCTCTACCGGCAGGCGCTGCCGCTGGCGGCCCGGCTCTACCTGACCGAGGTCGACGACGCGCCGCCGGCCGATGCCTTCTTTCCCGCGCTGACCCCGGGCGACTGGCACGAGCTGTCACGCGTCGCCCATCCCGCCGTGCCCGCCCCCCCGGAGATGCCCGGGGCATTGCCCCGTCCGGCCTTCGATATCGTCGTTTACCAGCGGATCGGCGCCTGATCGGCGAGCGATCGACGGAAATCAGTCTGTAACATCGCGTCCCTATAGTCGTTCCCGTCCCCCAAGGAGAACGACATGACGACAATCCTGAAAACGACGGCGCAGCGCGCACGGCCTGCCCGCCACGCCCTCTCGGTCGGCCTCGCGCAGAGCGAGCGCGAAATCCTCGAAGCGCAGAAGCTGCGCTACCGCATCTTCGCCGGCGAGCTGGGCGCCAAGCTGCCGACGCGCACTCCCGGCATCGACCAGGACATCTACGACCCCTACTGCGACCATCTCGTCGTGCGCGACGAAAACACCGCCGAAGTGGTCGGCACTTATCGCATCCTCTCGCCGGAAAACGCGCGCCGCATCGGCGGCTACTACTCCGAGAACGAGTTCGACCTCACCCGCCTGCAGCACCTGCGCCCGCGTCTCGTCGAGATCGGCCGCTCCTGCGTGCATGCCGACTACCGCTCGGGTGCAACGATCACCCTGCTCTGGGCCGGCCTGGCGAAATACATGCAGGATCACGGCCACGAGTACCTGATCGGCTGCGCCAGCATCAGCATGGCCGACGGCGGGCACGCCGCGGCCAGCCTGTATAATCGCCTGGAGGCGCACATGAGCCCGCTCGAGTACCGCGTCTTCCCGCGCTGCCCGCTGCCGCTGGCGGCGCTGCGCAACGACCAGCCGGCCGAAATGCCGCCGCTGATCAAGGGTTATCTGCGGGCCGGCGCCTATGTCTGCGGCGATCCGGCCTGGGACCCGGACTTCAACACGGCCGACCTGCCGATCCTGATGCCGATGTCGCGCGTCAACGGCCGCTACGCCAGACACTTCATGGGTAAATGAGTCACCGGGAACGGAAAACGCCGCGCTTCATCCGCGCCGTCCGCGTCGTCAGGCTGGGGCTGCACTTCCTCTGGGGGGCAGCCACCGTCGCCTGCGTCTACCCGTTCATCCGCGACAGCCGGCGGCTCTGGCTCAAGCAGCGCTGGTCGCGGCAGCTGCTCGACATCCTCGCCGTGCGGCTCGATGCGCAGCTGGCGGGAGCGACGCCGGGCAGCCTGTTCGTCGCCAATCACGTGTCCTGGCTCGACATCTACGCGCTCAACGCAGCGCGTCCGATGGCCTTCGTCTCCAAGGCCGAGGTCCGTGACTGGCCGCTGGTCGGCTGGCTCTCGGCCAATACCGACACGGTCTTCCTGCGGCGGGGCAGTCGCGGGCACGCGCGGCTGGTGAATGGCGAGATCGGCGCCCTGCTCGGCGCGGACAAGGACGTGGCCGTCTTCCCCGAGGGAACGACGACCGACGGCACGCATCTCCTCAACTTTCACGGCGCCCTGCTGCAGCCGGCCGTCGAATGCGACCGTCCATTGCAGCCGGTGGCGCTCTCCTATCACGACCGCGAGGGCCGCCGCAGCCTGGCGCCGGCCTACGCCGGCGAGACGACGATGCGCGAATGCCTGTCGGCGATCCTCGCCTGTCCCGCGCTGACCGTGCGCCTGCGTCCGACCCCGGCGCTGCGGGCGCGGGAAACCTCGCGGCGCGAGCTCGCCCAGGCGGCCCGCGGCGCCATCGCCTTCAGCCTCGGGCTTCCCCTGGCGAGCAGTCCACCTGAAACACGGCCCGGTCCTCAAGCCGCACGGCCGTCAGATGACGACCCCACAGACAGCCCGAATCCAGCGCCAGCAGGTTCGGCGTGATCTTCAGCCCGAGCGCCGACCAGTGGCCGGTGACCAGCACGGTGTCGGCGCTGCGTCGGCCTGGTACGGCGAACCAGGGCAGATAGCCGGGCGGCGCGGCGCTCGCCTCGCCCTTGGTGCGGAACTCCATCTCCCCTTCCGGTGAACAGAAGCGCATCCGGGTCATCGCGTTGACGATCACGCGCAGGCGCGCCCAGCCGCTCAGGTCGTCGCGCCAGGCCGCGGGCTCGCTGCCCCAGAGATTGGCCATGAACGTCCGGTGGTCCGGCGCCTGCAGCGCGGCCTCGACCTCGCCCGCCAGGGCACGCGCCTTGGCGGCGGTCCATTGCGGCAGCAGGCCGGCATGCACCAGGCAGAATTCGTCCTCGACATGGCACAACGGACGGCTGCGCAGCCAGTCGAGCAACGCCTCGCGGTCGGGCGCGGCGAGGATGTCGGCCAGCGTGTCGTCGCGGCTGCGCTTGCCGAAGCCTTCGGCCAGCATCAGCAGGTAGAGGTCGTGGTTGCCGAGCACGGTGACCGCCGCCTCGCCGAGTCCGCGCACGAAACGCAGGGTGTCGAGCGAGCGCGGCCCGCGGTTGACCAGATCGCCGACCAGCCACAGGCGATCGCGGGAGGGGTCGAAGGCGCAGCGTTCGAGCAGGGCGCAAAGGGAGGCGAAGCAGCCCTGGATGTCGCCGATCGCGTAGGTGCTCATGAGACTTGCGGCCGGTATTCCGGCACCAGTTCGCGCAGGCGCTCGCGGATTTCCTCGGCGCCGACGTTCTGCAGATCCGCCAGCCGCGCCTCGAGGGTGCGCAACCACTCGCCGGACGGCAGGTTCTCGCTGGCGGCGATGCGCAGCTTGGCGTGTGGCGTCGGCAGCGTCCGCTCATCGCTGGCCATCAGTTCCTCGCTGAGCTTCTCGCCGGGACGCAGGCCGGTGAACACGATACCGATCTCGCTCTCGGAGAATCCGGAAAGGCGGATCATGTCGCGCGCCAGGTCAACGATCTTCACCGGCTCGCCCATGTCCAGCACGAAGACCTCGCCGCCCTTGCCCATCAGCGCCGCCTGCAGCACCAGCTGCGCGGCCTCGGGAATGGTCATGAAGAAGCGCGTGATGTCGGGATGGGTGACCGTGATCGGCCCGCCGGCGAGGATCTGCTGGCGGAATTTCGGGATGACGCTGCCGGTGCTGCCGAGCACGTTGCCGAAGCGGACGACGACGAAGCGGGTGGCCGAGATGCCCTGGTTGGCCATGCAGATGCGCTCGGCCAGGCGCTTGGTGACGCCCATCACGTTGCTCGGATTGACCGCCTTGTCGGTGGACACGAAGACGAAGCGCCGCACGCCGGTGGCCACGGCGGCTTCGGCCAGCGTCAGCGTGCCGAGGACGTTGTTGGAAATCGCCTCCCAGGCGTTGATCGACTCCATCAGCGGCACATGCTTGTAGGCCGCGGCGTGGAAGACCAGCTGCGGCGCCCACTCGCGCATGGCGAAGCTGACGCGCGTGTAGTCGCGCACGTCGCCGATCACCGGCACCACCGCGATTTCCGGAAAATCCTGGGCGAATTCCTCGCTGATGCGGTACAGGGCGAATTCGCTGAGCTCGAACAGCACCAGCGTTCGCGGCCGGTAGCGGGCAATCTGGCGGCACAGCTCGGAGCCGATCGAACCGCCGGCGCCGGTGACCATGATCACCTGGTCGCGGATCAGCGCGTCGAGCCCGGCGTTGTCGAGCGCGACTTCCTCGCGCCCGAGCAGATCCTCGAGTTCGACATGGCGGATCTGCGAGATCGAGAAGCGACCGCTCAACAGGTCAGCGAAGGCCGGCACGGTCAGGGTGGTCAGACGCGCGCCGCTGGCCACCTCCAGCGCGTGGCGGCGGCGCTCGGCGGTCGCCGAGGGCAGCGCCAGGATGACGTTGCGCACGGTGAAGCGCTCGGCCCAGGCCGGCAGTTCGTCGATGCCGCCGAGCACCTTGACGCCGTAGAGGTCCCGTCCCCAGCGCCCCGGCTCATCGTCGAGCAGTCCGACGACATGCCAGTGCGCGCTGCGCCGCAGCTCGCGCAGCAGATCGACGGCGGCATCGCCGGTTCCGACCACCAGGACCGGCTCGCCGCGCAGGCTGGCATGGCCGTACAGGCGGTATTCCTTGAAGATCCGGTAGGCGATGCGGCTGCCGCTCATCAGCAGGATCAGCCCGATCGGATGCAGCACCAGCACGGTGCGCGGAATCGAGGCCTGCAGCGAGGCCATCGAGACGATGGCCGCGACGAGCACGCCGGACAGGCCGACGGCGAGGAAGATACGCTTCAGGTCGGCGAGGCTGGCGTAGCGCCACAGACCCCGGTACAGCCCGAGCTTCCAGGCCACCCCGGCATGCAGCGGAACCAGCCAGTAGAGGGCGTCGAGCATGGCGGCATAGACCGGCGGCGGCAGCTGGAAATTGAAGCGCAGGCAGTAGGCGAGCACCCAGGCCACGAATACCGCCAGTACATCGTGGGTGAACGCCAGGACGTTACGGATATTGAGATTAAGCATCGAGTCGTCGGGTCTCCATCGTCGACCACCAGCGATCGACGACACGCATCAGCAGGCTGCAGACGAGCAGCGGCAGGGCCAGCAGCAGGGCGCGCAGTGCCCCCGTCCGGGTCAGGGCGAGGCTGGCGCAGGCACCGCACAGCAGCATCAATCCGTAATAGGCCAGCGCCGTCCGGCGGTGCGTCCAGCCGAGCCGCACCAGGCGCTGGTAGAAATGCTCGCGATGGGCCTGCCAGGGCGGCTGCCGGGCACGCAGGCGGCGCAGCAGGGTGACCGTCGCGTCGAGCGCGAAGGGCGCGAACACGAAGCAGGGATACCACCACGGCCAGGTGCCGCCGAGATAGCCGCGGGCGCCCGCCCAGGCCGCCAGGAAACCGAGCGGAATCGAGCCGCAGTCGCCGAGGAAGATCCTGGCCGGTGCGAAATTGAAGCAGAGGAAGGCCGCCGCCGCCGCCGCGACGGCGGCACAGAGCACGGCAAGGTCGGCATCGCCGCCGGCCAGCGCGGCCAGCGCGAGAAACAGGAAGCCACTCACTGCCATGCCTCCGGCGAGTCCATCCATGCCGTCCATGAAATTGTAGAGATTGGCCGACCAGGCGGTCAGCGCGATCATTATAAGGAAGAGCGCAACGCCATGCCCCGCGAGAAAGGGCAGGCTGGCCGCCGCGGCCACGGCGAGATGCACGAGCAGGCGCGCCGCAGCCGGCACGCCGCGCACGTCGTCGAGCAGCGAAACCAGCAGCAGCGCAGCCAGTGCGATCCAGGGCACGCTGCCTGCCGCCCACAGGCTGCCGGTGGCCACGGTACTTGCTACAATCGCCAGCCCCCCGATGCGCGGCACCGGCTTCCGGTGCAATGAGCGCGCGTTCGGCTGGTCGAGAACCCTGCGCGACAGCGGGGAGCGCAGCAGGGCAAGCAGCAGGGCCAGGCAGGCGGCGAAGGCGAACAGCGATGCGGGGACGAGATCCGGAAGGAAGCCTGGGGCCATCGGGGAAGGGCTGCGCGGGAAGGAAGTACGGCGTACCGTCGCCGAAATGACGGAATTATCCCGGATTGTTCATTGGGGCGCGAGATCATGCTGCGGCAATTTGCGAGTGAACTCCACGAGCGCAGACCCGCGGGGCCGCCCGAGGGACAATCCGGAGAAGAGGCCCCCAACGCTCCGAGGACTGCCGTGCCGTTGCCCGATGTTTCCGTGCTGATCGTCAATTTCAACAGCGGCCCCTGGCTGTCGCGCTGCATCGCCTCGCTGCAGCACAGCGCCACCCCGCTGGAGATCCTCGTCGCCGACAACGGTTCGAGCGACGACAGCCTCGCTCGCCTGGCACGCGAGGTCGGCACGCCGCCCGGCCTGCGCATCGTCGAGAACGGTCGCAACCTCGGCTTCGCCGGCGCGGTCAATGCGCTCACGGCACTCGCGCGCGCGCCCTTCCTGCTGTTGCTCAACCCCGACTGCACCGTCGCGCCGGACACCATTGGCACCACCCTGCGCGAACTGCGTGCCGCTGCGGGCGCGGGCATGGCCGGCTGCCTCGTGCTCAACGCGGACGGCAGCGAGCAACGCGGCTGCCGACGCCGGCTGCCGACCCTGCGCAACGCGCTGGCCCGCGAGTTCGGCGCCGGTTCCGGCCGGAAATCCGCTCCCGGCGATGCCGGCGCAGGGCGCGGGTTCGACCTGGCCGGTACACCGCTGCCGTCCGCGACGACCGACATCGAAGCGATCTCCGGTGCCTTCATGCTGGTCAGCCGGACGGCCTTCGACGCCGTGGGCCCGCTGGACGAGGGCTATTTCCTGCACTTCGAGGATCTCGACTGGTGCGCCCGCTTCCACCGGGCCGGTTACCGGATCGTCTTCGTGCCCGGTGCGCGGATCACGCACGCACAGGGTGCCTGCAGCCGTGCCCGGCCGCTGCGGGTCGAATGGCACAAGCATCGCGGGATGTACCGCTTCTTCGACAAGTTCGAGAACCCGCGCCGCTCGCGCTTCCTGCGGCTGCTGATCGGCGCCGGTGTCGGACTGCGCTTCGTCGTGGTCGGCCTGCGCCTGCTGCTCGCCGGCGCCGGTCTACGTCGCTGAACCGTCGCTCCCCGCCCCCGGATCGCCGAGCAGGCGGCGCAGCGGATCGGACAGCACCCCCCGCACCTCCAGCACCTTGCGTCGCGAGGTCTGCCCGTGCAGCAGGGTGATCGCCGCCTTCGGCACGCCCAGGCGGGCCGCGAGAAAGTCCACCAGCGCCGCATTGGCCTTGCCGTCGACCGGCGGCGCCGCCAGCCGGATGCGCAGGGCGTCGCCATGCTCGCCAGCAATGTCGCTGCGCTTCGCGCCGGGCTGGATGTGCAGGGTGAGGGTGATGCGGCCGTCGCCGCTGCGCAGCCAGGCGGCCATCACAGGAAGATCAGGACGGCCTGCGCCAGCAGGATGGCGATCAGCGGAGAGAGGTCGATGTTGGCGACCGGCGGCACGACGCGCCGGATCGGTTGCAGGAAGGGGCGCGTCAACTCGGCCACCGGCCGGGCCAGCGGCGCATGGGGGTTCACCCAGGAGAGCACGGCCTGCACGATCAGGGCACCGATCAGCAGGTGCACCGACAGGCGCAACGTGCCCAGCGCGCCCTGCCACAGCGCGATGCCGAGCAGTTGCGGGGCGGGCAGCGTCTCCAGTCCGCCGCGCAGCGCCAGGGTCAGCACGACGAGCAGGACCTGCAGCAGCCAGGCCGGCAGGAGGCTCGCGAGATCGAGCCCGAGGAACCCGGGCAGCACCCGGCGCAAGGGCTTGACCGCGACATTGGTGAATTGCACGACGAAGGCCCCGACCGGATTGGCGAACGAGACCCGGAATGCCTGCATGTAGAAGCGCAGGAGCAGGACGAGGCAGACCAGCCCGATCGCCGCATCGAGCAGGAAGAGTCCGGCGCCGAGGATGCCGCCGCCCACGCTCAGTCCCTGCCCAGCTGTTCGCCGAGCTCGCGCCCGCGCTCGACGGCGGCGTGCACCCCGGCGATCAGGCCTTCCTTGACGCCGCGTTCGGCCATGGCGCGCAGCGCGGCTTCGGTGGTACCGCCCTTGGAGGTCACCCGCTCGCGCAGGACGCTGGCCGGCTCTTCCGAGCGGGCGGCCAGTTGCGCCGCCCCGAGCGTCGTCCCGATGGCCATCTGCCGCGCCTGCTCGGGGGTGAAGCCGAGGTCGAGGGCAACCTGCTGCAAGGCCTCGATGAACAGGAAGACGTAGGCCGGGCCGCTGCCGGAAACGGCGGTGACCGCATCCATCCGCGCCTCGTCGTCGATCCACAGCGTGCTGCCGACGGCCTGCAGCACGCGTTCAGCCGCAGCCCGCTCGTCCACCGAGACCGCGTCCAGCGCGCAGAGTCCGGTCACGCCGGCACCGATCAGCGCCGGCGTGTTCGGCATCGTGCGCACCAGCTTGCGGTACCCGCCCAGCCAGCGCGACAGGTCGGCCAGACGCAGCCCGGCGGCGATGCTGACCACCAGCTGCCGGTCGAGGTGCGCGGCCAGCGGCGCGCAGGCCGCGCGCATCTGCTGCGGTTTCACGGCGAGCACCAGCACGTCGCAGGCCAGTGCCGCCGCGTCGATCTCGGCCAGGCAGCGCACGCCGTAAGCGGTTTCCAGCCGCGCGCGGCCTTCCGCGCCCAGCTCGACGACCGCGATGTCTGCAGCCGCGAAGCCCTTGTCGAGCAGGCCGCCGATCAGGGCGTTGGCCATGTTGCCGCCGCCGAGGAAAGTGATCTTCATGGTAGGGCTCCGGAGTGGGGACAGGAAAACAGGAGGGGATGACACGGGTGGCGGCGCCTCTCAGCGCACCTCGCCGGCCGCCGCGGGCCGCGCGCCGAAAATGGCCGTGCCGACGCGGACCAGCGTGGCCCCTTCGGCGATGGCGGCCTCGAGATCGTGCGACATGCCCATGGAGAGGGTGTCGAGAGCATGTCCCTCGGCGCATAGCTGCGCGTGGAGCATGCGCAGCTGCCGGAAGGCGGCGCGCTGCGCCTCGAAATCCTCGGTCGGGGCGGGAATCGCCATCAGTCCGCGCAAGCGCAGGCGCGGCAGGGTGGCAACACGGGCAGCCAGCGCGGAAAGCTCGGCCGGAGCAACGCCGCTCTTGCTCGCTTCACCGCTCACATTGACCTGCAGGCACACCGAGAGCGGGGCCCGGTCGGACGGCCGCTGCTGCGAGAGGCGTTCGGCGATCCGTGCGCGATCGACCGAATGCACCCAGTCGAAGCGCTCGGCGACCGGACGCGATTTGTTGCTCTGCAGCGGGCCGATGA
>JAPKHL010000046.1 GCA_026646875.1 Rhodocyclaceae bacterium | reverse complement strand
GTGTCGTGCCCAGGGCGAGTAGGCGGAGAGAGGTCATGGCAGGAGTCCGAGAGTCTGTCTGAGCCGGGCGATGGCCCGGCCGTGATCGCCGGCCGCCTTGCGGACGGCGCTGTCGGCGCGCTGGGCGGCGGCGCGCGCGCGCAGCAGACCGGTCAGGTCGAGTTCGCCGAGGGCAAAGCTCTTTTCGAAGAGCGCCAGGTTGTCCCGGGCCGCCTGGCGGTTGCTCTCGGCCAGGGCTTGCCGGCGGGCGGCGGCGGCCAACGCGCTCTGCTGCTGGCTGCGCTCGTCGTCGAGCCGGCGGCGCAGATCCTCGAGTCCGGTCTCGGCGGCGATCAGCGCCGCATTGTCCTCGGCCAGTCGCGGTGCGTTGAGCGTTGCGCTGGACAAGGGAATCTTCAGCGCGATGCCGACGCTGCCCGCGAAGCCTTCGCCGTATTCGCCGCGCTCGTGCCGGTAACTGACTGCCAGCTCGGGGGGCTTGCGCTGTGTCTGCCGGCTCAGCGCCAGCGCGGCGCGGGCGGCGGCGACCGCGGCGCTGCGCTCGCGCACGAGCGGGTGTTCGTCGTCGGCCGGCGGGACCGTTGCCGACATGGATTCTGGCAACGCTTCGAGCAGCGGGTCGGGCAGTGTCTCGCGTCCCGTCAGCGTATGCCAGCGTCGCAGCAGGGCGGCGTACTGGGCTTCCGCCTCGGCGGCGTCGGCTTCGGCCTCGCCACGTTCGATGCGGATCAGGTTGAGGTCGCTGCGCGCGAGATCGCCGACGCGGACCCGGCGCTCGATGTCGTCTTCCAGGGCCTGTGCGGCCTGCAGCCTCGCAACGCTCTCCCGGTGCTGCTCGCCGGCCTGATGGATCGACCAGGCGAGCTCGCGCAGTTCCCCCGCGAGCAGGAGGCGCAGACGGTCGTGCCGCGCACCCTGCGCGCTGGCGCCGCTGTCTGCGGCAGCGCGGCTGGCGGTGCGCTGTTCCGGCAGCCACAGGGGCAGCGCCAGCTCGGTTTCGTATTCGAGGGCGCCCCGCTTCCGGTTGAAGCGGTCGCTGCGCTCGCCTATGGTCAGGGTGGGTGCCTCGGGGAACCAGCTGTCCGCGGCTTCACGGCGGGCTGCGGCGACGTCGCCGAGTGCCGCACTGGCGCGAGCCTCGGGGAGCCGGCGCCAGGCGGCGTCGAGCGTTTTCTGCCAGTCGGCGGCATGGGCGCCGGTGAGCAGGGTGCAGCTCAGCAGGAACGTACTGCAGGTGATCGAAAGAGTGCGCATCGTTGCCTCGTGACTGAAAGATCGGGCGAAGGATGCGGCGGAATCCCGGAGCGGTGCCCGGTTTCCGGCACACGGACAGCGGATGCTGCGCGACACGCAAATGCGCGGCGCTTGCGAAACGCGACGGTGCGGGGCCGGGAGGATTCAGCCGCCGTTCAGGCGGCGGCGATGGGAGGTCGTTGCAGGCGGTCGGGCGGGCAGCCGGCGTAGCGGACGGACAGGTGCAGGGGGACGCTTCCGGCGAACGGGACAATGCCCGTGCGGTCAGACGCCGCATTGCTCGCAGGCATTGCCGTCGGCCTGGTCGGAACCGGTGCCGCCATGCTGGTGTCCATCGATATCGAGCATGTGCAGATGCGCATGCTCGGGCGCGCCGGCGTCGCCATGCGTGCAGCCAGGATGGCCGGCAGCCGCCAGCGCCTGTAGCGGCAGGAGAAGGCACAGCACGAGGAGGATGGCGAGTCGGCGCACGGAGGGTCGCAGGGCGGTAATGGGGAATCCGGGAAGGAAACGCGGAAACACAGGTTGGACATTGTACCGCGAACGAAATTCCGTGCAATTGAATGCGTTGTTCGGCGTAGTATGATCAGTGAATATCCTTCGGCAAGGAGGTGGATGATGATCAGGAAAGCAATACTGATGGCACGCAAGTTCGTGCATGCGGCGGTACGCAAACTGATCGCGGCCTTGCCGAAGGGACGGCGCTTTGCCGTATATCGTTCGTTTGTCGATTGTAATCCGCAGCCCGCCGAGCGGCTGGTGCTCAAGATCGCCGAGACGAAGGAGGAGCTGGAGGCCTGCTTCTCCCTGTTGCATGATGCCTATGTCGGTAGCGGCTTCATGAAGCCGGACCCGTCCGGGATGCGGGTCACCATCTATCATGCCCTGCCGACGACCACGACGCTCTGCGCCAAGTGGGATGGCGAGGTGGTCGGAACGCTGTCGTTGATCCGCGAGAGTGCTCTCGGCTTCCCGCTGCAGCGGATTTTCGATCTGACGGCGATCCGGGAGAAGGAGGGCAACATCGCCGAGGTCTCGGCGCTGGCGGTGCATCGAAAATTCCGCAAGACCGGCGGCAGCATCCTGTTCCCGCTGATGAAGTTCATGTACGAGTACTGCACGACCTTCTTCGATACCCGCCACCTGGTGATCGCGGTCAACCCCAGCCACATCGAGATGTACGAGTCGCTGCTCTTCTTTCAGCGGCTGACGGCCAACGTTGTGGAAAGCTACGATTTCGTGAATGGCGCGCCGGCAGTCGGCGCCACGCTCGACCTGAAGTTCGCCCCCGAGATATTTCGTCAGCACTATGCGTCGAAACCCGCCCGGCGAAACCTCCACGCCTTCTTCACCGAGGTCAGGCTGCCAAATATCAAACTGCCGCAGCGACGGTTCTATACCACCAACGATCCGGTCCTGACTCCCGATCTGCTCGACCACTTTTTCAACCAGCGCACCCGGGTCTTCGAGAACCTCAGCGAGCGCAAAAAGATCCTGCTGCATTCCATCTACGATCTGCCCGAATACCAGCGCGTGCTGCCGCCCCTGTCGGAAAGCAACCCTGACGTGCAGGTGCGCCGGCATCAGCGCTTTTCGGTCAAGTGCCCGGCCCGACTGTCGATCGTCACACCCGACGGCAAGGAGGACAAGGTCAGCCTCGAGGTCGTGCAGGTGTCTCGCTATGGTTTCCAGGCGCGCGCGCATGTTCCGGTGCCGCTCGACGTGTGGGGCGAGGCGACGATCCAGCTCGGCCGTTCAGAGGTTTCTCGCATCAAGGCCTTGGCCTCGCGCGAAACGGGGAACGGGTTTTACGGTTTCCGGCTCGGGGAGCCCGATCTGATCTGGCGGAAATTCGTGACGGCGCTCTATCGCGGCAGTACGCACGGCGATCTGGAACACGCGACGCGCTTCATGCATTGAGCGGTTCGACGTGGGGGTACGGGACGGGGAAGCCCCGTCTCGGAACAAAAAAAAGCGCGACTCGTGTGAGTCGCGCTAAATCCACACCAAAGGAGGAGGGTGGAGGAGACAAACGGAGGTTCCTGAGCCAAGAAGCCAAACGCTTAAGTTGGTTCGATTATGCAGCAATTGGTTCTCGAGTGCAACTGTTTTTGTGCGTCGCAGCATGTATTTTTTAATGGATGGATATTTATTGTTTATTGAATGTAATTTCCATTAAAAACATATACATAAATTTGTTTTGTGAAAGCAATTGAATGAATCATAATTTTTGTTGGCGTCATTGAGCGGGGTTGGCAGGTTTGTTCATGTTGCATTGCGTCAAGAGCGGGGGCGGGGTCGAGTGGGGGCTCCTGTAGAATGGCGGCTTTTTCGGGGGAGTGAGCGTGGAGTGCACGGTCAAGTGGGTGGGCGGAATGTCCTTCATGGCGGAAACGGGGAGCAATCACGCGCTGCTGATGGATGGCGCACCGGAGGCCGGCGGACGCAATCTTGCTCCGCGCCCGATGGAGCTGCTGCTCGCTGGGACCGGCGGGTGCACCGCCTTCGACGTGGTCCTCATCCTGAAGAAGGGGCGTCATGCCGTCGCGGGATGTGAGGTTGCCCTGACGGCCGAGCGCGCCGAGAGTGAGCCGAAGGTGTTTACCCGGATCCATTTCCACTTCCGGGTGTCCGGCAGCAACCTGCGGCCGGAGGTGGTGGCGCGGGCGATCGAACTATCGAAGGAAAAATACTGCTCGGCATCGATCATGCTCGGCAAGACGGCGACTATCACGCACGATTTCGAGATCATCGAGACGCCCGTGCCCACCGGCGCGTGAGTCCGCGCCCGGGTGTGCCGATGCCGGGCCGGCCAGGGCCGGCAAACCCGGTGACGGAGCGGGAAAAGCGCAGCGCCTTGAATCGGCGCATCAAATTGTCAACGCTGTGTGCTTTCTTGGTATAATCCTGCCCTTTTTCTAGGTTCGGAAGAGAACATCATGGTTGTTATTCGTCTCGCCCGTGGCGGTGCCAAGAAGCGCCCCTTCTACAACATGGTCGTGACCGACTCGCGCGCTCGCCGCGACGGCCGCTTCATCGAACGCATCGGCTTCTACAACCCGGTGGCCTCCGGCAAGGAAGAGGCGCTGCGCATCGCAGCCGACCGTCTGTCCTACTGGCAGGGCCAGGGCGCCCAGCTGTCGCCGACGGTTGCCCGTCTGGTCAAGCAGTCCGCCGCCAAGGTTGCCTGATTCGTCTTCGGACCGCCCCGTGTCCGATGCCGCTTCGGTTGCCGATGCCACCGGGATTGTCGTTCTCGGCAAGATCGTCGGTCCATATGGCGTGCGGGGGGCGGTCAGGGTTCATCCTTTCGCCGACGACCCGCAGGGATGGGCGCGTCTGTCGCACTGGTGGCTGGGGCGGGAGGGCGATGCGCCCGCGCAGTGGCGCCAGGCCCGCGTGTTGCGCTGCAAGCTGCATGGCGCAACCCTGATTGCCGAGCTTGACTGCGTTCCCGACCGGAGCACGGCGGAGACCCTGCACGGCGTGTTTGTCGGGGCGCCACGCGAAGCGCTGCCCGCCACGGCAAACGATGAGTATTACTGGGGCGATCTGCTCGGCCTGGCGGTGGTCAATACCCGCGGAGACGCGCTGGGGCGCGTTCTGGGGCTGATCGAGACGCCGGGAAACGACGTTCTGCGGGTCGGTGATGGCGAGGGGCCCGAGCGATTGCTACCCTTCGTTGCCACGGTTGTCCTCGAGGTGAATCTGGGCGAGCATCGCATCCGGGTGGACTGGGAAGCCGACTGGTGACCGTGGAGCGGTGCTTTGTCGCCGATGTGGTGACGCTGTTTCCCGAGATGTTCTCGGCCCTGACGGAGCATGGGATTACCCGCCGGGCCCTGGAGGAGGGGCGCTGGCAACTGGGCTACCAGAATCCGCGCGATTTCACGGGCGACCGGCACCGTACGGTCGATGACCGCCCTTATGGCGGTGGCCCGGGAATGGTGATGATGCCGGGGCCGCTCGAAGCGGCAATCGCTGCGGCCAGGCAGCGCCAGGCTGCCGCCGGCGTGTCGGCGAGCCGCGTGGTGTATCTCTCGCCGCAGGGCGCGCCGCTGTCGCATGCGCGGGTGATGCGCATGGCGCACGGCGAGGAAGGTGTCGTACTTCTGTGTGGGCGGTACGAAGGCGTTGACGAGCGTCTGATCGAGCGCTGCGTCGATGAGGAGATCTCGATCGGGGATTTCGTGCTTTCGGGCGGCGAAATTCCGGCGATGGCGCTGCTGGATGCCGTCGTCAGACAGCTGCCGGGCGTCCTCAACGACGCTGAATCGGCGGCACAGGATTCGTTTGTCGCGGGCCTGCTGGACTGCCCGCACTACACGCGGCCCGAGGAATACGACGGTCGGCGGGTGCCGGATGTGCTGTTGTCCGGGCACCACGAGCAGATTCGTCGCTGGCGCCTGCAACAGGCGCTGGGACGGACATGGCAGCGACGCCCCGAGCTGTTGGCGGGACGGGCGCTGTCGAAAGAGGAAACGCAACTCCTGCAGCAGTTCCAGGAGCAATGCGGTCAGGAAAACAAGGCGTAGCCAGTCTTACGCTTAAATGGAGTCTTAAAATGAATCTGATTCAGCAACTCGAGCAGGAAGAAATCGCCCGCCTCGGCAAGACCATTCCCGAATTCGCTCCGGGCGACACCGTGATCGTCCAGGTCAAGGTGAAGGAAGGCAACCGCGAGCGTCTGCAGGCCTATGAAGGCGTTGTCATCGCCAAGCGCAACCGTGGCCTCAATTCCGGCTTCACCGTGCGCAAGATCTCGTCCGGCGAAGGCGTCGAGCGAACCTTCCAGACCTATTCCCCGCTGGTCGCCTCGATCGAGGTGAAGCGTCGTGGCGATGTGCGCCGCGCCAAGCTCTACTATCTCCGCGAGCGTTCCGGCAAGTCCGCGCGCATCAAGGAAAAGCTGTCGTACAAGAAGGACTGAGCGCGCTGTCGGCTGCTGCCCACGGGAGCGGCCGGTCAGGAACAAAAGAAACGGCGCCCGAGGGCGCCGTTTTCATTGGTCGGTCTGGCGGGGCCGGCTGCGCGGACCGAACTGCCGGTGGTGGTGGGGGGGCTACTGGCCGGCAGCCTTGCGCAGGATGGCGTAGAGCTCATCCTTCAAGCCCAGCTTCTCTTTCTTGAGATTCTCGATGTCGAGCGGCGAGCCCGGTTCGATGCGGGATTCCATGTTCTTGATTTTCTGGTCGAGGTCGTTGTGGCGCTCGAACAGGTTCATGAAATGACGGTCGGTGGTCTTCAGTTCGGTGATCAGTTCGCGATATTCGGGGAACATGGTGTGCTTCCTTCTGGTTTGGGACCCGACTTCATTCTATGACGGCGAACGGCGAAAAATTTCGCCCAGATCAAAAGAAGCGAATTTCACCGGTCAGTCGCCAGCAGCGGGGGCTACGACGCTCAGCGCTTGTGCTTCTCGATCAGTGCGTAGGCCGAGTGGTTGTGGATCGATTCGAAATTCTCGGATTCAACGGTATATGCGTCGATACGGCCTTCGGCGTTGAGGCGGGCGGCGACGTCGCGGACCATGTCCTCGACGAACTTCGGGTTGTCGTAGGCACGCTCGGTAACGTACTTCTCGTCCGGGCGCTTGAGCAGGCCGAACAGTTCGCAGGAAGCCTCACGCTCGACCAGTTCGACGATTTCCTCGATCCACAGGTGGTCGTTGATGCTGACGGTGACGGTGACGTGCGAGCGCTGGTTGTGTGCGCCGTAGTCGGAAATCTTCTTCGAGCACGGGCAGAGGCTGGTGACCGGAACTACCACCCGGATGGTTGAGCGGATGATGCCCTCCTCGATGTCGCCGATCAGGGTCACGTCGTAATCCATCAGGCTTTGCACGCCGGAAACCGGTGCTGCCTTGTTGATGAAGTAGGGGAAGTTCATCTCGATGTGGCCGCTCTCGGCTTCGAGCTTGTGCACCATGTCACGCAGCATGGCCGGGAAATTCTCGACCGAAATCTCGCGTTCGTGGCTGTTCAGGATCTCCACGAAGCGCGACATGTGCGTGCCCTTGAAATTGTGCGGTAGGCCGACGTACATGTTGAAGACGGCAATCGTGTGCTGCACGCCGCCGGTCTTGTCGAGAACCTTCACCGGGTGGCGGATCGACTTGATGCCGACCTTGTTGATGGCGATCTGCCGGGTATCCGCGAAACCCTGCACGTCGGGCATGGCCGCCTGCTGCGGCGGTTGGGGTGCGTTCATTGCTGTTCCTGTTGTTTGTTGTCTGGCGTCGCCGCCGGTTCACGTGCCGAAGGCGCGGGGAGCGGCCGGCGTGACGATGCGTGCAAGGGCGCTCCGGGCGGAAGCCACGATTCCGTCACGGTCGAGGCCCAGCTCCGCGAGCAGCACGGCCTGGTCGCCCTGGTCGATGAATTCGTCGGGCAGGCCAAGCCGCAGAAGCGGTGTGGATACGCCGGCTTCCTCAAGCACGCGCGCGACTTCCGAGCCGGCGCCGCCAATCAGCGCGTTCTCTTCGACGCTGACGAGCAGCGAATGTTCCCGGGCCAGCTGCAGGACGAGCTCGCGGTCGATCGGCTTGACGAAGCGCATGTTGGCTACGCTCGCGTTGAGCGCTTCGCCGGCGGCGAGGGACGGGGCCAGCATGCTGCCGAAGGCCAGCAAGGCGATCTCGTGGCCCTGTCGGCGTAGTTCCCCCTTGCCTAGCGGCAGCGGCGCCAGCGTCCGGTCGACCTCGACGCCGATGCCGCATCCGCGTGGGTAGCGGACCGCGCTCGGGCCGTCGATGCCCAGCGCGGTGGTGAGCATGCGGCGGCATTCGTTCTCGTCGCCGGGTGTCATCACCACCATGTTGGGGATGCAGGTGAGGAAGGAGATGTCGAAGGTGCCATGGTGGGTCGGGCCGTCCGCGCCGACCAGGCCGCCACGGTCGAGCGCGAAGAGCACCGGCAGGTTCTGCAGCGCGACGTCATGAACCAGCTGGTCATACGCGCGCTGCAGGAAAGTCGAGTAGATCGCCACGACCGGGCGCATGCCCTCGCAGGCAAGGCCGGCGGCAAAGGTTACGGCGTGCTGTTCGGCGATCCCCACGTCGTGGTAGCGGTCCGGATAGAGCTCGGCGAAACGGACCATGCCGGAACCCTCGCGCATTGCCGGCGTGATGCCGACCAGGCGTGGCTCGGCCGCCGCCATGTCGCACAGCCAGTCGCCGAAGACCTGCGTGTAGGTCGGCTTGCCGCCGGATTTGCCGCCTTCGATGCCGACCTCGGGCTGGAAGCGGGAGACGCCGTGATACAACACCGGATCGGCCTCGGCCAGCTTGTATCCCTGTCCCTTGCGGGTGATCACGTGCAGGAACTGCGGTCCCTTGAGCTTGCGAATGTTCTGCAGGGTCGGCACCAGCGAATCGAGGTCGTGTCCGTCGATCGGGCCAAGGTAATTGAAGCCGAGCTCCTCGAACAGCGTGCCCGGCGTCAGCATGCCCTTGACGTGCTCCTCGGCGCGTTTGGCGAATTCGAGCAGCGGCGGGGCAACGCCGAGGACCTTTTCCCCCGCCTTGCGGGCGGCGTTGAAGGTGCTGCCCGAGAACAGCCGGGCGAGGTATTTGTTGAGCGCGCCGACCGGTGGCGAGATCGACATGTCGTTGTCGTTGAGGATGACGAGCATGTCGGCATCGGCGACACCGGCGTTGTTGAGCGCCTCGAAGGCCTGGCCGGCCGACATCGCGCCGTCGCCGATGATCGCTACGGTCCGGCGCGATTCGCCCTTCAGCTTGGCGGCCAGTGCCATGCCGAGGGCGGCCGATATCGATGTCGAGGAGTGGCCGACGCCGAAGGTGTCGTAGGTGCTCTCGCTGCGCTTGGGAAACCCGGAAATGCCCCCGTGCATGCGCAGGCGGTCCATGCCGGCGCGGCGGCCGGTGAGCACCTTGTGTGCGTAGGTCTGATGTCCGACGTCCCAGACCAGCCGGTCTTCCGGTGTGTCGAAAACGTAATGCAGCGCGATGGTCAGTTCGACGGTACCGAGATTCGAGGAGAGGTGGCCGCCCGTCCGCGAGACCGACTCGACGAGGAAGCGGCGAAGCTCCTCGGCCAGCTGGGGAAGCTGCCGGCGGTCGAGCTGGCGCAGGGCGGCCGGGTCGTTGATGGTCTCGAGCAGGGGGTAGGCAGTGGTCATGGTTGCAGGCGCGCGGCGGACGCGCGCGTGGCTAGAACTTGCGGTGGGTGATGAAATCGGTCAGTTCGACCAGGCGGCGGCTGCGTTCGCCGAAAACAGTGAGTGCTGCGCAGGCCTCGACGTGCAGATCGGCGGCGAATTCGCGAGCGCGGTCAAGACCGAGCAGGCTGACGTAGGTCGGCTTTTCGGCGGCGGCGTCTTTGCCGGCGGTCTTGCCGAGCGTACTGGTGCTTGCCGTGCAGTCGAGAATGTCGTCCACCACCTGGAACAGCAGACCGGCACGTTTGGCGTAGCGGTCGAGTGCGTCGCGCTGCGCTTCCGGTAGCGGGGTGCCGCACAGGGCGCCGAGCACGGTGGCGGCACGGATCAGCGCACCGGTCTTCAGCGCGTGCATGAGCTCGAGCTCCGGCAGCGTCAGCGTTCTGCCGACCGCCGCCAGATCGATCGCCTGTCCGCCCGCCATGCCGCAGGAGCCGCTGGCGTGCGCCAGCAGGCGGATCATCTCCAGTTGCCGGGCGGCATCGCCATCCGCGTCGCGCGCCAGCAGTTCAAAAGCCAGCGACTGCAGGCTGTCGCCAACGAGCAGGGCCGTCGGCTCGTCGTATTCGACGTGACAGGTGGGGCGCCCTCGGCGCAGCGTGTCGTCGTCCATGCACGGCAGGTCGTCGTGCACCAGCGAATAGACGTGAATCAGTTCGACCGCGCAGGCGGCATCGCGCACCCGCTCACCGGGGGCGTCGGTCAGTTCTCCGGCGGCGAAGGCAAGCAGCGGGCGGACCCGCTTGCCGCCGCCCAGCGAGGCATAGCGCATTGCCGCGTGCAGGCGGGCCGGAATCGCCTCGGCTGGCGGCAGGCAGGCCGCCAGGGCGGCCTCGACCTGCGACTGTGCGGCGCGCATCCAATCGGGGAAGGTCTGGCCGGCGGACAACGGTGCGGTCATGGCGCGGCCTCCGGTGCGGCGTCGAAATCGCGCAGGACGCCATTTTCGAGGATGCGCACCTGGCGTTCGGCATCGGCCAGCTGCTGCTGGCAGTGACGCAGCAGCTCGCTGCCGCGCCGGTAGGCGGCGAGCGATTCGTCGAGCGGCAGCCGGCCGCTTTCCATGTTCTGGACGATCTGTTCGAGTTCGGCGAGCGCGGCCTCGAATTTCGGTGCGTCGGGGGCGGGATGTGCGGGTGTGGATCGTGCCATGGGGGGAAACCGGGGAGCGGCCGGGAAAAGGCCTGATCGGACAGGCGAAAATAGCGCAACAAGGGGCTTCTGGTCAAATGGAAACGGGGCTAGAATCCCCCTCTTTTCAATTCTCCCCGGGGCGTGCCCGCGCACTGGCCGCGCCCCGCAGACGCAGCCATGCTTGCTTCCGTCCCCCCGCAGCTCCCGGTCGACTGGTATTTCGACGAACGCCTGTTCGCGCTGGAGCAGGAACACCTCTTCGCCGCCGGCCCCGGCTATGCCGGCCACGCGTTGATGGTGCCGGAAAACGGCGATTACCGTACCCTCGAGTGGCTCGATCACGCCAGCATGCTGGTTCGCAGCGAGGATGCCGTCTGGCGGATGTCGAACGTCTGCCGGCACCGCCAGGCGATCATGCTGCAGGGATCGGGAAAGGCCGACACCATCGTCTGCCCGGTGCACCGCTGGACCTACGACAGTGGCGGCATGCTGATCGGCGCACCGCATTTTCCGCAGAATCCCTGCCTGCACCTTGGCAAGCAGAGGCTGGAAAACTGGAACGGCCTGCTTTTCGGCGGGCCGCGCTCGGCCAGCGTCGACCTCGCCGGTATGAGCGTCGCCGGCGATTTCGACTTTTCAGGGTACCGCCTCGACAAGGTCGAAATCCACGAGTGCAACTACAACTGGAAGACCTTCATCGAGGTCTACCTCGAGGACTACCATGTGGTCCCCTTTCATCCGGGCTTGGGCAATTTCGTCACCTGCGACGATCTCTCCTGGCAGTTCGGGGACTGGTATTCGGTACAGCGGGTCGGCATTACCTCGCTGCTGAAATCGGGGTCGCCAGTCTATGCCCGCTGGCAGCAGGCGGTGCGTGACTACTATGGCGCCGAGCGACCGAAGCAGGGTGCGGTCTGGCTCACCTACTACCCGAACGTAATGGTCGAGTGGTACCCGCACGTGCTCGTGGTGTCCTCGCTGATTCCGCGCGACGTCGACCGGACGACCAACGTCGTGGAGTTCTATTATCCCGAGGACATCGCCCTGTTCGAGCGCGAGTTCGTCGAGGCGGAACAGGCCGCCTACATGGAAACGGCGATCGAGGATGACGAGATCGGCGAGCGCATGGATCGTGGCCGGCGTGCGCTGATGCGCCAGGGGCGCAGCGAGACGGGACCCTACCAGACGCCGATGGAGGATGGCATGCGCCACTTCCACGCCTTCTACCGCAGCATTATCGAACCGCACCTCTAGGCGGCCGCCGGCTGCCGGCCCGCCAGGAAGACCGTCCGTGCAAGCCCTCTGGATGATCGTCGCCAGCTTCAGCTTCGCCTGCATGGGCGTCTGCGTGAAACTGGCGGCCGCCGCCTTCTCTGCCCCGGAAATCGTCTTCTACCGCAGCGCCATCTCGCTGCTCATGATGTTCGTCATCGTCCGCCTGCAGGGCGTCCGGCTGGCCACGCCGCACTGGCGCTTCCAGCTGCTGCGCGGCGTCAGCGGCTTCATTTCGCTGCTGCTCTACTTCTACGCAATCGTCCTGCTGCCGCTCGCCACCGCTGTCACGCTCAACTACACCTCGCCGCTTTTCCTCGCCCTGCTGCTCGTCTGGCTCGGCGGGCAGCGCCCGCGTCGTGGCATGCTGGGCGCGTTGCTGCTCGGTTTTGTCGGCGTCGTCCTGCTGCTGCAGCCCACCCTGCGCGCCGACCAGCTGGCCGGCGGGCTGATCGGACTCGGCTCCGGGCTGATGGCCGGACTGGCCTATTACAACGTCCGCGAGCTGGGCGCGCGCGGCGAAACCGAGGCGCGCACGGTCTTCTATTTCTCCCTGCTGTCCACCGTCGGTAGCGCGCTCTGGATGGGCGCGCACGAGTTCCATGCCGTCGATGCGCGGGGCGCCCTGCTGCTCTTCGGCGTCGCCGCCTTCGCTACCCTCGCGCAACTGGCCATGACGCGGGCCTACAAGCGTGGGCAGACGCTGGTCGCGGCGAGCCTGGCCTACAGCACGGTGATCTTCGCCAGCCTCTTCGGGGCGCTGCTCTGGGGTGAACGGCTGTCTGCCGGCGCCTGGCTGGCGATTGCCCTGATCGTTGCCAGCGGCATCGCCGCCACCCGCCTCGTGCGCGCCGGTCCGGCCGCGCAGGACTGATGCTAAACTGCGCAAAACCAACACGCGGAGCCATTCCATGATCGTGACCGACCATCAGCCGAACCGGGTTGACGTGACTGTTTTCGGCGAGTTCACCCTGGCCGACTACAAGGAGTTCGAGGAACTCGTCAATTACAAGATCAAGTTCGAGGGCCCGGTCGATCTCTATTTCGATCTGCGTCAGATGGCCGATTTCACGCTCGACGTGGCGTGGGAGGAGCTGGTCTTCTCGCGTTCGCACGCCAACGACTTCAACCGCATCGCCGTGGTCACCGACAGTCAGTGGCTGACCTGGAGCGCCTGGCTGTCGCAGATCTTCGTGCGCGCCGATCTGCGCGTCTTCGACGACGACCTCGAGGCGCGCGCCTGGCTCGAGGAGGCCGCCAGCGACGCTGGCGCGGCCGAGTGAGTCTGCCGCCGCTGGTCGACTGCGCAACGCTGGCGGCGCATCTTGCCGATCCGGCGTGGCGCGTGTTCGACTGCCGCCATCAGCTTGCCGACCCTGCTGCCGGCGAGCGCGACTATCTTGCCGGGCACCTGCCCGGCGCTCGTTTCCTCCACCTCGACCGCGACCTTTCCGGGCCGTTGACCGGCACCAACGGCCGTCATCCGCTGCCCGATCCGCGTCGGCTGGCGGCGACGCTGGCTGCGGCCGGCGTCACCCTGGACTGCCGGGTGGTCGCCTACGACGATGCCGGTGGCGCGTTTGCCAGCCGCCTGTGGTGGCTGCTGCGCTGGTTGGGTCATGACGAGGTTGCCGTACTCGATGGCGGCATCCAGGCCTGGCGGTCAGCGGGGGGCACCCTCGAAACCCGCGTGCCGCCCGCACTCGATGCCGCAGCCGCGAGCGCTCCGGATCCCGTTCTCCGGGCGGGCGTTGTCGATGCCGGCACGCTGGCTGCCGAACTCGAGGCATGCACCTGCTGCCTGATCGACGCGCGCAGCCCGGACCGCTTTCGCGGCGAGAACGAAACCCTCGATCCGGTCGGCGGGCATATCCCGGGGGCGCGCAACCGCTTCTTCCGCGACAATCTCGACAGCGATGGCCGTTTCCGTCCGGCCGCCGAGCTCCGGCGCGAATTCCTCGCCCTGCTTGCCGGTGTGGCGTCGACGGATGCCGTGCTCTACTGCGGTTCCGGTGTCACGGCCTGTCACAACCTGCTGGCCATGGAAATCGCGGGCCTGCAGGGCGCCCGGCTGTATGCCGGATCGTGGAGCGAATGGTGCAGCGATCCGGCCCGGCCGATTGCGCGCCAGACGGTCTGAAGCGCTTACCCCGCGCGGTCGTCGCCGTCCGCCGCGAGCGCCGGCAGCAGGTAGGTCCGCCACAACGTCTCGGCAAAGCGCCGGCGAAAGAAACCGAAGTGACCGATGCGGCGCGCGCCGACGTCCCCGGGCGCGATGCGCCGCAGGGTGCATCGGGCGCCGGTATAGAAGGCGTGCAGCGATTCGGTATTGCGTGCCGACATGTACTCGTCGTCGGTGAATGAGAGCGAGACGATCGGTACCGTTACACTCGCGAATTGTCGACGTGCCGTTTCGCCCTCGACGCCGACCGCGTAGTCCCGATGCAGGCACCAGCGCCGCCATTGCGCCATGACGCCGCGGGGCAGGTCGCCGACCTTGCGTAGCCGGCGGCCCGGGAAATAGCCGCAGAGCGGCAGTGCCAGCGGGACCACGACATACCACAGCCACCAGACGTAGCTGCGCAGCGTCCAGGTGTTCTCGCGCCAGTAGCCGCTGCCGGTGCCGACCGTCACCGCGCGCGCGAGTCGCGTGTGCTGCGGGCAGAACGGCAGGATCTGGCCACCGAGGCTGTGTCCGATCCAGTTCAGCGGCAGGTCGGGGTGACGCTCGGCGAGTGCGTCCAGCACCGCGCTGCAGTCGAGGGCGGCCCAGTCGAGAATGTCGGCCTGCAGCTCCCGCAGGGGGCCCCGGCGTGAGCGGCCCATCCCCCGGTAGTCGAAGGTGGCTACGGCATGGCCGGCCTGCGCCAGCCAGTGGGCGAAATCGCCGTAGTAATCCTGGCCGACGCCCATGGCCGGAACGATCAGGACGGCGCCGCGCGCCGTGCCCGCCGGGAGATGGAAGCGAGCAGCGAGCGGAGTGCCGTCGGCGGCGAGGACGGTTTCGAGCGGGGGGTGGGCGGAGTGACGGCTCATCCCGAAACGCTCCTGTCCGGGGGCTGGCCGAGCAGCAGCTCGACGCAGGCCGCGGCCAGCTGGTCCAGGGTCAGTGGGCCGTCGCTGCGATACCACTGAGGCGTCCAGTTGAGCATGCCGAAAAGCAGCAGGCGCACCGGCGGCGCGGAACTGGCCAGCTTGCCGCTGGCCGCCAGCGCGTCGAGCGTGGTCTGCCAGGGGTGCTGGTAGCGGTCGAAGGCGGCTGCGATTTCTGCGCGGTCGGCCGCCTCGAGGGCGCGTGTTTCGCCAAGCAGCATTGGCGCCGGGCACTCGTTTTCCAGCAGGTTGCCCAGATGGGCGCGCACCATGGCGCGCAGGCGCGCTTCCGGATCGGCGATGTCCGCGCAGGCGGCCCGCAGTCGCTCGGCACCGGCCTCCAGTCCGCCGATCATCGCGGCCTTGAGCAACTCCTGCTTGCTGCGGAAGTGGTAGAACGGGCTGCCGGCGCGCATGCCGACGGCCTCGGCGATGTCGCGCGTGGTGGTGGCATCGAATCCCTTCTCGACGAACAGACGTGCTGCCGCGCGCAGCAGGTCGCTGCGGCGGCTGGCGTCCGGGGGCAGGGGCTTGCGACCGCGCGCCATGGCTACAGCGTGGCCGCCAGGCGGGTACCCTGGTCGATGGCGCGCTTGGCATCCAGCTCGGCGGCGACGTCGGCGCCGCCGATCAGCGAGAAGGGAATGGCCGCGGCGCGCAGGCCGGCTTCCAGCTCGCGGCGGGGCTCCTGGCCCGCGCAGACGACGATGGTGTCGACCGGCAGGCAGCGCGTTTCGCCATCGATGCGGATGTGCAGGCCGGCGTCGTCGATGCGCTCGTAACCGACGCCTGCAAGCATCTGCACGCCGCGCTTCTTGAGCAGGGTGCGGCGAATCCAGCCAGTGGTCCTGGCCAATCCGTCGCCGACCTTGGCGCTCTTGCGCTGCAGCAGCCAGACCGAGCGCGGCGCCATCTCGTCGAGCGGCGCCTTGAGACCGCCGCGCGCGCGGAATGCGGTGTCGATGCCCCATTCGTCCTGGAAGCGGGTCAACTCGTCCTTGCCGTCATGCGCGTGCGTGAGGTATTCGCCGACATCGAAACCGATGCCGCCGGCACCAATGATCGCAACGCGCTGCCCGGCCTTGCGCCGGCCTTCGAGCAGATCGAGGTAGCCCGTCACGCTGGGATGTCCGATGCCGGGAATGTCAGGCGTGCGCGGAACGATCCCGGTGGCCAGCACGACATGATCGAAGCCGGCGAGATCGGTGGCCTCGACGCGCCGGCCGAGCCGCTGCTCGACGCCAGTGATTTCGAGGCGGCGGGCGAAATAGCGGAGCGTCTCGTTGAATTCTTCCTTGCCCGGAATGCGTCGTGCGACATTGAACTGGCCGCCGATCACCGGGGCCGCGTCGAACAGCGTCACCGCATGGCCGCGCTCGGCGGCGGTCGTGGCGCAGGCCAGGCCGGCCGGACCCGCGCCGACAACGGCGATCTTCTTCGGCGTCGCGGCCGGCGCGATCTGCAGTTCGGTTTCGTGGCAGGCGCGCGGATTGACCAGGCAGGACGTCAGCTTGCCGTTGAAGATGTGGTCAAGACAGGCCTGGTTGCAGGCGATGCAGGTGTTGATCTCGTCCGCGCGACCGGCGGCGGCCTTGTTGACGAAATCCGGATCGGCGAGGAAGGGGCGTGCCATCGAGACCATGTCGGCGCAGCCCGAGGCAATGACCTCTTCGGCGACTTCCGGCGTGTTGATGCGGTTGGTGGTGACCAGGGGAACGCCGACTTCGCCCATCAGGCGTTTGGTGACCCAGGCGAAGGCGGCGCGCGGGACCATCGTGGCGATGGTCGGAATGCGTGCTTCGTGCCAGCCGATACCGGTGTTGATGAGCGTCGCCCCGGCGGCCTCGATGGCCTTGGCCAGCGCCACGATTTCTTCCCAGGTGCTGCCGCCCTCGACGAGATCGAGCATCGACAGCCGATAGATGATGATGAAATCGGTACCGCAGGCATCGCGTACCGCACGCACGGTTTCCACAGCGAAGCGGATGCGGTTCTCGAAGGCGCCGCCCCAGGCATCGTTGCGCAGATTGGTCTGGGGGGCGATGAACTGGTTGATCAGATAGCCTTCCGACCCCATCACCTCGACCCCGTCGTAACCGGCGAAGCGGGCGAGTCGCGCACAGGCGGCGTAATCGGCAATGGTGCGCAGGATATCCTCCTCGCTCATCTCGCGGGGGCGCGCCGGCGAGATCGGCGCCTGCACGGCCGAGGGCGCGACCGCGCCGCGATGGTAGGCATAGCGCCCGGTGTGCAGGATCTGCAGGGCGATGCGGCCACCTTCGCGATGCACGGCCTCGGTGATCTTGCGGTGCTTCTCGGCATGTGCTTCGTCGGTCAGCGCGGCGGCGCCGGGCATCACCACGCCGTCCTCGTTCGGGCCGATACCGCCGGTGACGATCAGTCCGACACCGCCGCGGGCGCGTTCGGCATAGAACGCGGCAAGCCGCGAGAAGCCTTTCGGCGCTTCTTCCAGCCCGGTGTGCATGGAGCCCATCAGCACGCGGTTCTTCAGCGTGACGAAGCCGAGATCGAGCGGGGCGAGCAGATGCGGGTAAGGGTGTGTGGCGGTGTCGCGGGAGGGGGGCGGGGTCGTCATGCGGGCTGTCTCCGGGTTATGTTTGTGTCGGATGCGTGCCTTTTAATTAAGCAAGCAAGTGATTGGTTAATTATTTTTCAGTGGGCATGAAAAAGCAAGCGGATTTGCTGTTTCGTGACCCGTGCCGGGTATGTCCGGCACAACGCGCCGTTCAGCCGGTATGGGTGGCGCAGGCGCGCAGGGCGTCGGGATCGACGATCTCGATCCCGCCCCGTTGCAGGCGCAGGACGCCCTGTGCAGCCAGGTCGCGCAAGATCTGGTTGGTCGTCTGGCGCGACAGCGAGACCATCTGGGCAAGCTGTTCCTGCGGGATGCGGATCAGCGGCCGTCCGGCGGGCCCGCCCTCGCCGTAGCCCTCAGCGATCATCGCCAGGCGTTGTGCCAATCGGGCCTGTGCCGGCATCAGCGCCATCGCCTCCAGTGCAACGAAGGCCAGGCGCAGCTTGTCGGCGAGCAGCAGGCCGAGTTCGCGCCAGCAGGCTGGGTTGGCGCACAGCAGCGCGCGCAGGGCGCCCTGCGGGACATGCAGCAGGGTGCAGGCGTCTACCGCCCAAGCGTCGTGGGTGCGCGGACCCTCGTCGAAGAGGGCGATTTCGCCGAACCAGGCTGGCGGTTCAAGGAACAGCAGCAGCGCCTCCTTGCCGCCATGGGCGATGCCGCTGACGCGCAGGGCGCCCTCGAGCACGCAGTAGAGACCGTCGGCGGCATCGCCGCGGGCGAACAGGCGTTCACCGCCGGCCAGCCGGCGCAGGCGGGCCGGCGCGAGGAGGGCGTCGCGCAGGGCCGGTGTGCACTGGCCGAACCAGCGTCCGCTCAACAGCAGGGGAAGGTACGGGCGGATCTCGTCGGACAGGGACACGGGCGGGTTCCGGAGGGTGGGGCGACGCGATTGTCGCGCGTCATCCGGTGATCCGGCGCCGGATCGCGCGTGTCACCATGCGCAGGCGCTGGGCCAGCGGGAAGCGGCGGAAATTGGTCTGCACGGCGCCCTGGGTGAAGGCGGTGCGTTTGCCGTAATCGATCGCCACGTCCACGATCACCGGCTGTCCCCGGCCGGCGTGCATGCGCGCGGCGGCGATCGTCGCCGTCAGCGCGGCCTCGTCGGTGAGCGCGAGGTAGTGTGCGCCGGTGGCGGTCGCTACGCCCTCGAAATCGATCGCGCCGAGGGCTGTGCAGGGCTTGCGGTTGTAGGGAATGGCCTGGGCCTGGGCGATCTGCGAGAGTTCGCCGTCGTGAAAGACGAAATAGACCACGCCGAGTTCGAGCCGTGCGGCCGTGGCGATTTCCATGCAGGTCATCATGAAGGCACCGTCACCGACGATCGCGCAGACTTCGCGCTGCGGATTGGCAAGACGGGCGCCGATGGCGGCCGGGGCGGCGTAGCCCATCGCGTTGAAGTCGGTAGGCACGAGCAGGCTGCCGCCGCTCCGGACGGGAAACAGCTCGGCGGTGAGATAGGTGTGGTTGCCGTCGTCGACGACCATGATCGCATCATCTGGCAGGGATTCCCGCAGGGTCTGGAAGAAGCGCGCCGGGTTGATGCGTCCGCGACTGTCGTGCGCCAGCCATTCGGCCAGGTAGGCCGCCTTGTCGGCCGCGATGCGCTGCTGCCGGGCGCGATCCGGTGGCCGCGCCGGCCCCTGCCGGCGCAATTCGGCGAGCAGAGCGGCGAGCGCCGGCGCGGCATCGCTGGCGAGGGTCAGCGCGGCAGGGTAGTTGGCGTTGAAGACCCGCGGGTTGATATCGATGTGGATCAGCCGTTCCGGGACGCTGATCCCGAAGCTGCCGGTGGCGATCTCGCTGAAGCGGGTGCCGACGGCGAGCAGGCAGTCGCAATCGGCAAAGGCGTTGCGTGCCGCCGGCACCGCCGCCGGCCCGAAGCCGAAGCCGGTGTGCAGGGGGTGTTCGGCGGGAAAGCTGGCGAGTCCCTGCAGCGTGGTGGCGACTGGCGCCTGCAGATGTTCGGCGATGGCCGCGAGGTGCTGCTGTGCCTCGCGGCCGCCCCAGCCGACGAAGAGCGCGGGACGACGGGCGGCAAGGAGCAGCGCGGCGGCCCGGGCGATGCTGTCGGGCTCCGGCGTGGCGGGGGGAGGCGGCGCTGGCGGCGACCTGTCGATATCGCCGGCTTCGCCGGGAAAGAGCTGGATTTCCACGGGAATCTCGACAAACACCGGGCCGGGCTCGCCTTCGTTGGCGATGCGGTGTGCTTCGTGGAGCAGCGGGATGATCTGATCGTGCCGTTCGACGCGGAAGGTGGCCTTGGTGAGCGGCTGCAGGAAGGCGTGCTGGTCGATCTCGTGCAGCTGGTAGCGCTTGCCAAGGTCACGGCGCACGCCGCCGCTGATCACCAGCATGGCGATTCCGTCGAGAAAGGCTTCGCCGATGCCGCTCGCCGCGTGCGTGGCGCCAGCGGCGGGGACAATCACCAGCGTGCCGGTGTGTGCCGAGCTGCGGCTGACCGCGTCGGCCATGAAGGCAGCGCCGAGCTCGTGCGTGACGAGTACCGGAGTGATCCGTCGCGAATTGTTCAGTTCATCGTACAGCTCGGTGGTGTGCACTCCGGGAATGCCGAAGGTGAACTCGATTCCAAGTTGCTCGAGTGCATGTACGGCCAGCCAGGCGCCGGTCTTCTTCATGAGGGCTCTCTCCTTGTGTCTCAGGTCAGGCCGGCGGCGCTGCGTCCGGCGATCCGGCCGCCAAGGATGCAGCCGCCGAGAAAGCTGCCCTCCAGGGCGCGCAGACCGTGCATGCCGCCGCCGCCAAAGCCGGCTGCCTCGCCGGCGGCGAGCAGGCCTGGTACGGGCTGTCCTGCCGTATCGAGGACACGGCAGGCAAGGTCGGTCTGGATGCCGCCGAGGCTCTTGCGGCTGATGATGAATTCGCGCACGGCAATCAGCGGGCCTGCGCGCGCAGCGAGGATCGGCTGGAAGCGGCAGGTGCGCAGGCGGTCGCCTTTCCAGCGGCGCAGGGCGGCGATGCGCCGCAGCTGTTCGTCGTTGTGCAGGGGCTCGCCACGGGCGATGCCGGCATCGTAGCTCTCTGCAGCGGCCCGTACGTGCTCCAGGCGGACCGCGTCATCGCCATTGAAGGCGTTCATCCGCGCGACGAGCTCGGGGAGGGTGTCGGCAACGACGAAATCGGGGCACTCGCGAATCATGGTGTCCACCAGCCAGCGGTTGCCGAGCAGGATGTCGCGCAGGAAGCCGAGGATCCGTCGCTCGCGGATCGACGGATTGAATTCGGCGCCGGAGACGGCAAGCTCCTTGAGGGCGATGCGGCGATTCATCAGCTGCCAGGAGTAGGTGCGTTCCTGGGCGCAGATGCGCGTCACCAGGTCGCGCGTGTCGAAGCCGCTGACCAGCGGCATCGGACCGATGCGTCGGCCACGCCAGTCGAGCCACAGTGCCGAGCGTGGCGGTACCAGCGAGAGGCCGTGCAGGGGTTTGCGCGGGTGCGGATGGTGCACCCCGGCGGCGTAGTTCCACATCCGGTCGAGGTGGGTGAGGCGGCCGCCCCGGGCGGCAACGGCATCGTGCAACGTGCCGTCGGCGTAGCGGTGGGAGCCGTTGAGCAGGATCCGTGGCGCCTGCCCCCAGTCGGCATGCCAGTGCCGGCGGACGCGCTCGATGTTGCCGTTGATGCCCCCGGTTGCGACGATCACACAGCCGGCCCGTAGTTCGAACGGTTGGCCGCTGTTTTCGTCGCAGCCGGCCACGCCGGTGATCGCTCCGGCATGGCTCAGCAGGCGCTCGACCCTTTGTCCGAAGCGCAGGGCCAGTCGGGCCCTGTGGGGGTGGCGCTCGAGGCGGGCGATGAGCGTTTCTGCCAGCACCTGTCCGGTTCCCCAGACCATGTGGAAACGCGGGACCGAATTGCCAGGCCGGTAGAGCCCCCGCTCGACCCAGTTGGGCAGGGCGATGAAGCGGATGCCGCTGGCACGCAGCCAGTCGCCAACCTCGCCGGTGCAGCGGCTGACGTAAGCTTTGGCCCAGGCACGAGGCCAGGCATCGTCCCTGCCGGTGTCCGTGTCGCTGTCGTCGAAACCGGCGAAACTCAGCCAGTCCGCCAGGGCCAGCGCGTCACTGTCGCGGATGCCGGCCCGTCGCTGCTCCGGGGTGTCGACCAGGAAGATGCCGCCAAAACTCTCGCGGGCGAGGCCGCCGAAATTTTCCGCGCGGTCGCGGTCGATGAGACACACCGAGCGCCGGGCGTCGAGCAACTCGATTGCGGCGCAGATGCCCGCGATGCCGCCGCCGACGATGATGACATCCGCTTCTTCCATCCCGCCTCCCTCCCGACGCTGCACATGACCGGTGGCGCCAGCATAGCGGCACACGCGGGTGCCGTCTGTCGCCTTGCCGACAGAACGGGACCGCCGGGACGGCGTTGGAGCGTCAGGCGGCGTTCAGCGAGCGCATGACGCCATCGAGGGCACGCTCGAACAGCGGCTCGTCGCGCACGATGCAGGCCTGCCCGTCGCGGATCTGCCGCGCCAGGGCTTCGGGCGAGAAAGAAATGGCCTTGGCCGAGCGATGGTTGCTGAAGACCAGGATGCCGCGCTGCGGGCTGATCCAGTTGAGCCGTTCGCGGGCCACGCTGCCGTCCTCCTGGCGGAAGTCCACCCACTGGCC